>JAPKYD010000015.1 GCA_026394475.1 Methanothrix sp.
GCCGGCTAAGAGCCTTGATTCTCTCTCCGGGGGACGTGCGCACCTTCCCGCGTGGAGAGCCTGTCCTCTTCGAGGCCTCCGCCTGCAAAGAAGGGCCGCTGCACTACTTGTGGAGGTCGAGCCTGGACGGCGTGATCGGCAGCGCAGATAAGTTCGAGAGCAGCAACCTCTCCCCAGGATGGCATACTATTGCTCTTACCATTACCGACAGCGCCAACGCCTCAGCCACAGATACCATAGAATTGGGCATTGCCGAACCGTGGGTTTGCAGCAACCTCAATCCCAGGCCAAAATACTATCCCGTGGATACCCCTTGCCAGGATATCTGGCCCAACGCGTCGCAAGGCTGCCAGGAGTTCGAGGTCTGCCATCCCGGCCTTGACTACATCGTCGCTGACGCGATCAGCTGCTGCGACGGGGCGCCCCGCCCTGGTTCAGCCTGCGCAGAAGCCCTTGCCGACTCGGGGGACGACAAAAAAAGATGCCGCGCTCTCTACCTCATCCGGGCCTTCGGGCCTGAGGCGAGGTACATGCAGGGCTACGCTCTCTTCAAGGCCTGCTGCTCCGGCTACCCGGAGTGCACCCGCACCTGCGGGATGGGCCTTGCCGGAACCTGCGCCTTCCGGGAGGAATTCAACAAAAATGTCAGCAACCTCACCTGCCGCCCGGAGGAGTGGGGCCTAACCGCATGGCGGTCTGACACCAACATGAGCAAGAACAGTGCCGTGCTGGGGATGTTCCCGACCCATGCCACGGTGAACCTGCTGCACACAGGCGTCTGCATCGATTACGCTGCCGCCGTGACCACGCTGCTGCGCAAAGCCGGGTACAACCGGACGGAGGCCCTCAGCACAGCCAGCACGGGCTACGATCTGCCCCTTCTGGGCAACCATCCCGGCCACGCCTACAATCTGGTGCTGCTGCCGGGAGAGGACAAATACTACATCGTGGACACTACGGGCAATGGGGAGGGAATCAACCTTGGTGGCGTGCCGCGTTACTTCTGGTTTACGGGCTGCTTCCTGGGGCAGCCGGTCAGGATCAAGGTCTTCGACTGGTGGGTGGGCTACTGCAACAAGACCGACGACATTTCCTACAACGATGCAGGAGACTTCGGGACGCCAAAGAGGGAGAAAATTTGTGGATGCTCATGAGAAAGAAAGAGGTAGCGTTAAAGCGGGTGAGTCAATGGTTTTGTGCATAGAATCCATTGCGGCAGGGACCCGGAGATGATGACAGCCAGAAAGACGAACATGAAAACCATGAGCAGGATGGCTCTCATAATTGCCCTCTGCTTATCCTGAACATATATCTGTGGCAATCGGAACTAAAAGCCAATTGAAAAACAATTATTGGATTTTCTGTGGTTTTGAACGGGTTGCCTAGCCGCACCTTGAACATCTGCCTTCTGCCACCACCGCGGATGCCCCAGGCCTGGCCAGCTCCTCCCGAAGCACTTTTTCGATCTCTTCCTCCGGGGCAGGAAGTTCCAGCCAGCGCGTGGGCACCAGCGTCTCCAGAAGCCTGGTCAAATCCGGCGTCTCCTGGCCTCCAGTCATCGCAGCCACGTCATTCTTGAGCAGGACCACCAGCACCTCCTTCTTTCGCCAGACGGTGTTGATCAATCCCTGCAGGCCCGAATGGGCCAGGGCGAAGTCGCCGATCACGGCCACGCCCTTCTTCCCAAAGCCCGAGGCCACGCCCACCGATGAGCCCAAACCGTAGACCACGTCCACGGATTCATAGGGCTTGCGGGTGGTGCGGATGACGCAGCCCGCGTCCCCGGCCACGGGCACGTCCAGCTCGGCAAGCGCCCGGAAAAGGGGAACGTAAGGGCAATCGTCGCAGATGCCGGTGTAGCCTCGCCTCGCTGCACTTTCATAGACCTGCGGCCCTTTTTCTATCCTCTTTTCCAGATTCTCCAGAGCCTTGACCAGATCGGATTTCTCCAGGGGCCCGAAGGGCAGATGGCCGGTGAGCTTTCCCCTCACCTTGGGGCTCATGCGAAGCTGCGACTCGATACAGGGCCGAGGCTCCTCGGCGATGAGAACGAGGCGGTGGCCATCGATGAAGCGGCGCATCAGCTTCCAGGGAAGGGGATAGGCGTAGCCAATGGAGAGCAAAGACACTCCAAGGCCTTCGGCCAGGGCGGCCGGAAAGCCGCTGGCGATGATGCCCACACTCCCCAAGATCTGCAGGCGGTTTTGCGTGGTGGATTCGGAGGCCTCTTCTGCCAAGGCCAGGATCCTGTCGTGGTGCTTCTGGTGCCTGCCCCTCGCAGTCAGCTCCCAGCCGATTCGCTCGAACTCTTGGCCCGACCCCTGCGAGGAGTGAGGCTGGATAGAAGGAGCCAGGCTCCGGAGAAGACGCGACGTGACTCGAACAATTATCGGTATTCTCAGCCACTCGGATAGGGTGTAGGCCTCCAGAATAGAGCTGTAAAGATGGGGCGGGTCTATTGGATCGAGCACGGGTAATTCACAGAGCGGGCCAAAAGCCCGGCTGTCCATCTCCGCCTGGGAGCCTTCGGGGCCAAGGTCGTCTCCCGCTATTACTACTACTCCAGAGCCGATGGCATGGGTGGCCGAGATCACCAGGGGATCGGCCAGAATGTTCATCCCCAGCTGCTTTGATAGAACCATGGAGCGAGTGCCGGTGGCCGAGGCCCCCAGGGCGATCTCCAGGGCCACCTTTTCGTTTACTGATATTTCAGCACCCAAAGCCTCGGCCACTTCGGTTAAGGGATAGCCCGGAACGTATGTGATCGCCTCCACTCCAGCATCCTCTGCGGCCTGAACCAGGGCATCCAGGCCTTTCATTTCATCCCCGGCACAATGGATTCATCCGGCCTGGCACAGAAGGGCAAAGCCGCCACAGCTCCGATCAATCCTTGGCCATTCATGAGGATCTGCACACCCGCTTCTCGCGCCGCCTCCAAGGCATCTTCGTACTGCACCCTCTCTCGCTTGCACCTTTGGGCGTAAGCCAAAAGGGAGGACGGATCGAAATCCCGGAAGACCGCCATGCCTGTCTGCTCCGAGACAGTGTACTTTTTGAGCAATGCCATAAAATCGGCGAGCATGCTCTCCGCTCTGCCGGGAAGGCAGGCGAACTCCACCGCTGTAGAAACGCAGTTCTGGGTCTTGGTCGGGACGGGGAAGAGCTGCACCAGAGAATGAGAGATGTAGCGCGCCTCAGGGCGGTCGACCTTGGAGGCGATGTTGTGGATCAGGGCCCAGGTCGCTCCTGTCGTCTTGGAATCGGTATCATCCACTCCGATGATCAGCCGCTCCCGCCGAGGGAGAACGATCGTGCCGCGGGCTACTCGGCCTCCGCCGCACTCCGTTACTTCATAGCGAAGAACGTCCCCGGCCTTCGCCCGGGAAAGGGTAGCTCCCACGCCCCCTCCTCCCAGGCCGGCATAAGTTATCTCCACCTCTCCACCCTTCACCAGGACGGATTCGATGCCTGCAGACCTCTGGGATGAGATCAGATCCAGATTTGCATTCCCAGGTTTCAGCATGTAGCGAAACCAATCACCCAGGTTGCGGGAGCTCTGGATCAAGGGCCCTCGGGAGTAGTGATATCTGGCCCAGGCCGAACCGCCGTAGCAGCTGGAGCGCTCCAAGAGCTCCACCAAACGCGCCTCTGAGTCCACCAGCGCGTGGATCTGCCTGTAAACCACCACATAAGGATCTTCCAGTTCTAGGTGCACATCTTTATCCTCCCGCTTATTCTGTGATAATCGTTGCGCTCTTGGTATACTCCCGCAAGATCACCGTGGCATAGCTGCCTTTGGGCAGGAAGAACTCCAGCTCTGCACACCTTCCCTTTACCTTGATTTTGGGAGAGACCTGCAACAGGGCGGTGCGCCTTGCCCCCCGTGAGCCCAAATCAGGGTTCGCAGCAATGCGAAAATCTTCCGGTATCACATTCTCATCCCCAAGCACTGACCTCTCTATCTCACCTTCTGCGCCTTCTGCGAGGGCGGTCTCAAATCCGATGAGCGGCAGAGTTACGAACGCTCTGCCTCGCCCGGTCAGCCTGTTCACCGCCTCCAGATTTTCCGAAGTCACTGCCTGGAGCCTGTTGGTGTCCGGCAACCCACCTTGGGCAAAGCAGACCACGTCACCCGCCACCGTCCTGTCCAGCGGCAGGCCTGCTGCCAGGCGGCGGCTGAGGATCTTGTTGAAGAGGTAGGATTGATAGGCGTGGACGAAGAGGCGCCTCAGGTTGACGGAAAGAACCTGGAAGGCATGGGAGTAATCTCCGGGGTGCTCTGCCAGGTAGTTGAGCATGGCCAGCTCGTAGTGCAGATATTCAGGAAAGCTCTTCAGAGCCGCAGGAATGTCCCGGCTCTCCCAGAGCTGTGCGCGCACTGCCTTCGTCCTCTCCAGCTCACCGGGAAAGGACATGGCCAGATAGATGAAGACCGCTTCCTCGATATCGCCTCTCACCAGGGCCTCGCCCACCTTGTGAGTTACCGGTCTTGTGTCCCCAAACCGCTGCACTCCGAAGTAGTTGGCAACGCCTCTCTTCGC
The DNA here is from genome assembly GCA_026394475.1 of Methanothrix sp. Taxonomy (GTDB): domain Archaea; phylum Halobacteriota; class Methanosarcinia; order Methanotrichales; family Methanotrichaceae; genus Methanothrix. Next base: position 4,542 of record JAPKYD010000015.1, read on the forward strand.
TTCGATCTCCTCGGTGATGCCAGCCATTCGGCTCTCCGGCTCGGGACAGGTCAGCTCTCGAAGCGTGATGCGAAATCGGTTGCCCAGCAGATCTCCCAGGCTTACGCCACGGTTCGTCCTGCCCAGGACCCTCATCTTCAGATCCGGCAAGGTGATTTTATTCAGCTCCGCTTCTTCTAGGTTCATGATGCTGATGCGCTGACATGTCACAGCGCGCTTGTCCTTGGTCCCGGCCCAGCCGAACCTCTTCTGGCTGATGCATAGCTTCCTGGACATCTCCCGGATGAGGTGATGTGTATCCCAGTCCCTCTTCTCCACCTCCAGGACCAGGTATCTCCCCCCCTCGTATCTCAGATCTTCGTAGACCTCCTCCACCTGAAAGTCCTCGGGGCTGGTTCGAATGACACCGCCGCAGCCTGGGGTATCGGTGACGTAATAATCCATGCCCAGGGCTCGATCCTGATCGGTCGCTGCCAACATCTTTCCTCAGAAAAGCTTGAGCTTTCCAGTTATTTTATCCAACTGCTTGTTGGGAGCAGGCCCAAGGCCCAAGGCGGTTATGGTGCCAGGAGGGATCTCCGTAAGCCCAGCATCGGCGACGATAGCGCTGGGAATCCCCGCCCTCTCCGCATCCTCTCTCAGCCGGAAGAGGTCAGAAGCGCCTGGAACCTTGAGAACCACCTTCTTTTGTCCCTCCGACTTCCAGTCTGAGACCGTGGATTTATCAGATTTTTCTGCTCGTTCCACTGCCATGACCGCCGCATGGGCTACCTGCACAGCCAGCTTCCCGGCTGACAGCTTCAGATCCTCTCGAACCACAATGCACTGCTTGAACTCCATCAGAAGTGACCTCGCTTGATCAGTATGGCGAAATCAGGGGAAGACCTGGGCTAAAAAGATGCCGGATAAGAGGAAAAGAGGCGAAGATTACGCCTCTTTGGTGATGACCTTGACGCAAGATGGGCTCTTGGCGATGTTGCCCATCTTCGCGCCGATGAGGTATTCCAGTCCCTTCTCTGCGGCAATATCCAGGATGCGCTGCGTTACCACGCCGTCGAAGATCACGCCGCTGACCTCTCCATTGGCTTCCTTCAGCTCTCTGGCCAGGTCCCGCACCGCTACCTCCTTGAGGACGTTGTGGTTCCTGTCTATCAGCCTGGCGGAGAGCGTGCCGTCCAGCTCATCCACATGCTGTCTGAACCACTCCCTCTCTGGCTCGGGCTCAGGGACGGGTTCGGGAGCAGCTATCGCCACCTCTTCCACTGCCGAGATCGATCTTGGCACGATCTCCCGGGGCACGATTCGGCGCGGAGCGATGGCTTCCGCCCTTTCGGCGATGTTGCGCATGCAGAAGGGCTTCTCTCGGATGAGACTCTTTCTCTTGGTGGTGATCTCGCGCCTTCTCTTGGGCTGGTTCTTGATCTTGTACTGATCCAGCACCTGCTCCACAGGGATCTTCTGGCGCAAAGATCGCACTATCTCCTTCTGGGTCAGGTCCTCGACGCTCTTTCCCTCCGGAGCCCTGGCCACATAATCGATGTCAGCCACCTGAAGCAGCTCTTTGACGATCAGCTCACCGCCTCGATCTCCATCTGTAAAGGCGGTCACGACCTTCTTGGCGCAGAGATCGGCGATGGTTGGAGGTACATTGGTTCCGCCCACAGCCACGGCATTCTTGATGCCGTATTTTAGCAGATTGAGCACATCAGCCCGCCCCTCCACCACTAAGATGGCGTCCGAGTCCACAACGTTGGGCCCCGCCGGCAGGCTGTCCTTTCCCAGGTGAGTTATCTCCTCCACCCGGACAGACTGCTTTATCTCCTCGGTGATCTCCTCCGTCTCCAGGATGTTCTCATCGAACATCTCCACCAGGATGCGCTTGGCCCGATCTATGACATACTTTCTCTTAGAAGCCCTGACGTCTTCGATGCGGTTGACGACTATGCGGGCGATGCAGGGTCCCACCCGATCTATGGTCTCCAGAGCAGCAGCCAGGATGGCGGTCTCGACCTTATCGAAGCTGGAGGGGATGGAGATGGTGCCGCTGGACTTCCCCCCGCTGGAGGTTATCTGCACGTCTATCCTGCCCAGTCTACCAGTTTTTTGCAGATCTCTCAGATCCAGGTCGCTTCCGAGGAGACCTTCGGTCTGGCCAAATATGGCACCGACCACATCCGGCCGCTCCACTATCCCTTCCGCCGTTATATCCGCGTAAATTACATATTTAGTGGTATCAACATTTTGCATATTAAGACACCTCTTATTTTAAAATAGTTGAATAAAAGTCACACCCACGCTCCCCTAATCAATACTATCAACGGCCTTCCAAGGCCAATTCGCGACCTCTTGTCGCCATGCAGCCATGCCAAAACTCAGGCACGGGGTGAGCTGTGAATGATCGTGAATATGAGTTCATCCAACTATTTCAGTGTCCATTTGCCAACATCATGGAGCATCTGATAGAAATGCCCACACATGAGCATTCTTGTCCTCACTTAACTGGCATTTCATCGCCCTTGGCTTAACCTAAGGCTTAATCATCATGTGATTCGAAGCTCAAATGCGTGCTTCTACCATTAGAAATTGCACAAAACTAGTTTAAGAACTTTGTGGGTGGATGTCTCATCCTTGGAGTTCTTCAAGATATATAAAAGTTACTCTAATACTATAAATCCATTTACAGTCCTTACTACCTTCACTTCCTCTCCCGACTTGATTTCCAGATCCTTGGGCCTTGGCGCGAGGGCGGTCCGAAAAGTCTCAGGGTCCAAAATCTCAAGAATGTCATGATCCTCGGATACCACCATCGCCTTTTGGGCATCGGCCCTATTTCCCAAGACCTCCACATTCTCTGCACTCTCTTCGCTCAGGCTGGACCTGCGGCCTTCTCGAAGAGAGGCAATCCGCGTTGTTTTGCCGTCGAAGCCAGCCACCTCGAAGAGAGAGCCCCGGAAAGATACGATGTCACCCCTCTTCAATCTGGGGAGCCGGACCAGCAACGTCGAGCGGTACACGTCACGGTTGTCCTTTCTTCCCACCAGCTTGCACGATTCGAGGAGCTTACCTCCAAAGCGCTCCTGTAGGGCCCTGGCCAGATGTCTGCCCAGCTGGGTGGACCCCAAGACGATGTCCAGGCCGCCCTTGACCACCTTGATCTCCTGGATGAAGGAGAGCTGGTCGCCACCCCGGTAGCCTGAGTCGGCCATGGACTCGGCGGTCCTTTTGCACTCCTCCATCTCCTGCTTTGACAACTCCCGGTTACGGTTTCCCCGCACCTGGACCGTGGACTGGAAGTACTTGCCGGCAATGCGGCTGCAGCGGTCGCAGGCCACGAGCTTGATCCTGACAGGAATCTCGCATTGCTTCTGAACTGCCTGGCCTTTGAAACTGCCAGTGACGGAAGCGCGGGCCAGGTAGCGGGTCGCTCCCACTTTGCATAGCTCAAGCTCGACCTCCGGACGCTCAAACTCCTTGTGAAACCATAAGCTATCGACGGCCGCCTGGGAAGCCAGCTCCTCCACGGAGCGGCTATCCGGGATCTGCCATTTTCCTTTTACTTGCCTTGAGCCGCAGACGGAGCAGATGGTGACCTCCGCGAGGTCGGGACAGATGAGAAGCTCCGTCGATTCCAGGATGCACTGTGGGCAGAGCCCCTGCTCCGCCGGCAGACCACATTTGGGACAAACGGACTGAATCACATTCGCACCATCTGGGCGCAAAGAACTCCCTCGATGGAAAGGACGTTCTCTCTTTCCACATAGCCCAAGCGAATGGCATGCTCCACGACCCGGCAGCCCACCAGGTTGGCCATAGTGGCCCTGCCGAGAGCTGCCTCTACCTGGGGTCCGGAGGCCAACTCCCTGCCGAAGAAGTCCGAAGAAACCTCTATGCACAGATGGCCCTCCGCGAACTTCTTGCCCAGGATATCGAAGTCGCAGACGGCTATGAGAACTTCGGCCCCCTGCCTGTAAGTTTTAAGGTACATTTCTTTTATTTCAGAATCTTCAGACATGGTTATCATTTTAAATTGATAATAATATTAACTGGAGTTCATAACAATCACGGCAACCTAAGCATGCCAGTTCGCTGCTCTATAAGTTCGCCATCTCGCCTTAACCTTTCTATTATCTCTTCGGCTTTGGCTCTGTTCATACCAGCCTCCTCAGCCATATTCAATACGGCATCCAGCGGAGCCAGCCCTTGGTGCTCTCTGCTAACTTCCTTTACGATCTCTTTTATAGATTTAGTTCTATCCCTGGTGCTCTTGGAGGTGCCCGAGGCAATGATGTCGGCATCCAAAAAGCCGGTCTCCGGGTCTACGCCCACCTTGCGCAGGCAGGCCTCCAGGATCTTGACCACTCTCTGCGCGTCCACCAGTGTCACCTTATCGCTCAGCCGGAGCCTGGCGCTGGCCTCGCCCAGACGTATCAGGCCCTCCAGCTGTCTGGCCGTGACCGGCACGGGCTTGTTCGAGTCCTGGCCCTGGGTCCTCAGGCCGACGTAGTACTTCATAAAGTACTCCTTGGCCTCGTCAGTGAGCGTTGGGAAGATGCTCTTCCTGGCGTAAGCCACATACTTCCTGAGCAGCTCGGGATCTATTGCCGGCTTTATAACCGTCATGGCGTTGTCGACATCCTCCTGGGATATCTGGGGATTCCAGGCAATCTGGGTGGCGAGCTCGCCGGCGAAGTTGCTCTTCAGGATGTGCTCTGCGATCTGCGAATCCCTCTTGGTGTCCGGATCGTCGGTCAGGACGAAGATCAGGTCGAAGCGGGACATGAGCGCTGGAGTTAAGTTGATCTGGGGGGCGATGGGCTCGTACTTGTCGAACCTGCCCAGCTTGGGGTTGGCCGCGGCCAGCAGCGAGCAGCGGGATTTCAGGGTGGCCATGACTCCAGCCTTGGCGACGCTTATCGTTTGTTGCTCCATCGCCTCGTGCAGCGCGCTCTTGTCCTCGTTGTCCATCTTGTCCAGCTCGTCCACGGCGGCGATGCCCTTGTCCGCTAAAACCAGGGCTCCCGCCTCGATGGTCCATCTTCCGTCGCCCAGCTCGTCCTTGACGGCCGTGGCCGTGAGCCCCGCGGAGGTGGTGCTCTTGCCCGAGGTGTAGATGCCGCGAGGCGAGATCTTGGTCATATAGCGGAGCAGCTGAGATTTGGCTATGCCTGGGTCTCCCACCAGCAGGATGTGGATGTCTCCGCGGATGCGGGCTCCGTCGGGCAGCTTCTTCTCAAAGCCGGAGACCAGTTGAAGACCCAGCGCCTCCTTCACGTCATCGTAGCCAAAGATGGAGGGAGCGATGGATTTCTTTACCTGCTCATAGATCTCTGGATCGCGGGACATTTCCAGAATCAACCGCTCATCCTCGGGGGCGATCTCGATCTCCTCGAACTCCTGATCCTCCATCTCCACGGAAAGCCCCTTGTGGAAGAGATCGAAGTAGGTGCTTTTGCCCGCCTGGGGCGTGGAGCGTTGATAGGATTTGAGGACGCCGTTGACGACGACGCGATCGCCGGGGAAGATTTTGCCCGCCAGATCGTCCTCCAATTCCACATCGATCGTCTGCGGCTGCGCCCCGCCCCGCAGGTCCTCAGGCGACTCCTGCACTCGGATCTTTTGAGCATCCACGAACTTGGACTGATGGAGAAGGAGCTTGAACGGCCCGCCCCGGTCGCAGGCCTGGTTCTGGCACTTCAGGCTCTGGTCCTCGAACTTGGTTCCCGTCTGCTCTTTGAAGAAGGTGTAGCCGCATCTCTGGCACTGAAAGGCGGCGGAGACGATCTTGGGTCTCACCTCTGTAGCCGTCCTGACCAGACCTTCGATGGCGATCAGCTTGCCGATGTGGTCGGATCGAAGATCACAAGTCTTGTAGTGGCGGGGCAGCTCGGTGATCCGTACATGTGCCTTGTCCAGGTAGACGTCCATGGGCAGGTCTATCTCCAGAAGTGCTTTCTGCGCCGCCTCCAGATTTGGCTCCGGACTCTCCAGCAGCTCCTCGGCAAACTCCGGATCGTAGCGGTCCAGGTCGGGGAACTTCACCATCAGGCTGCGCTCATCGGGATAGGAGTCCGCCAGCTCCAGCAGATCATCCCAGTAACGAGATCTGAGGAACTCCTCCCATTTGACGACAGGATCGGCGGTCATTATCGCCAGAAGGTAGGAAAGGCAAAGTATCTAAAGGTATGCGACGCGGCGCGGATGTGTTCGCCCTGGGCGTCATCCGCCCTGGCAAGAAGGCGGCCCAAACGCATCAAAGCCAGTATAAAAAATTTTAAATTTTCTCTCGGCCAAAAGATACAAAACGATATGTAAGGTTGGTGAGATCATGTTTGAAGACCAGATGCGAAGATATGGTGCCTATCAAGGATGGATGCGGCTTTTTGCAGCTGCTCTCTTGCTGATCTTTGGCCTGGCCTGCGTCTCCCAGGGCGAGGAATTGGAAAAAATGACGAGGAACAACAGCTCACCGGAGGAGATCCAGGCGGCAATCGAGGCCTTTTCGCCAAAGAAGCCCGACGATCGCTTTGCTCTGATAAGCCTCCAGGAGGCCTTGGCCGCAGCCAGGGAGGGCAACTTCGGCTACGGTGCCTGCCTCGTCAACGAATCCACCGGCGAGGTCGTGGAGCGGGGACACAACCACGTGTTCTACCCATACTTTCGGAGCGATCTGCACGCCGAGATGGACCTTCTCAACAAGTACGAGGATCTGATGAAAGCGCCGGTCTCCAGAGCGGACGGCCTGGTGATGTACCTCTCCGGCGAGCCAAGCCCCATGGGCCTGGTCAGAATCATCAGTGCCGGCATCACTAAAATGTACTACCTGGCCCCTGAGCCTCAAAGCGGCATGGCCCAGAGGATGGACTGCCTGCCGCCCATCTGGAGGGAGATGGCTCAAGGACGGGACTATGGCCTTGCGGACTGCTCTCCTGAGCTTGGGAATCTGTCCAGGGAGATCATCGACTATTCCAATGAGGAGCTGATTTCAAGGCTTGAGTCTGCCTGAGATATGCAGATGCACCTCAGGCCATCTTTGGAGTCCTTGAATCAGATTTTCAAGCAGAAAAGTTTTCAAAGATTATTTATTCTTTGCTTTCTAGCATTAGGATAACAAATGGAGTGATGTTATGAAGATATGCAGATACCTATCACTTTCTGCCTTGCTGGTTCTATTGTTTTGCCTGGCAAGCGTGCCCTCCCAAGGGCAAGAAGAATCAATCAGCGCAACAGATAGTATCCTTTTCAACTGGACAAATCAGGGCTATATCCTCCTCGACCAGTATAAATATGAGGATGCCCTCGTGGCCTTCGATAACGCCCTTGATATAAACAAGTCCTATCCAGCAGCCTGGACTGGCAGAGGCTCCGCCTTTAATGACATGGGCAACTACAGCGAGGCTCTCCAGAGCTACGATAAAGCCCTCGATCTGAATCCTGAATACGTTAGCGCGTGGATAGGCAAAGGCATCGCCTATCATGGCATGGGCAATTACAGCGAGGCTCTCCAAAGCTACGATAAAGCCATAGAGCTGCACCTGGCGGATGGCAATGCCTTGAACGGTAAGGCATGGCTACTTTATAAGAGAGGACAATATGACCAGGCAGTAGAATATGCAGCTAGGGCCATCGAGATACAGACTGCAGACCTTTCGGCCACCTTGGACACGGAAGGAATGGCCCTGGCGGGCTTGGGCAAATACGAGGAGGCTCTCGGATACATCAACAGATCGCTAGATCTGGAGCCCTTGGACGCTATCGTCTGGATACACAAAGGCGACATTTTGAAAGCTATGGGCAAGCAGGCTGAGGCTGATGCGGCATACGCCCAATCCAAGCAGCTTCCTGAGCAGTATTTGGGTGGAGAGAGCGTATAAATTTTTTGTTAAGACGATCAGCCAAACGCCGGGGGATATCGGGGGATCGCTTGTCCTTCCGGTATCCCTCTTCATCTTGAAGACGCTCAGGTCCTTTTGCAATCCTGGAGGTACTGCAATAGCATCAATGGGTACTTACTTATAAAAATATAAAATTTTATCGTGGTTCAATGAGCAGAGAGCGGATGAATAACCAATTATCTATACTGCACCCAACGCCGCTTCTGCAAACTGGCATTTATGCTTTTATCCTGTTAAGTCTATCAACGGCCACCGACGCTTCTTCTCCATCCGCAAGATATATCAGCTCCATCTCATCGTTGGAGATGAGCGTCCCCTGAATATAGCCCTTATCAAATTCGGCGATATAGAGCGTCTTGTTGTCCAATCCAATGGCTCCCACAAAACCGTCCTTGGAATCTGACTCATTCTTCATCTTGAATGTCAGATTTCCAGCGAATATACGGTCTCTCTGCTCTACAAAAGCAAAATTGACGCTGTCGTTTTCCCCCGATCCAGAGTACCCAACTCCTGCATCATACGCCCTCCACGAACCGGTCCAGTTTCCTATCAAGTCCGGGACTTCCGCCGCACAGATCCCCGCGGTCAAGAAGATCAGGTTCAGCAATGCAAAACACCAAATCGTTTTCATACCGGTCTGCTCGTCCATTTTCTATTTGAAAGTTCCCATAAAGGAGACTACGGGTGATAATCGATAGATACGGCCTTGGATTCTTGAATCCTTAGGTTATTGGCCTGCGACCCTCCCTAATTTAAAATTTCAATGCCACCAGGACGGCGAATGAAATTGCCTCAGTGCTGCTCAATCCGCTCGTATTTTTTATAATTTTCGGACCTTCAGCACTGAACCCTCTTTCGCTACTATCACCACCTTCCCCCCCTTCTCCGCCACCTCGTCGCTCTCCGCCTGCCAGTACTCGCCCTCGAAGATGACGTAGCCCTTGGGGTCCAGCCTGTCCAGCACCTCCGCCTCCTCGCCCACGAATCTGTCATTGACCGGTGCAGAGAGCCTGACGCGAGCTACTTTGTAAAGGGCAAAGGCCAGGAATGCGCCCAGGATCAGCGAGGGCAGGATGATGGCCAGGGCCATGGACTGCTGGTAGCTTCCCGGAACATACCACTGCGGAAAGCTGGTGGGCACGAAGAGTATGCTGCCCACCACCACGCAGATCAGCCCGGCCGCGGCCAGAATACCGAAGCTGTGGCTGTGCAGCTCCGCCAGGATCAGGCCCAGGCCCAGCAGGAGCAGAAACACGGCTCCGAGGTTCACGTTGAATCCCAGGCCGATCAAGCCCAACGCCAGAGCGACCACGCCCAAGGCCTCCGCTCCCACGCCCGGACTGGATAAGCCGAAGATGATGGCGTACAGCCCGACCAGCATCAGCAGCCCGGCGATGGTGGGATCGGAGAGTATCTTCAAGAACTGCAGGTTCAAAGGAGGCTGGAAGTGATCCACCTCTGCCCCCAGAGTGTTCAATGTGGTATTCTTCACATCGCTGCCGTTGATCTGTCTCAGCAGATCCTCCGGCGTCTGGCTGATGTACTCGATGACACCCCATCTCTTGGCCTCATCCGCATTCAGGTTCAGGTTGGAGACCACGAACTCCCGAGCTGCAGTCGTGTTCCGGCTGTGCATGCGCGCCTTCTCCTCGATCAGGGCCACGACCGCGTTGATGGTCTTGCTGTCGTTTATAGGTTCAGTGCCTCCGGTAGGCGAGAGCTGCACGGGCTGGGCAGAGCCTATGATGGTGTGCGGCGCCATGGCCGCAACATCTGAGCCCATGAGGATCAGAGTTCCAGCCGACCAGGCAGTGGCACCCTCCGGGTAGACGTAGCCGATAACGGGAAGCTTCGTCTCCTCTATCTGCTTGAGGATCGCGGTGGTCTCCGCCAGCCCTCCGCCAGGCGTGTCCAGCAGAATCAGCAGGGCCTGGTAGCCTCCCGCCTCTGCCTCCTGCAGAGCTGCGACCAGGATATCATCGCTGGACGGGGTGATGGCGCCCTCTAGCGAAACCGCCAGAACCGGCCCGCCGCCGGCCGAAGCGGGGATGGTAAGTAGTAATAGTATTAAAAATAATAATGCAACTTTGGCATTGTTCAGGGAGAGGCAGAGCTGGCTCTGCCTCTCGATGCCCGAAACGGACCGTCCGGCCATCATCGTCCTTGGAAGGATGTCCCTTTTCTGGCCGCCTCTATCCTCGCTTCGTCCGCTCGGGATGCTTCCCTCTCGGAGAGCTCCCGGTTCAAAGCTGCAGTCAGGCCCGCCACCGAGCCCGTGCCCGGATCTCCGCTGGGCGTTACGACAATGAGAGTCTTCTCCCTGGCGATATCCACGAGCGTCTGCAGTTCTCTCAGCTTCAGAGCCGCAGGCACTTGCTCGTAAAACTTGGCCGCGTCGGCCATGGTCTTGGAGGCCTGGAACTCGCCGTCCGCCAGGATGATGCGTGATCTCTTCTCCCTCTCCGACTCGGCCTGCTTGGCAATCGCCCTTCTCATCGATTCCGGCAGAGCCACGTCCCGCAAAGTGACTGCCGTCACCTTGATCCCCCAGGGATCGGTATGGCGGTCCAGGATCTCCTGCAGCTTCTTGTTCAGCTCATCGCGCTTGGAGAGCAGGTCATCCAGCTCGATCTGGCCCAGGACGTCCCGCAGGGTGGTCTGAGCCAGGAGCGAGGTGGCCAGCTTGTAGTTCTGCACCTGAATGATCGCCCGGGAGGGGTCGACAACCCGGTAGTAGATGACTGCATCCACCTCCACGCTGACGTTATCGCGGGTTATGACCACCTGCTTGGCCACATCGATGGTGACGACTCTCAGGTCGAGCAGAATGACGCGATCGATGATGGGAATTATGAAGAATATGCCGGGCCCCTTCACGCCGGAAAAGCGCCCCAGGCGGAATATCACCACTCGTTCGTACTCCCGAACGATCTTGATGGCCTGGGATAAGATTATGAGCACAACCAGCAGAGCAATGAGGGTAGCTAGATCGAATTGAGCCAAATAGACACCAATAGCTATTTGCGTCTCTTATCTTTAAATAGCTACCCGGCAAAAGCCTGCCAAAATCTATTTCTTGAACTCCGTGTAACCGCACTTGCCGCAGCTTGAGCGGTTGACGTGCTCCGCCAGGAATACGCCGTTTCCGCATCTTGGACAAACGGACTTCTTAGACTTGATGCCATCACCGCTCACCTGATAGTACTTAGCAACTCCCATCAGCTCGCCTCCGGCTTGGCTTCCTCGGCCTTGGCCCCCGCCTTGGTGAAGGTATTCCTCTCCACGATGTGAGGCCGCTCCACCTGCTTGGCCCTTTCTGCAGTCTCGTAGATCTTGGCGTAGCCAATGGTCTCTCGCTTTCCAAACTCTGTCTTCAGGCTGTCCACGAAGACCAGGCCCGGCTTGGAGTTCATGGTAGCCGCCAGCCTCTCCACGACGCTCTTCCTTGAGGGCGTGGACTCATCGTGAATAACCTTGAAAACAACCTCCCGCCGGTTCAGCATAGGATTGCTCTTCTCTTCAATAACCTGTATATCCAACTTCATTCCTCCACAATCATACGATTCATAAATTCTTCAACATGCCTCTTCTTTTCAGGAGTAACTTTGACCAGAACGCTTCCCTCATTGGGCTGGCCGTAGACCACCACGGAGCCCAAAGGCGCATAAAGGATGGCAGGAAGAGTGGCCAGATCCTCCTCACCATCTACTATTATCTTCACACGCACTTTGCCCTTCAGAGAATCTCCGATCAGATCCATGAGCTCTTTGGTCAGAGTGGCAGCCGGGTTCTTCACTTCCACCGTCTTATAGCTATCGTGATCCAGGCTCTGTACAACGTGGTCGGGAACCGGCATTCTCTTGGTCTTGTTGTCCACGATAGCAAGATCAGGCACGATGGAAGCCTTCAAAAGATAGAAGGCGGTCATATCACCGACAGCGGCGATCCTCTTGGCGGCCCGAAGCTCTGACTCCATGGCACGCACACATTCCGGGCCTTCCCCCCTGCACAGCCGACCCAGGGGGTCTTTCAGCTCAAAGCGCAGCTCTTCCGGAAGAAGGAGTTGACGCAATCTATCGCACCTTCAGAGCGTATTTGCCGGGGAGGGTTATCTCCAGCCTCTGCGCGATGATCGATCCCTTGGGGTCGATGATTACGACATAGCCGCTCCAGTCCTTGCTGAGCGAGGCTTGGTTGCAGATGGGACAGACCTGACCTTCAATAATTCGGCTGCATTCTCTACAAGCCTGCTCTGTCATTTTGCCTCTGTCTTGGCGCTGACTTCCGCCTTGTGGTTGGCTTCAAGCCACTCCAGCCGCCCCAGGCCGGTTTGCCTCATGGTGAGCCCTATCTTGCTCTCACGATACTCTTTTTCATTGAGGCTGACGGCTATAACCCTCGCCCGAACCTTGTCCCCTTCACCCAGGGACTTGTTCGACTCTTTGCTGACCAGCCGCGCGTTCTTTTCATCATAAGATATATACTCATTGGTGATCTGGCTGACATGCAGAAGGCCGTCGAAGGGTCCCAGGGAGAGGAATGCTCCAAACTTGACGATCTCCACCACCTCTCCTTCGATGATCTCCTGCATCTCGGGCTTGAAGACCAAGGCATCGAAGGTGACCTCGTAGTAGATGGCCCCATCCCCGGGCAGGATGTGTCCTTCTCCGATTTTATCAGCTCCCAGTACGGCCACGATAGTTCCAAGGGTCTTATCCACTACTGCCTCGTATTTATCGCGCAGTGCCTTATCCACTGCTGCATCGAGGGGATCTCCCAGATGATCCGGCTCTATCTTGGCCACGCCCTCAAGCTTCATCTTTTTGTACATCAATACTCCTTCTTCATCGCCTCTAGATATCGACCCTGGCGCAGGTATATTACGGTGATACCTTTACTAAATAATCTTTTCTTCAATGCCTTATCATTGGTGAAGACCGCTGCTCTTTCGGAAAGGGCCAGATCCTCGATGACCAGGTCGGCATCCACATCGGCGTGGCCCGCAATGCTGCAGCGCTCGGCCAGGCCCAGGGCCACACGGGCAGCAACCTTGTCCCTTCCTTTTTCGGCCTTGGTCGCCAGAATGCGAAGCTCGGCCAGAACGGATGAGGGGACCTGCCACTGCACATAACCCAGGCGCTGCAGCTCGGCAAAGATATCCACCCCGAACTGCTCGGGCACCATCAGGGCATTGGTATCCAGGATAACCTTCATGCTACTCGATGATGGTGCCAACGCCTATGAGACGCCATCTTGCCCCGATGCGCCTGCTCACCGCCACGCGATCGCCCATATCTGCACAAACGGGTCTCTTGAGCTGCACCTGAACCACTCCGCCCTCACGGGCGCTGGTTACAACTCCTACGGTCGTGGCCGTGCCCACGTTCAGCATCAGTGGCTCGCTGGAGTGAATGGGCTCCACCATGGACTCGTCCGTAACACCAACCACGCGCTCCAGGAGCTGCATGTTCATGGTGAAGGTGTTCCTGGCCAAAGGAAGCTGGCCCGGCTCGCCTGCCACCTGACCCACCAGTGCGTCGCTCTTGGTCATGATGGGATCAAGCTGCGTGCCCACGCCCACCAGGCCGCCGGGGGTGATCTCCTCCTGGGAATGGCTGCCGGCCAAAAGGGTGACCACCTTGGTCTGGATGGGGATCCACTGCTTCCTGCCCTCATAATCCACCAGCCTGCCTGGGCAGATCTCTATCTTGTCTCCAGCACGAAGCCTTCCCTGGCTGAGAGAGCCGCCAATGACACCGCCTTTCAGGCTATCGGGCGTAGCCCCCGGTCGATTCACATCGAAAGACCGGGCTATCTTAAGAAGAGCTGGCTTGGCCACATCGCGGGGCGGCGTGGGTATGGTCTTCTCAATGGCCTCGATGACCATGTCGATGTTTATGTCCTGCTGAGCGGAGATGGGCACAATGGGAGCATTCTCGGCCACCGTTCCCTTCACGAAGTTCTTGATCTGCTGATAGTGCTCCATCACCTGCTCCCGGGACATGAGGTCTATCTTGTTCTGAACTATCACGATCCTATCGATGCCTGTGATGTTGAGGGCCATGAGGGGCTCCTTGGTCTGGGGCTGGGGGCAGGGCTCATTGGCCGAGATGACCAGCACCGCTCCATCCATGATAGCTGCGCCGCAGAGCATAGTGGCCATAAGAGTCTCGTGGCCCGGTGAGTCCACGAAGGAAACGGTGCGCAGGGCTTCCGATTCTGCGCCGCAGCGGGGGCATTTCTCTTCCACGGTATAGGCATCCGGCTCCGGACAGTGGGGGCACTTGCGGAAGGTCGCGTCCGCGTAGCCCAGGCGGATGGAGATGCCCCTCTTGACCTCCTCGCTGTGCTGATCGGTCCAGACGCCGGAGAGGGCCTTGACCAGAGTGGTCTTACCGTGATCGACATGGCCCACCATGCCGATATTGACCTCCGGTTTTTTGGCTACAGGCTTTTGTGCCTCTGCTTTTTGATCTGATTTAGCCTCAGATTTGATATCGGATCTTACCAAATTGAAATCTCCTTAAGGATTGTAATGACCAAAGATTGATGGAGATCACTATATAAATACTTCATGGCTCAGCCGTAGCCCCGGTTCGCATCCTTGAGATTGCATCGGATCTCCCGGACATAGAATTCATAGGTCTCCTGAGAGAACTTGGACCAGCCCTGGAACTCCTTGTAAAGCTCCTCTCCATAGGCCTCTTCCTCGGGGCTTTGGCTCTTTTGGCCGAAAGGCTGCAGCTTTGGAAGGTTGGCCTCCAGATAAAGGAGCATGGCCTTTTCCGCATAGGGTTTTGGCAGGAGCGGCTGGGTTTTGGAGAGCCGATGCATGAGCTTCTCATCCTCGATCCGCTCCTCTTTTGTTATCTTCAGCCTCTCCGTGGCGATCTCTTTGGCCGAGTCCATGATGTCTCGCTTTTCCCCTTGGGAAAAGGCCTTGAGGTTTGAAGAGACCTCCTGATAGATGCGGCTCATCTCAAACTCGTGCTCCAGGGCGAACCTCAGCACTCTGTCGCTGCTCTGCCGGATGTATTCGGAGTTTAGGGAGATGATGGGGAACCATAGGCTCTGGCAGAATAAACGTCTGTTCATGGCCACAGCGAAGTCCAGGGCGCCGGGGATGGAGCTGTAGACGGTGGGAAAGAAGGTGACGGCGTCGGTCTCTATCACTATGAAGCTCGATATTCTCTCCCCTGCCAGGCTGCTCACTCTCTTGGGCTGCGAAAGCATGCGAAAGACAGCAAGAGGATCTTTGAGATCCTCGTATGCCTTTAAGATAGTCTTCTGCTCCCCGGGAGGCAGGGCGGAAAGTCTGTAGGCTGCGTCCCTGGACATGAGCCGGATCCAGTCTCGATACTCCTGCTCGAATCTATGGCGATCATCTTTCGGCACTTTCCACCTTGTCCATGATCTCCTTGAAATCCTTCCACTTCTCGACTGGGATCCTGACTCCGTTCTTGGACCAACCTGTGTACCTCTCTGAGGTCACATACTCGCGGATGTCAATTCCCACCGAGCCTCGAAACTCGGTCTTCTGCACCACGATCTCAGTAGTTTCGTTCTTCCTTATTCGTCCTACCTCGTCCATACTTCACCTGAGTTTTTTTCATTTGATTAATAGATGTGTTGCTTCTACAGTAAGAAACTCATCCCTTGCTCGATGCGGTATCCCGGGGGAGGTCCAACTGATAAGATTCGGGCAAGACTCTTGCCCCTGGCGCGGCGCAACTCTTAAATATGATACGTGTTACCATGCCACACGTTAGCATTTGAGAAATAAGAGAGATGGTAAGATTTGAGCGAGATAGGCAAGAGAGTGCGAATGGAGAGGATAATGGACAGAGAGAGTGGAAATACGGTCATAATTCCCCTGGACCACGGCATCAGCGTCGGTCCCATCAAGGGCCTGGTCGACCTGCCGGAGATGGTGAACAAGGTCGCCAGGGGCGGAGCCAATGCCGTCCTGCAGCAGAAGGGCATGGTCAGGCACGGCCACCGCGGCTATGGCCGGGACGTGGGCCTGATTGTGCACATGAGCGCCTCCACTTCCCTTGGACCTGATCCCAACAACAAGGTTCAGGTCTGTCAGGTCGAGGAGTGCCTGAGGATGGGTGCCGATGCCGTGTCCGTTCATATCAACATCGGCTCCGAGACCGAGTCGGACCAACTCCGCATCCTCGGCTGCGTCAGCGAGCGCTGCGACATATGGGGAATGCCGCTGGTGGCAATGATGTACCCGCGCGGCAAAGGCATCCCCAATCCCAATGACGTCGAGGTCGTGGCCCATGCCGCCCGAGCGGGAGCAGAGCTGGGCGCAGACGTCATCAAGACCAACTACACCGGCGATCCGGATACATTCAGGCGCGTTGTCGAAGGCTGCCCCGTGCCCGTGGTCATCGCCGGCGGGCCGAAGACAGAGACGGATATGGAGTTTTTGCAGATGATCGAGGGAGCCATGCAGGGCGGAGCGCGGGGCGTGGCCATCGGCCGCAACGTCTTCCAGCATCAAGATCCTGTGAAGATGACCATGGCGATTGCTGCCATCGTGAACAAGGGCAAGACGGCAGAAGAGGCCATCAAGATTTTGAAATGAAAGGTCCCAAGGCTAACGCATCGGAAAGAAAAAGCTCCCCGGAACGCGGATTAAGGGGCTACGGAGTTCCTGAGAATCCCGATGCCCTCGATCTCCACCTCCACCACATCACCTTTTTGCAGCGGCCCCACTCCCGGCGGCGTGCCTGTGGCGATCAAGTCTCCCGGCTCAAGAGTCATGACCTGGCTTATGAACTCCACCAGTCGGGAGGTGTCGAAGATCAGGTCAGAGGTGTTCGACTTCTGCTTCACCGCACCATTTACACGAGTCTCAATGTTCGCATTTGATGGATCGATCTTGGCGATCCAGGGGCCGAAGGGGGCGAAGGTGTCGAAGCTCTTTGCCCGCGTCCACTGTACATCTTTTCGCTGAAGATCGCGGGCGGTGACGTCGTTAAAGCAGGTATAACCGAGAATGTATTTTTCGGCCTCCTCCGCCGGGATGTTTTTGCAGCGCTTTCCCACAACTACCGCCAGCTCACCCTCGTAGTCCACCTGTCGGCTGGATGGGGGATAAACTATCTGCCCGCCTGTGGCCAACGCGGCAGAGGGCGGCTTGAGAAAGAGGACAGGCTCCGCTGGAAGCTCCATCTTCAGCTCTCGGGCGTGCTCTGTATAGTTCAGGCCCACGCAGACGATCTTGCTCGGCTGGCAGGGAGCCAGCAGCTCCACATCCTGCAGAGCTAGCACATCGCCGCTGGAGACGATGCGGTTTTCCTCTACGCTTAGCGATCCGCCGCGAACCTTGCCGTCCAATCTGAATCTGACTATCATCTTGTCCTCTGATCTCTATGATTTTTAGCCTCGGCACAGGCCCTTGCCTCCGCCAGGACCACGCCTGTACCTGCCGAACTCGCTTTCCAGCAGCCTGTCCGCCATGACCACCGGCCCCTCCACGCAGACGCGCAGGCCCTCTGGGTCCAGGCAGCAGGAGCCGCAGACGCCCAGAGCGCACTTGAAGTAGCGGTTGATGCAGGCCTGGATCTTGTTCGCCCGGTCTTTGCAGCGAGAGATTATGTCCCACATCATCAACTCCGGGCCGCAGAGGTAGATCTGGCTGAACTCGTCCAGATCCAGCCCCTTCAGGCCTGCGGCGACCCGACCGGGAATGCCGAAAGAACCATCGTCGGTAGTAATAATAGTATCTCCCAGCGCACCGAATCTGTTCTGGAAGATGAGGTCTTCAGAGGAGCGAAAGCCCAGGAGGCTCGTGACCTCCAGGCCAGCCCCCCTGGCCTGCTCGCCCAGGAAGGCCAGTGGCGCCGTTCCCACGCCGCCGCCCACAAGGAGAATCTTCTCGCCCCGCAGCACGAACCCCTTTCCTAGCGGCCCTCGCAGGCCGATGCTGCTGCCCGCGCTCAATCTGAACAGCGCCTGGGTGGCCTCGCCCACTGACTGGACGGTGATGGCGTCAGGGCCAGAGAAGCTCATGGGCACCTCGTCCACGCCCCGCACCCAGACCATGACGTACTGCCCAGGAGCCGGGTCCAGCTGTCTGTCCACCCGGAACGTTCTGATCGAAGGAGCCTCAGATCGCACTTCCTGGATGATGGAGTTTATGGGCTTCATTTGCGCCTCCCGGCCAGGCCACAGAGCTCTTCTGGCGTGAGCGATTTCCTCTCCAGGTAGCGAGAAAGACCTTCCGTGATCTCCGAAAAGACGCTGTATCCTTTCAAGAGCGCCGTGCCCACCTGAACAGCGCAGGCACCAGCTTGAATCATCTCCACCGCATCCTCCCAGGAGCTCACGCCGCCCACGCCGATCACCGGGATCTCCAGCTGCGAGGCCAGATCATAGACGCAGCGCACGGCCACGGGCTTGATGGCCTGCCCGGATAGGCCGCCGAACCTGTTTCCCAGGATAGGATAGCCGGTCTCGATATCGATGGCCATGGCCTTCAGTGTATTTATGGCCACCACCGCGTCCGCTCCGCCCCGCTGGGCGGCCAGGCCCAGCTCCGCAATATCCGCCGTGTTGGGGGTGAGCTTGACCCAGACGGGTACATTCGCCGCGGCCTTCACTGCCCCGGTCACGGCCTCCACCATCTCCGGATAGCGGCCCAGCTCCGAGCCATACTTCTCCGCGTGGGGGCAGGAGAGGTTCAGCTCGAAGGCGTCGGGCTCCAGGCCGCGGGCGATCTTGGCGAACTCCTCGGCGCTGGAGCCGAAGATGCTGGCGATGACAGGAACGCCGCCCGTCTTTGCAATTTCAATCTCTTCCTGAAACTCCTTGTAGGAGGGATTGGGCAGGCCCATGGCGTTCAAGAGGCCGCACTCGACTCCGACCACCGTTGGGCCGGGGTGCCCCTCCCTGGGAACGGAGCCGATGGACTTGGTGACCACGCCGCCCGCGCCCGCGAGAGCGGCGCGCCGCAGCGATGCGCCCGTGGTCCCAAGGATGCCTGCGGCCAGAAGGACCGGGTTATGCAAAGTCAGGCCGCCAGCATGAACGGTTAGGGATGGCATGAGCAAAGATCGGCCTCAGAAGATAAAAGTCTTGTTGAAGCGGATTGCAGGAGTGAGAGACAGTAGTAGCAGCGGAAAGCCTAATTATTTCCAGTGACATTCATCGAAGTCGTGATCAAATCAGGCGATTTCTTCCTCTCCGGCAAGACCGGCGGAGTGATGGGAGCCGTCGTCCCATGGCGCGGCGCTTACGCCGGAGTTGCTCCCGCGCATATCTTCCGATACTCGGGAACAGATACTCTGCGGATCGGCAACCAGATTTGCAAGGTCGCTTACGTGCCGGGAGATGCCGACCTGGCTTTCTTCCCCATCCTTGCGGCCTGCAAGCCCACGCAGCTTGCAAAACCGAGACTCGGCGAAGTCACTATCGAGAACGCTGCCCGCAAAAGGACTTGCCGCATCTCGGATGCATCGTGGTCCATCGCCTACGTGGTGCTTCCGCCTGGAGACCTGCCGGGACCGGGAGACAGCGGCAGCCCCCTGGTGCAGGACGGCAAAGTGGTGGGCCTGCTGCTATCCTTCAACATGCACAACTACAAGGGGATTGCTATATCGGCGGAGATGATAAAAGAGGTGGCGGGGAGAAAGAGCTAACTTTGGATAATAATATTAAAATTATTACTTCTCATAAACAATGCTTCTGTGCCCTATTCTAAGAATGAGAACGCCATCCTTAGTCTTTGAGTAAATAATGCGATAATCTCCAACACGCAACTTTAGCATGCCTTTGAATTGCCCTGTGAGAGGCTCGCCGCAACTAGGGTCCAAAGATAATGATTCTCTAATCTCTCTCGCGATCCTCTTATCCAGGTGCTTCAATTCACGAAAGACCGATGATTTGTACTCAATCTTGTATGCCAAGGAGTTTCATCATCTCCTCATCCGAAATAATCCTGTCGTCCTTGTCGTTCAAGCGCTCCAATGCGATTAGATAGTCTGCGTACTCTTTGAGATATTCCTCGATTGCTTTTCGGATAACGTACGTCTTGGGTCGCTCTATAGTTTCGGCAAGATCCTTCAGGCTCCGTGCGATGTCATCAGGCAGTCTTATGGATATTGAGGTCGAGATACGATCACCACTCCATAGGTATGATGTTACATGTATTTCAATGTAATTCAATGTATTACTAAATGCGGTTTATAAAAAAAAGATTTAAGCTACTATCTTCGCGCTCAGTATCTTGATCTCTTTTTGCGGCCGGTCCATGGCTCCGGTCTTCACCTTGCCCATCTTGTCCAGCACATCCATGCCCTCCACCACCTTGCCGAAAGCGGGATGGGCCTTATCCAGATAGTTGTTGTCCACCAGGTTGATGAAGAACTGGCTGCCGCCTGTGTTCGGCCCGGCATTGGCCATGCTAATGGTGCCGCGCTCGTTCTTGTTATGATCGGTGAACTCATCCTTGATGGCGTAGCCCGGCCCGCCCCGGCCTGTGCCCGTGGGGTCGCCGCCCTGAATCATGAAGCCGTCGATGATGCGGTGAAAGAATGTGCCGTCGTAGAATCCCTTCTCCACGAGCTTTCGGAAGTTGCCCGCGGTGATGGGCATATCCTCGTAAAGCTGCAGGGCGATGTCACCCATGCTGGTCTTCAACAATACCTTGGTTTTGCCTGCCTCGGAAGTGCCTTCAGCCATGCTAAATCATCGCTCTGCTCTCGTCCACTACGATGTAGTCTTTGACGGCCACCACGGAGCTGAAAGGTATCAACACATTCTTGCCATCCTCCCGGTACTTCTGGCGATTGAGCTCGGAATCAGGCTTCACCACAAGGTCCACCAGCTTCCCGGTCTTGAGCTCGAAGACCACATTCTCCAGCTCTCCCAGCACCGTGCCGTCGATGTTTACGATCCCTTTGCCGGCTATGCTTCCCGCGAACACCTTTCCCATTCTCCTCACCATCCCCTTGCTGAAATTATCTGTAGCCTATCAGCGAACTGGGCTCGACCTTCACCCCGCCCTTGAACCTCTCGCTGATGCGCTCGTAGTAGCTCACCATACTCTCCTCTACGCTCGGCCTGACCTTCTTCAAAGCTTCTCGATAGTGGTTCATGTCCACTTTATCCAGATCCTCCCGCAGGGCGAGCATGGCCGCCTCACGGCACAGCGAGTCCAGGTCCGAGCCCACGTAGCCCTCGGTCAGCTCCGCCAGCTCATCCAGATTGACGTCCTCGCTGTTCGGCATTTGGGCGGTATGAATCTTGAGGATCTCGTACCTGCCCAGCTTGTCCGGAGCCCCGACCATGAGCAATCGATCGAATCTTCCCGAGCGGAGCAGAGCCGGATCCAGGATGTCCGGCCGGTTCGTGGCGGCTATTACTACTACGTCCTTCAGCTCTTCCAGGCCGTCCAGCTCTGACAGAAGCTGGTTTACCACGCGCTCCATAACGTGGCTGCCGTCGTCCATGCCTCTCATGGGTGCTATGGAGTCCAGCTCATCGAAGAATATAATGGCCGGAGAGACCTGTCTGGCCTTGCGGAAGATCTCCCGTATCGCTTTTTCCGACTCGCCCACCCACTTGGAGAGCATCTGAGGTCCGCGCACGCTGATGAAGTTGGCGTTGGTCTCGTTAGCTATGGCCTGGGCGATCATGGTCTTGCCCGTGCCCGGCGGCCCGTAGAGCAGGATTCCCTTGGGCGGGCGTATGCCCATCTGGCGAAACTTCTCCGGCTGCTTGATGGGCCACTCGACGGCCTCGATCAGCTCCTGCTTCAGGGCCCCAAGACCTCCCAGATCCTTCCAGGTCACGTGGGGCAGCTCCACTAGGACCTCCCTCATGGCGGATGGCTCGATCTCCTTGAGGGAGTCCTCGAAGTCGCCGCCAGTGACCTGCATCTTGTCCACGATCTCCTGGGGTATCTCGTCCTCCGTGGTCAGGTCGGGCAGATAGCGTCGCAGGGCCTTCATGGCCGCCTCCTTGCACAGCGAGTTTATGTCTGCCCCCACAAAGCCGTGCATCCTGTCCGCCAGGCCCTCCAGGTCGACGTCCTCGGCGATGGGCATGTTGCGCATGTGAATCTGCAGGATCTCCACCCGCCCGCTGCGGTCGGGAACCCCGATCTCTATCTCTCGGTCGAACCTGCCCGGCCTGCGTAGAGCGGGATCGATAGCATCTTCCCTGTTCGTCGCCCCTATCACTACCACCTGGCCGCGCTCCTTCAAACCGTCCATCATGGCCAGGAGCTGAGCCACCACGCGCCTCTCCACCTCGCCCGTGACATCCCCGCGCTTGGGTGCAATGGAATCGATTTCGTCTATAAAGATGATCGACGGAGCCGCTTTCTGGGCCTCCTCGAATATCTCCCGCAGCCGCTGCTCGCTCTCGCCGTAGTACTTGGACATGATCTCCGGCCCGGCGATGGAGAAGAAGTTAGTACCGCTCTCGTTGGCCACGGCCTTGGCGATGAGCGTCTTGCCTGTGCCCGGGGGGCCGTAGAGCAAAACGCCTTTGGGCGGCTCTATGCCCAGCTTCTGGAAGACCTCGGGATGCTTCATGGGCAGCTCGATCATCTCCCGAACGCGCTGCACCTCGACTCGCAAACCGCCCACGTTCTCGTAGGTGGTGCCGGTGGCCTTGACGGAACAGATGCTCTTGGCTGGCTTCTCCAGGAGCACGATCTCCGTTCTCTCGCATATCACTACCACGCCATCAGGATGGGTTTCTGTGACTACCAGGGGCACGGCCTCCATCCGGCCGACGAAAGGATGGCTGCCTGAGCTCATGATGGGAAGTATGTCGCCCGACACAACCGGCCGCTTGATGGTCTGGCGGCGGATCATGTCCGCAGCCTCGTCTCCGTAATGCATGTGCGACCCAGAGGGCGGAGCCATGACGATTCGCTGCGCATCGAAGTACTTGGCCTTGCGAATCTTTACTCGGTCACCTATGCCCACTCCGGCATTCTGGCGGATGAAGCCGTCTATCCTGATGTAGTCCTGGGACCAGTCCTGTCGGTCGGCGCGCCAGACCTTGGCGGCGGTGAGCCTCTTTCCCTCGATCTCGATGATGTCTCCCGGCGAGAGCCGCAGCGTGAGCAGCGCATTGGGGTCCAGCCGGGCGATGCCCCGGGCTGAGTCGTTGGGATAGGCTTTGGCCACTTTCAGCAGAATATCTTTCACTTCCCACACTCCTTGTGTTTATTTTAACCCCAAGCAATTTAAGTTTATCCGACATCGAACATAATTTTATATGCAATCTGGATAGTAATCTATTTAATATTTTGGGCTAAACAAACAGGTGACTTGCCATGAGAGTCGCGAGCTGTTATCCGGACTAGTCTCGCCTGGGAAAAGGGGAACTA
>JAPKYD010000013.1 GCA_026394475.1 Methanothrix sp.
CCAGAGAGTAAACGAGAATCATGCTATCGCTCCTTTTGTCTCTAGATTTGCTTTCAACCTTGGTGTGAACTACCGCGCCCTGAAGGGCACAGCTTCCCACTTCATGGCCAAAACTTGCGTCACAGAAACGTGATGTAGAGGTTTTTGCTCTATGGGCGCTACGGGGTATTACGCCTAAAAATAAACGCACGAAAATAAAATTTTTTCTGGACTTCAGATCTTGTCCAGAGCCTTGACGACCATGCCGAAGATGGCCTTGATATCGCCCACACCGAGGACGGTGGCGACGATGCCCCTCTTGTTGTAGTAGTCGATGAGGGGCTGGGTCTGGGCGTGATAGGCCTGCAGCCTCTGCTTGACCGTGGCCTCGGTGTCGTCTGCCCTCTGGTAGAGATCGGCGCCGCAAGCATCGCACTTTCCTTCGACCTTGGGCTTATTGAACTGGACGTGATAGGTAGTTCCGCACTTGCACATCCTTCTTCCTGTGACGCGCTTGATGAGCTCCTGGTCGGGAACATCAATGTTCAAGACCACATCGATCTTCTGGCCCAGTGCAGGAAGGATCTTGTCCAGAGCCTCTGCCTGAGGGATGGTTCTGGGGTAGCCGTCCAGCATCCAGCCGGCCTTGACATCAGGCTTGGCCAGCCTGTCCTTGATGATGTCTATGAGAAGAGTATCGGGAACGAGCTTTCCGGCATCCATGAACTTCTTGGCCTCCTTTCCCAGGGGCGTGCCGTTGCGAACGTTCTCCCTGAGGATGTCTCCCGTGGAGACGTGCAATACTCTGTACTTGTCAGCGATCATCTTGGCCTGTGTACCCTTACCGGATCCCGGTGGACCGAGCAGAATAATATCCATTACCATTCCTCCTATTCTCCGACCAAGCAGCTATTGCCGCTTGTGCCAAAAGCTGAAGGTGAGTACAATGGCATACTTTAAAAAACCTTTCTCAGCCCAGCATTATGGCTGCGCTCATCAGAGCGCCCGCGAATAAAGGTATGGTGAGGTTGTCGTCCAGGTTCCGACTGCCAAAGACTAGGGCTACCGAATCCGCTACCGTAGCTCCAGCCGCTCCGGCGAGATAGACCGGAAAGGGCAGCCTGGTCAGGCCGGAGGAGAGGTAGCCGATGGCCAGGCAGGCCAAGAACATACCGGCGACGATGGGAAAGGGCTTTACGCGCCAGCGCTCGTTGCAGGCTCTCACGTTAGAATTTTTCAGAACGGATCCGACCAGACCGCTCACGGCATCCCCCAGGGAGAGCATGAGCATGGCCGCCACGGCAATCATGGGCGCAAAGAGAATGACTGTGAGAAGGCTGCCCGCAATGTAATAGATATACCCCGCAACCTTCTCTTCTTCATGGTCCCGCACTTCGGGCAGACGTATCTTGCCTTTGAGCCTTCCTCGCTCCAGCAGCAGCGCTATGGCCAGGGCCAGGGCGATCATCAGGGCTGTGAAAGTGCGGCCAAGGACCAGGATGCCCAGGGGCACGGACAGGCCGGTAAGATGGATGGACTTTCTCCTGATCTCTTTGACCAGTTTGGTGCGCCACTGAGGGGCAAGGTTCCACAAGGGCTATCTCACCCCGGAATGAAATGAGGGCATCACTCTTCTTTTGCAGGCCCGACCATCGTGCCTGCCTCCTCGAACTTCAGGGCTTTGCAGAGTAGGGCCTGGAGCTTGTCTGCCACCTGCCCCAGAGGCACTCGGATTTGAAGCATGGAGTCCCGGTCCCGGATGGTGACCGTTCCCTGCTCCAGGGTCTCATAGTCCACCGTGACCTCATAGGGCGTGCCTATCTCGTCGTTGCGGCGGTATCTGCGGCCTATTGATCCTGAGGTGTCGTAGTCCACACGCAGCCCAAGGCCTCGCAGCTCCTCTTGGATCTTCTTGGCGGGAAAGACCAGCTCTTCGCGGTCCATCAGGGGCAGGACCGCCACCTCGATGGGTGCCACGGCAGGATGGAAGCGCAGAACAGCTCTTGTCTCGCCATCGACAGCATCCTCGTAGTAGGAGTGGTCCAGCACCGTGTAGAGTATCCTGTCAATGCCAAAAGAAGGCTCGATGACGTGGGGAACGATCTCTTCGCCCCGGACCTCCTCCTCCACACTCTCGCAAGAGACAAGAGAGGACTCGATCTCGATGGTCTCGCCGTCCACCATTACCCTTATCTTATCGCCCTTCAGCTCCTCCGGGCCGAGGGCTTTCAGCGCCTCGCCCACGGCCTTGGCCTTGCCCTTGAACCTCGGTCCCAGGGCCTTGAAGTCCGGCTTGACCACCAGCTTCTGCCTCTTTATTGGCTCATCAAAGTTCACAAAGACGCTCAGGTTCACCTTGCTCTGGGCGGTGTGCGCCTTGAGGTCGTAGTCCGTCCTGTCCGCCACGCCCACGATCTCTATCCAGCCCAGGCGGTCCAGGAACACCTCGGCATCCCAGCAGTCTGCCGCATAGTGGGCCATCTCGTCCGATTTATGCTGGCGGAAGCGCATCTTGTCCGGAGCGACGCCCACGGCCAGAAGAAACTGATAGGTTCTGGCAATGTAGTAGGCCAGGGTCTGGTGGGCGATGACGCCCCGCCCAACAGCCTCGCCGAAGGTCATCTCCTCGGGCTCGCCTCTCTCCTGTGCTGCCTGGGAGTAGAACTTCATCTTGATGTCCTTGACCTCGTCAAAGCGGGGATGGGTTTTGTCCCGCGGATCGATGAAGATCTCTGCCTCGGCCTGAGTGAATTCCCGAAGCCGGATCACGCCCTGGCGGGGCGAGATCTCGTTTCGGAAGGACTTGCCGATCTGCACCGCCGCGAAGGGGAGCGAGTCGCGGAAGTGGCGCAGAAGCCTTGGGAAGTTGATGAACATGCCCTGTGCTGTCTCCGGTCTCAAGTAGCCGGCCATCTTGTTGCCGGGACCAATCATGGTTTTGAACATGAGATTGAACTCATAGACCTCAGACAGCTCTCCGCCGCACTCCGGGCAGCCGATCTCATTCTCTTGGATGCATTTGTAGATCTCTTCATTGCTGAGGGCATCCGGCACCTCCACGATGTGCTTGATGAGGTGGTCGGCGCGGTAGATCTCCTTGCACTCCTTGCAGCCGGTGAGGGGATCGGAGAAGCCGCTCAGGTGGCCTGATGCCTGGAAGATGCCTTCTACGCCGATGGTGGGCGCCTCGATCTCCGCAAAGCCCTCCGAGATGACGAAGAACTGCCGCCAGATATCCTCGATGCGCCGCTTTAGAGGAGCCCCAAGAGGGCCGTAATCGTAAAATCCCGCAGCTCCGCCGTAGAGCTCAAAGGCAGGCCAGAGGAAGCCGCGCCTGCGGGCAAGCTCGTTTACCTTCTCGTTCTTATCCATGCCAATCCTCGCAGTTTAGAGCACGGAGGGTAATTTAATCTTTGTCTTTGATCTACTTCTTGGGGAACGACTGCCCCTCCTGCTGGCCTCGGTCCGGCAGGGAGAAGTGGGTGTGAGCGAATAGCCATTTATCGCCGGCTCTGCGGAGCACCGCCGTCATCCTGCCGTCCAGGCTGATACGCTGGCCTCCTACCTCGGCAGAGATGATGCAGTCCCCGGCGCACCAGGCCACGTTTCCATCTCCGGCTATGGTCATGGGGCCGAAATCCATGGAAAGCTCGCCGCTCTGAGCGAAGTCCCTTTCCAGTTGCAACTTGAGAGCCTCGGCACCGTAGACCTTCTCATCAGGGCCGGAGCCGAAGCCGAAGAAGCCGGGATCGGTCGCATCCAGCAGCATTTTGATGTTCTTTCTTGAGTAGCCGGTCTGGTATGAGGCGAGCGCAGCCCTTATCTCCGCCTTGATATCAGCATCTTTTGACATAATCTAAAAAAAGGATGTTCCTATTTGAAATTAACCATTTTTATGAAGAAATCAAAACAATTCTTTGATCTCCTTTAGGTCTATCCGTGAGGTCGAGTCCAGGCTGAGCGGAGTTATGGAGATCTTCTTCTCCTGGTAGACCGTCTGGACATCCGTGCCCTCCTTGTCGAAGAAGATCAGCTCGCCGTCGATCCAGTAGTAGGGCCTTCCTCTGGGATCGAACCTCTCCTGCACCGAGGTCTTGAAGATCTTGCGCGCCAGCCTGGTGACCACAATCTCCGTATCCTCCCTGGCCGCGACGGGCACGTTCAGATTCAGCACATCCACGCCCTCCGGCAGGCCATGCTCCAGAACCCGTGTAGCGACGCGGCGCAAAATCTTAGTGGCCACCTCGAAGCTGTGCTTCTCGCCATGGTGCATGTCGAACTTGTCCCCCTGGTCGATGGCCTGGATGGATGCCGCGATGGCGGGAATGCCATAGCTTGCCGCTTCCAGGGCCGCTCCGATGGTTCCGCTGGTGGTGACCGCATCGCTGCTGATGTTCTCGCCCACATTGATCCCCGAGACGACGAGATCCGGCATCTGTTTCAAGATGGCAAAGATGCCGATGATGACCGAGTCCGTGGGCGTTCCAGTGACGGCATAAGCTTTGAAGCCGTTCAGGTTCACCTCGGCAAACCTCAGCGGCTCAAAGACTGATATCGACCTTCCCACGCCGCTCTTCTGCCCGGATGGCGCAGCTACTACTACCTCGCCCAGGCCCTCTACGCTTCTCGCGGCCGCCTGCAGGCCGGAGGCGTAAACGCCATCGTCGTTGGTGACCAGTATGCGATGCATCAAGAAGCCTACTGGTGCCTAAGATATAAAAATCTCCGCCTGATGTCCGCATCCAGAGTGAAAGAAAAGCTTGCCGCCATGCAGCCGTCTTGAGATCAGACCGTCGCGCTCCAGGATCTTGCAGTACTTTATGGCATCGCTGCCGGCCAGCTCCAGGATGGCGCAGATCTCCTCCAGGGTGCTGGGCCGGCGGGAGAGATGATCAATCAGTCTCTCTCTGGTCTTTGCCGGAACGCTCCAGTCCCAGTCAGGTATGAGCTCTGCGCCAGGGAAGATCTCCAGCATCTTTTGCATCTCCTCCTCGCTCAGGGGGGAGACAGGCTCTGCAGGCGACCTGACCACGGTGTTGAGCTGGATCCTGTCCGGATGGGTGGATTCGGCTGCGCGGGCGATCAATTCTGCCTCCCGGTCATTCACTCCCTTCACCAGCATGATCTCCAGCCAGATCTCGCCGCAAAACTCCTTCCTGAAATCCTTCAGCCCCTGGACGATCTTCTCGATTCTCAGGCCGGATGCAGGTCTGTTGATGGCCCGGAAGGCCCCTTCTGTGGCGGCATCCAGAGAGGGCAAAACCACATCTGCTGCCGCGACCTCTCTTCTGACCCCAGGGCTGACGAGAAGAGTGCTGTTGGTGATCACGGCCACGGGAGCATCGATCATCTCCTTAGCTTTGCGCACGATCTCGCCCAGATCCCTGCAGAGCGTCGGCTCTCCCGATCCGGCGAAGGTGATGTGGTCGAAGGATTCGTTCTTTCTGGCCGAGATTTCCATCAGAACCTTCTCCGGCGGCACAAAGCGGCCCCGGTGGGAGGTGAGACAGGCCGTCTTGCCCAGCTCGCAGTAGACGCAGTCCATGTTGCAGGTCTTGTACTTGAGCAGATCCACGCCCATGGAGAGGCCCAGGCGGCGAGAGAGCACAGGTCCGAAGAGGTATCCCATTTTTATGTCCTGATCAGGTCTTTTCCGAAAAGGTTCCTTTGCAGGATTATCTTGTTTACATTTTTCCCGATTGTTCTTTCTTCTTGCCCTTTTCGTCCCCTTGTGTACGTTATATTTGATAACTGACATGCATTGAGATTTAATCCTATCCTCACTTCAGCAAAGCTTAAGAGACGGCGAGCCTGATGAACGAGCATGGATAAGGCCCTTGAACTGATCAAAAAGCTCGGCCAGAGCGACGACTACTTCGAGCGCCAGAAAGCAGCATGGGCATTGGTGAAGATAGGCGAGCCTGCAGTGGATATTGTTGCCGAAGCCCTGGAGAAGGGCGAGTTCTCGGACCTCAGATACAAATCCGCCTGGGTCCTGGGGAAGATCGGCAGTCCGCGAGCGGTTGAGCCCCTGAGCAGGGCTCTCCTCAGCGATCCGGACCATGTGGTTCGCGAGTGGTGCGCAGCGGCGTTGGAGGCGGTGGCAAGCCCGGTGGGTGCACCTGCGCTGGTCCTGGCCATGAAGCGCGACAGCTCCAAAGATGTACGGCTTCGAGCAGCGGTGGCACTGCGAAATCTCAAGGCAGCAAAAGCCCTGCAGGAGCTCCTCAGCTATGCGGAGCCCGAGATCCGCGGCCTGGCCGTGACCGGTCTTGCCAAAATCAAGCACCGAGAATCCCTGAACGAGGTGGCCTGCCTGCTGCAAGATGAGGACGTCGATGTGAGACGCAGGTCGGAGGCCTATATGGCGGAGTTTGCCTGCGATGAAGCCCTGGATTCCTTAGAGTGTGCCCTGCAGGATTTTGAGCCGGTGGTGCGCACCGAGGCCCTGAAGTCCCTGGGAAAGATCAAAGGAGAGAGGGCCTGCGATCTGGCCCTGCAGGCTTTGCAGGATAAAGACTGTCAGGTTCGCCACACTACGGTTACCGCGCTGGGCGAGATTGGACACTGCAACGCGGTGGATGCTCTGGTGGAGGTCATGTTCGGCCAGGATGAGGAGGAGATCCGGGCCTGGGCGGCCTGGAGCCTGGGGGAGATCGGCGATGCGAGGGCAGTCGAGCATCTGCAGAGAGCCTACAAGACCTGCCCCATGGAAGTGATGAAGAGGGCGAAGGATTCGCTAGTGGAGGTTTTTAAGGCTGAGGTATAAATATTATTTATGATAGGTAACGGCTCTAATTTCCTAATCAAGTGATTCGTCGTCTATAGCATTGAACCAATCAGGTTCCTCGCGCATCTCGGCTTTAACATCGAGAGTTATTCCACGAACTCTCAAATCGTTTCTAGTACGTTCCTAAGAAGCTCCTTGTTTAGCTTTACCTTCTCAGGACTAAGAGATGAAAATGCTGGATCTTTGCGTGCCCCCTCCAGCGCAGCCGTCAAGGCCTTCATCGTCTGCATCGATCCGGGGCAGGATTCGTTCACCTTGACCCTATCCTCTGATCCGTAAATTCCCAGGAATGGAAAGATGCGGCAAGACCAGGGCCGCGCAGCGTAGATCTTGCAGCCCTTTGCCTCCGGATCATAAAATTTGCAGGGACGAATGTGCTTGAAGTCCAGGACTCCCGGCTTATCCGGGTCGGGAAGGGTATACTTCTTGACTGCCTTGTTGAGCGGGATTTTAAGGTGCTTGGCCAGCCGGGCCGCATCCTCCCGCCGGAGCCTGATGGGGTCACCGGTGGTGCAGCAGGTGCCACAGCGTTGGCACACGAAGAGCAGATGGCAGGCCATACGGTAGTAATCGACGGCGGTGTACTTCGGCTCTGCCAGCTCCGTGAAGACCTGCTCATCCGGCAGGGCCGTGGCCTTGAGAAGAGTGACGGCAATCTCTTTAGGGTCATTCCCGGGTTTGATCATGCTGTTGTCTCCCGTTGCCGCTATACACATTTATTACTATCATTTCCCATCACTTCTATTAATTTCTTGACTCCACGGGAGATGGCCTTCCGATTTCGTATGGACATCCTTTTCAAGCTTGCCCTTCATCTTGGTTTTTATGTCCAAGGAGATCGTCCTGATCGGCAGGTCCAATGTGGGGAAGTCCACACTCTTCCGGGAGCTGACTGGAAAGAAGGTCAAGATCGGCAAGCGTCCCGGAATCACCCGGTATCCTTTCAAGGTCAAGGTGGGTGAAGTCTTTTACGTTGACATGCCCGGCTATGGATTTATGCTTAAGGCGTCCAAAGCTGATCAGGAGAAGACCAAGGACGCAATCGTAGAATACTTTGAGCTGCATGCCAAAGATATTCTCCTGGCAGTGCAGGTGATCGATGCAGCCTCCTTTTTGGACATAGCTGACCGCTGGGAGGGCCGGGGCGAGGTGCCCTTCGAGATCGAGCTCTGGGAGTTCCTTAACGATCTGGGTCTGGATGTGGTCATGGCAGCGAACAAGATGGACCGCATTGCCAAGCTGGACAGAGACCGGGCGCTGGACCTGATCTCTGAGCGGCTGGGAATGCTCCCGCCCTGGAGCCAGTGGCCGGACAAAGTGGCACCGATAAGCGCAAAGAGAGGCCAGATCGAGCCGCTGCAAAGAATAATCGGGAAAAGGTTAGCGATGGCTTGAGATGAGGCCGCAAAGGTCCTGGAAGGGTTCATAAGCTCCTTTAGCTCTCGGAGGCCGCAGCGATGCCCTCTTTCTCGAAATCTTTTCTGACCGACTCTCTGATATCGCAGCCCGTGCCTGAAGCCACGTCTCTGCCTCTCACGTGAAAATAGAGCTTGAGGTCTTGCTCCGAGTGCCTGGAGCCCGTCAGCTGGACCTTGATCTCTTGGTCTTTCAGCACATTGGGATGGCTCCTCGCCTCTCTGATTATTATGTCCCGAGCGCGATCTATATCCGACACCTGTCTGATGTCAAAATCCACCGTCCAGACTATCTCCGGCTCCTTGATGGACCAGTTAATAATGGGCTCTATGTTCATGACGCTGTTGGGCACGATGATCCTGCGGTTGTCCCAGGTGCGGATCACGGTATGGCGCAGCGTTAAGTCCTCCACTCGGCCGTAGTCGCCCTTGAAATCCACATAGTCGCCGACCCGAAAAGGCTGGAAGACGACGATGAAGACACCCGAGGTGAAGTTGGAGAGAGAGTCTTTGGCAGCAAAGCCGATGGCCAGGCCGGCGATGCCTGCGCCTGCCAGCAAGGCCGTGGCCAGGCTGTGAAGCTGGGGTATCTGAAGGATGACCAGCATCAGGCCGATGATGTAAATGGTTGCCGAGACCAGCCTGCGAATCATGAGCTGCACCGTCTCATCCATCTTCACATCGACCTTGCCCACCACCCTGGGGATGTAGTTTTGAAGCATGCCATCTACAATCCGGACCGCAACGCCGGTAAGAAATATAATTATTAATATTAATATTATGTTCACTGCTATGAATACTATATCTATGCCGCTGATGGCATCTGCCAGAAGCTGCATGGACGTCAGATCGATGTGTTTCCCTGCTATAGAATCTAGGCTGGATTGAACTCCTTGGGCCAGACTCTGGGGATCCGTTATGCTCTTGACGGCAGAAAGATCCATTGAGATGTTAGGATAGAAAAAGAATACTTAAAAGTTTCCGATAAAAAAATAGCTTGCAGCTAATCTATCGAGTTCTCTCTTGCTTAAATCCTGTCGAAGCTCCGGTACAAAGCCCTAGCGGCTGGGAAGACGTGGTCGTTATGCATCCTGTAATCCAAAGCTCCCTGCCTGCAGCTCTCCAGACACACCAGGCAACCGATGCACATCTCATCCGCTATCAATGCCCTTCCATTCCTTAACGATACAGCTCCAATCGGACAGTTCAAAGCGCAGGCTCCGCAGCCGTTACACTTATCCGCAAATCGAAGGTAAGATCGTTTCTTGAAAACGTGGCTCAGGGCATAAGAGACGAGGCGGGATCGGCAGGTGGGCAATAGGGGTGGCATCTGGAAATTGCGCTGGACGTCCTCCAATCTCTTGCCCTCCACTGCAAAATTCAGCCTTCCCAGACCATGCTGCTGGGCCAGGGCCAGATGAGGAATGGCTCTTGCTTCACCGCCCATGATCGCCACGCAGGCAGCATCCACCGCCAGGGGATCCGATCCGGACACCATCAGGTCCATCTTTACGGGAGTGCCAGTTATGGGGCCGCGCCTACCGTCCAGGGCATAAAGAGCGTCCACCACGGAGACTACCCTTTTGCTTTTGTGAAAATAGGAATAGACGTCCACTATGGCCTTGTGGATATCGGTGCGGTGGGCTGCCTGCCGGTCCGGAGGGGAGATGGCGCCAAGCAGGTTCTTCACACTCAGGGTGACTCCGGTATCGCAGTGGGTCTTCATCTTGGCGGCGCTGATGATGAGGTCACAGTCCAGGATGGCCCGAGCCACGCGAAATCTCTGCAAGGCCAGATGCAGCGGGGACGCGACAGTGATCCAGCCGTCTGGCTCCTGGTTGAAGTTAATCACCCTGGCCCCCAGCTTCTCCAGCTCGGCTTCCCCCAGGGACTGCAGGATCTCTGCAGGAGCTTTATTAATGATGAGACAATCCTCAGGTCAGTGGTTACACCTGATCTGGCGGGGGAGCTGTTTACCAGGTTGGGCTTGATGAGGACCTTTTCTTTTCCCGTCAGCTTCAGGTCCTGCAAAATATCCCGGAAAGAGAGGGACAGAGCGGCATGGATGCCAGCATCAGTTTCCTTCATCTCCTGGACATAGACTGGGGGCATTTTTCAGTCTCTATTCGTTTCCAATCAAATCCTTTATAAACGCTGCCCCTTGATATATCTCATCTGCTGCAAAAAGGTATCGACCAGATGAGTGAGCATTTTATCCCCAACTCCGCAAACCTAATTTATGATCATGAGTAATGGGCGGAATATCCGCGTGGGCATCATAGGTGCCGGCGCCATGGGCAAGGGATTGTTCTACCAGTGCCATATTACTCCAGGCTTCGAGTGCGTGGCATTGGCGGATATACGGCCGGAGCGTGCCGTTGCCTGTGCCCAGTGGCTGAAGCGCAACTACTGCGTGGCAGACGACCTTGAGGCAATGAACAGGGCATCGAGCTCTGGTCAGCTGGCCATTTGCAGGGACGGGCATTTGCTGGTTCTCTGTGACAGTGTTGATGTGGTCATTGAGGCATCGAGCGCCATCGCTTTGGCCGGGGAGTTTGCTGTCTCGGCATTGACCGAGAGAAAGCATCTGGTCCTCATGAATGCAGAGATCGACCTAGTCTTTGGCCCCTACCTGCTGGAGCTGGCACAGAGGAATGAAGGCACCTACACAAGCTGTGACGGCGATCAGCATGGGGTCATCAAGAGGCTGGTTGATGATCTGAGACTCTGGGGCTTTGAGCTGGTAATGGCTGGCAACATCAAAGGCTTCCTCGATCGCTACTCAAATCCAAGAAAGATAGTGCCTGAAGCAGATAAGCGCAACCTCGATTACAAAATGGCTACGGCGTTCACGGACGGCACAAAGCTTAATATAGAGATGGCACTGGTAGCGAATGCTCTTGGCCTGACAGTGCATAAGCCAGGCATGCACGGGCCCAAGGCAGGAAATGTGCAGGAGGTCTTCCAGCTATTTGATTTTGAGCGGCTATGGAAGGACCGGCGGCCCTTCGTGGACTACATCCTGGGAGCGGAACCTGGGGGCGGCGTATTCGCGATTGGCTTTTGCGATAATGATTACCAGCAGCACATGCTAAACTACTACAAGATGGGCAGGGGTCCCTTCTACCTGTTCTATCGCCCCTATCACCTTTGTCATATTGAGGCCATGTCCTCTGTGGCAGACGCCGTTCTGCACGGGAAGGCACTTATTCAACCCGAGGCCGGTTTTCGGACTAACGTCTATGCTTATGCCAAGCGAGACTTGATGAGGGGAGAGCGGCTCGACGGCATCGGCGGCTACGCATGCTACGGCCTGATCGAGAATTGCGCCGGGCCTGAGGGCAACAGTGGTCTGCCTATATGCCTCGCCGATGATATCACGCTTTCGAGAGATATCCACAAGGACGAGAAGATTCTGATGTCCGATGTCGGCTATGATCAAACTCGTAGGGATTTCGAGCTTTATGCAAAGGCCTTGAAAGCATCCTGGAGGGATCGGGCATGAAGCTGGGAATAGTCGTTGTATACCTGGTGAGCGAGGGATTCTCCCGTCTTCTGGACATTCACCTCAGCCGAATCGCACGCCACACGACAGTCCCTTACACCATCTACGCCAGCGTCAACCGGCTCCAGCCCCAGCTGTGCCAGCGGCTCGAACGAGATTTGCACGTGAAAATTATTGACTGCCCAACCACGCCAGAGCGAGGCGCAGAGGAGCATTCATACTACCTCGAGCATTTAATCCGGGCCGCAGTCGATGATAAAGCCAGCCATATTGTAACCCTGCATGTGGATTCTTTTCCAATCAGAACTGGCTGGGCCGAGGAGCTGGCAGCCCTTCTATCTGACACCTGTGCTCTAGTCACAATCGAGCACATCAACACCGCATGCCTGTTCGTCTCCAGGGAATTTTACCTAAAATATGAGCCGCACATGATGGTGACCGCAGAGGATCGAAAAAGCCCATTTTTTGCAATATATAAAGGAGCACAAGCCCGTACAGCACTCTGGAACAGGCTACGGTTTCAAGGCGTTCTCGGAAGGTCTTTCCTGCTGCTATTTGATCGGCGACTCTCCTCAGGAGGCCGGACGTGATTCTTGGTTTGACGCGCAAGGCGTTCCTCTAGTCTATTTAGAGCTCTCCAACGCCTATTCGTTCGCTGCTACCTACGACCGAATGATCTTTCACCTGAAGGGCGCAGTGCAATTTGGCGACAAGATACCATCCCAAGCCAAAGGTGGCGGGTGGAGTATTGCCCTTCATGCCTGGGCGATGAACTTTGTGCCGTTGTTCTGGAGAACCATGGTCCCAGCAAGAGTGCGCTCTCTGCTATGGCCTTATCTCACAGGATCCTACGGCCGCTTTTTCGAAGGACCTTTGAGGCGGGCTATCGCATCCAAGTTTGAGGCTGAGACCGCAGCGTTCTTCGAAGATCCGGAGAAGTACATCGATGAGCTTCTTTCCAAAGGAGCCACTTCTCGTTAATATTCATCATGATGCCAAAGGCCAGCCATAAGAGTGATTCATCGTTGAAGATCGCCCCTGCCCAGCGCTCTGTATGGCCAAAAAGCCGCAGCCACAAAAGGACGACCGCTTTTCCAATCTATTCTCATCCATCTCTTAGCGATGGTAAATTATATCTACTATGTTCTACTATGTACATACGATGCGGCTTATCTGCAAATGCGGTGCATTATGGGAGTACAAGGGCAGAGCAGAGGTCTACGCCTGCTGCCCCAAGTGCAAGTCCAAGGTCAAGATAGACGTGGATGACGGCCCCCTGTGCCTGGAGCGCTGGGCTGTGCGCGTCCCCATTGAGATCAGCATGCCTGAGGATCTTCAGGCTGCTGCGGAGGATTTCTACAAGGGCAGGCGGCCAGGGCCCTACAGCCTCATCGCTCTGGCCTCGGTGATCAGGCACAACTACAGCAACTACGATGAGCTGATCTTTCAGCTTGAGGCCAAATCCCTGCGGTGCAACAGCCATCCCAAAGAGGTCTTGGCTGCGCACCAGACCCTTCGGGAGCGCTTCGACCGACAGATATGCAAGCTCATGGGAAGGTGCAGGTGCGGCCAGGTCCTGCGAGAGGCCGAAGGGAGATCCGAAACCTAAAAGACGGGCCAAAAGTCCCATTTTCATTCGAATTATAAACGGCTAGCCGATTTATGCACACACCAGTCAGAATGTCAAAGATAAAGGAGATCGGATATGGCAGAACAAAAATTCAGGACTGATAGGTTCTCGGAGGCTTTGGGCGAAGGAGTGGACTTTGCCTTCAAGAAGCTAGTCTCTGAGATCATGAAGGATGGAGCACTTTCAGCGAAAGACAAAGCACTCATCCCCCTAGCGTGTGCTGTGGCCGTCAAATGCGATCACTGCGCAAAGCGCCATCAAGGGACTTCCTCGAAAGCTGGCGCCAGCAAAGAGGAGATGCTAGAGGCGGCCGCAGTGGCTGGGCTGGTGCGCATGGGCTCCGGGTTCAATACTGCCTCAATCCTGCTGGATGATTTGGAGGAATAGAATTGACAGACTGCATAAGATGCCAGAACTGCGGCAAAGAGGTTCCCGAGGATGAGGTCTATGCAACGGAGGGAAAGACCCTTTGCGAGGACTGTTACATTGATGTAGGCCACAGGATCAAGGTCTGTGACCCCTGGGGAGAGAGGTCGAAGAGGATCTTCCGGGATAGCCACGGTCTGGAAGGAACGGAAGGGCTGACGGATCTTCAAAAGGAGATCTACGAATACATCCAGACCAAAGGCAAAGCTACAATGCTGGAGCTCATGAAGCAGTTTAAGCTGCCGCCCACCGAGTTAGAGAACCAGTTTGCCATCCTCAGGCATTGCCAGCTCTTGAAGGGCAAGAGGGAGGATGATACGGTTTACATTGTGCCCTGGTAGCTTTCAGTTGAGCCCCAAGGCAGAGGCTCGCGGAGCGGATTTGGTCAGGCACCTTTTAATGCTTCCGGAAGGATAAGTCCAAGAAGAATAGGAGGAAGCATGATCGTCGTTCGAAAGGAGATGCCTGATGACATAGCAGCGATATGGAAAATCAACGAAAAAGCCTTTGGCCAGCCCGTTGAGGCCAATATCGTGGATAAGCTGCGAGAGAACTGCTCCGACCTTCTTTCACTGGTGGCCGTCCAGGAAGAACAGATCGTCGGCCACATCCTCTTTTCCCCGGCCCGGATAGAAGGAGAGGGGAAGAGGGTGGAGGGCGTGGGGCTGGCACCAATGGCAGTGCTGCCAACGTTCCAGCGACATGGAATTGGCTCTCGGCTTGTCCAAGAGGGAATAAACATGCAGAAGAACCGCGGCTCGCCCTTCGTCGTCGTGCTCGGGCATCCCGAGTTCTACCCGCGCTTCGGCTTCCAAAGAGCCTCCGACCACGGCATCCGCAGCCAATGGGATGGGATTCCCGACGAGGCCTTCATGATCCTGCTGCTGAATCCTGCGGCGATGGCGGGCACTTCGGGCACGGCCAGGTATCGAGACGAGTTCGATGAAGCAATGTAAAAAGCAACAGAGATAATAATGGAAAACGATGTACATCCCTGTCATCCTGGGCACCGCCAGGCAAGGCCGCCAGTCCGAGAAGGCAGCTCGCTTCATTCTGCGTGAGGCGCTGGCGGCCAGCCTGGAGAGCGAGATCATAGACGTTCGAGACCACAGGATCGCGGCCACGGACGATACCGGGTCTTCACCCCAGGCCCAAAGGCTAGAGGAAAAAGTCAAGCGCGCAGACGGTTTCATCATCGTCTCGCCGGAGTACAACCACGGCTATCCCGGTGAGCTGAAGATGATGCTGGATATGCTCTTCTGGGCCTATGCCAAAAAGCCCGTGGGCATCTGCGGCGTCTCCTCCGGCCCCTGGGGCGGGGCTCGCGTGGTGGAGCAGCTGCGGCAAGTCTGCCTGGCCTTTCACATGGTTCCCATCAGCAATGCCGTCTACTTCCCAAAGGTCCAGGAGATCTTTGATGAGAACGGCGAACTCAAGGGCAAATCCCTGCAAGGTCAGGCCCAAAGACTCCTGGCAGAGCTGATCTGGTACGCTCAGTTGTTGAAAGCCGCCAGGGAGAAGGAGCCAGAAGAATCCCGGTCTCCCTGAGAAGAGACCGCCAAGAGGGATCATAAATCGATCGCACCGGTGATCGCCGGGCTTTGGGAAGCTCCCCTTCTCATTCTTTCCTTGACGTTCACCCTTCAATAGCTGTAAACAAAATCTTAAATTGTCTGAAGAAGCGACAGTGGAAGAATGAGTCGTAGTCATGAATCCTCTGCCGGAATCTCTCAACCCATCTTGCGCGAAAAGATAAATAGTTTGTAATCTAACATTATTAGTTATTTCAGAGGTGATGAAGTCTTGGCTGAAAAGAAATTTTATGCCTTGCCGGATCTGCCCTATGCCTACAATGCCCTAGGGCCCCATATCTCCGAGACGCAGCTAAAGATCCACCACGACAAGCACCACGCAGCCTACGTAAACGGCGCCAATGCCCTTCTGGAGAGGCTGGATAAAGCTCGGCAGGCCGGTACGGATGTGGACATGAAGGCCACCCTGAAGGAGCTATCTTTCCAGGTGGGAGGCCATACCCTGCATACGCTCTTCTGGGCCAACATGGCTCCTGCGGCGAAGACCAGCAAAGAACCCAAGGACACGTTGGCCGAGGCTTTGAAGAACGAGTTCGGCAGCTTCGAGAGGTTCAAGAAGGAGTTCTCTGCTGCGGCAGTCAGCGCCGAGGGGTCGGGCTGGGCGGCACTGGCCTTCTGCGGCAAAACTCACAGGCCGTTGGTGATGCAGATCGAGAAGCATAACGTGAACGTAGCGCCCAATGAAAAGATCCTCATGGTACTGGATGTCTGGGAGCACGCCTACTACCTGGATTACAGGAATGAGAGGGCCAAATTCGTGGAGGCCTTCTGGAACATCGTGAACTGGGATGAGGTGAACAAGAGGCTGGAGGCGATATTAGCGACGCTGAAGTAGCCAAAGAAATATCTTCAAGTCCAATTATTTTTATTTTGTTAATACACCAACAACACGACCCTGACTGGAAAGGCGAGTCCAAGAACGAACACTCAGATAACATATTATTAATCTTATTAAATATTGGAGGTGCTTGCAGACCACAGACAAAAATAAACCTAAAGGAATGCCCTTTTCGAATTTTCTCCATGCATCATTGCTTATTGAGCATCGCGCATTGTTTGCTTCTTATTTATAAGCATGAATGCGTTAATATGAATGCACTTTCACGGCCCGCGCGCCAATACTTTATTTATGAGGGCATCATCTAATATTTTGTAAATAAATTTAAACTGTTCGGGGAAAGAGTTTAATTAGCTATTCGCCAAAAAGAGATAGCTTGTAGATTCAATGGACCGTTGTAATGCACGCATCATCAGGAGTTGGCTGCCATGAATGGGAAGAATAAGCAGTTGACGTTGACTGGAGTCATCGTATCCGAGATGCCCCGAGTTAGGACCACGGATGGGCATCTCCTGCATTGGAACAGAGAAGCCATAGCCAAGCAGCTCCTGAAGGAGACGAAGCTATCTGAACAATTTTATAGGGCTCCCGGCATAACCGAGGATGAGGCCAATGACATCTCCCGCGAGGTGGAGCGCCGCATTCGGTGGATGAATGTGAAGTACCTCAGCGGCCCCCTGGTTCGAGAGATTATGAACGTCGTCCTCCTGGAGAGGCATCACCCGGAGTGGAGGAACATCTGCACCCGCGTGGGAACACCTGTCTTTGATGCTCATCTCATCGACATCGGCACCGGCTTCGAGGCCAAGGAGAATGCCAATCTGCAGGAGAACGCCGAGACCAGCCACAAGAAGAAAGCGGACAAGATCAGCAAGGAGCAGTACCTGCTCTTGCTGCCGCCTTACTTGGCCGACCACCACCTGGCCGGAGACCTGCACATCCACGATCTGGAATATTTTGGAACCAGGCCTTTTTGTCAAGACTGGGACCTCCGTTACTTTTTTTACTATGGCCTGATGCCCGACGGCTTGGGCACGAAGGCCAGCGTTGCCGGTCCTGCCAAGAAGCCGGAGGTTGCCATCCTGCATGCCGTCAAGGCCCTGGGCAGCGCCCAGACCAACTTCGCCGGAGGACAGGGATTCTACAACTTCCTGACCTTCATCGCGCCCTACTTCGAGGGCCTGGACTACGAGGCCATAAAGCAGCTCATGCAGATGTTCGTCTACGAGATGACGCAGATGATGGTGGCTCGCGGCGGACAGCTGGTCTTCTCCTCCGTGCAGCTCACCCCGGGAGTCCCCAAGCTCTGGAAGGATAAGCCTGCCGTCTACGCCGGAAAGGTCTGGAATGGCTCGCAGCCTGATCTGCCTCTCAAGACCTACGGCCAGTTCGAGCGCGAGGTGCGCCTGACGTTCAAGGCTCTCATGGAGGTCATGCTCGCCGGGGACCACTGGGGCAAGCCCTTCAACTTCCCCAAGCCCGAGATCAGCATCGAGCCGGACTTCATGAAGGAGGATGAGACCTTCAACGCTTGCCATCCCGATCTGCCCACCTACCAGGACCTTTATCTCATGACTTTCCGGCTCGCAGCCGAGTTTGGCACGCCCTACTTCGATAACCAGCTGCCGGCCTATCGCGGGGCAGGCGAAGGAATATCATGCTACCAGTGTTGTGCTTATCAATTTGCTGCAACTTACGATAAAGATCCATCATTTGAGCAAAAATTATACTTCAAAGATGGTATGCACTTCTCCATGGGCTCCTGGCAGGTGGTATCCCTCAACTGCCCCCGCGCCGCTTACCTGGCCCGCGGCGACGACGATCTCCTCTTCGAGTACCTGAGGGAGCTGATGGACACCTCCGTGGAGATCTTCAAAGTGAAGCGCGAGTGGATGAACCAGATCGTCAAAAACCACCGCATGCCCTTTGCCACGCAGCAGCCGCGAGATCCCAGCACAGGGGAGAAGGGCTCCATCGCTGTGGACCTGGACGGACTGGTCTACACCATCGGCGTCGTCGGCGTAAACGAGATGGTGCAGTTCCACACAGGAAAGCAGATGCATGAGTCCAAGGAGGCCTGGCGCTTGGCGGTTCGCGCTATGACGGAGATGGAGATCTATGCCAAGAAGCTTAGCCAGCAGCATGGCATGACCATCGCTCTGGCGCGGACTCCGGCCGAGACCACCGCCCAGCGCTTCGCGGTCTCCGATTTGATCCATGAGGAGTTCAGGGACTGTGCAGAGCGGGTCGTGAAAGGCAACCTGGATGCAGTGAAGAAAAACATCCAGAGGACGCGCGATCTGCCCGTCTACTACACCAACGGCACCCACCTTCCACCCAGCGCAGACGTGCCCATCTCCGAGAGGGCCAGGCTGGAGCATGTCTTCTTCCCCATAGTCGACGGCGGCAACATCTTCCACATCTTCCTGGGTGAAGCGACCCCTGATCCCAAAGGCCTGATGGACTTCGGCCTGCGCCTGGCCAGGGAGACCCAAATCGGCTACTTCACCTTCACCAAGGATATGACTGTGTGTCTGGGATGCTCCCAGGTCTCAAGCGGGCTGAAGGAGAGGTGCCCCAACTGCGGATCGGAAGAGGTGGATCACATCAGCCGGATCACAGGATATCTGCAGGCCGTCAGCGGATGGAACAGCGCCAAAAGGCAAGAGCTAAAAGACCGAAAGAGATACAACGACCTGGCATAGGCCAACGAAAGGTATATATCGGATATACTTACTGGTGGATTTGCCCGTGAGGCAATTGGAGGAGTCAATAATGCCTGCAGTTGTTAACAGAGAGGAATGCGTAAGCTGTGGAACTTGCGTCGAGGAGTGCCCTGAAGAGGCCATCACCCTGGATGACGAGGAGATAGCAGTAGTAAACAAGGAAAAGTGCACTGAGTGCAAGACCTGCATCGAGAACTGCCCGTCTGAGGCCATCA
This sequence comes from Methanothrix sp., assembly GCA_026394475.1. Lineage (GTDB taxonomy): Archaea > Halobacteriota > Methanosarcinia > Methanotrichales > Methanotrichaceae > Methanothrix. The sequence goes on from JAPKYD010000013.1 coordinate 19,117, forward strand.
GCATGGAGTAATTGCGCTTTTTGGCGCATTCTTAGGCAATTTTTTTCTTCTATCCATCTTTCGGCGGATCTTTCTGCGCCAGTCCTCTGTCGGTTATGGCCTCGTAGAACTGCTCCCAGTCCAAGGTAGTGGCGACGCAGCCTGCTTTGGAAAGAGGCACTCCCTGGGCGGGTATGGCGTGGCTGTGGCATAAGTCCAAGCCCTCTTTTATCTCCATCGGGCAGCCGACACCGACAATGGCCTGTGGCCGGTATTTTTTGATGATCCGCTTTATGAAGCTGGAGCCGGGAACTATGAAGAACCTGTAGCCCATGCCTTCGGCATACTCCTTGGCCTCGCCCACGCCGCAGCGCCCGCAGTTCACGCATTTTATTCCTTCTGGAGTGAGCTTGGCAGGGCACTCCGTGCTGCGGACACACTGGGGCATGAAGATAAAACGCCGCTCAAAGGGCGTTTTGAGGAACTCCTGACGGTTGATGTAGTTGCGCAGACGCACGCCGACGTCATCCACTATGGCGTCGTCCGCCCTAGCGATCCAGAAGAGAGGTTTTATTATGCTCTCCAGCAATGTGGTGCCGATGAGCATAATCCGAGCCGCAAAGAAGTTGCCCGTCTTGAAGGAGTAGAGGATGAGCAGAGCCACCAAAATGGAGAGCACCAGAACGCTGATGGCGAGCAACACCACCGCTTCGCCCACCAGATAAAACAGCCGGTCCAGGTACTCCGGAAGCATGCTTGAACTTCAAACCGCCTGGCTTATAAACTTGTTACCAGCGAGAACGGCACAAGTTTTTTATCCCACCTGATAATGAGGTTTATACCTTCGCCTTTATGAAATTTAATGAGGATTGAAAGATGGCCAAGATGCACAGCAGAAAGAAGGGCTCCTCCCGATCCCGACCGCCGGCGGCTGCCAAAGCACCCGAGTGGTCTGATGTATCCAAGGAGGAGCTGGAAAAGGCAATCATGAAGCTGCATGAGAGCGGGCTGCCCTCCAGCCGCATTGGGCTGACATTGCGAGACCAGTATGGAGTGCCGAGCGTAAAGCTCGCCCTCGGCAAAAACCTGAACCGCTTCCTGAAGGAGAACAATGCGCTCCCGGAGGTGCCAGAGGATCTCGGCAACCTGATGAGAAAAGCCCTGCACATCCGCAAACACATCAAAGCCAACAAGAAGGATGTTCACAATAAGAGATCCCTGCAGCTCACCGAGAACAAGATCAGAAGGCTGGTGAAATACTACCACGACTCCGGGCGGCTGGCACCAGAATGGACTTACTCGCCCGAGACAGCTGAGATTTTAGTCTCATGAAGCGGCTGGACAAAGCTGCAGAAGCTATTGCCAAGTCGATTTTGCATTGCGACAGCATGCGCGTGATCTCGCATAACGATGCGGACGGGATCGCCTCGGCAGGGCTGATCTGCAATGCCTTACTGCGCGCGAGGATACCCTTTCAGGCCACATTGTCGAACAGGCTGGACGAATCCGTGGTCAGCGGCCTGCAGGGCCCGGTGGTATTCTGCGACATGGGCAGCGGCAAGCCGGAGCTGATCTCCCGGGTGCAGGGTGACTGCTTCGTCCTGGATCACCATCGCCCCGTGGGGATGATGACTTGCATGCATCTCAATCCACACCTCTTCGGCATCGACGGGGCCTTTGAGCTGTCCGCTGCTGGCACCGTCTATTCCGTGGTGCGCTACATGGGCGACAACGCCGACCTGGCCGGGCTGGCGCTGGTGGGCGCCATGGGGGATCGCCAGGCCATGACCGGCGCGAATCGAGCCATTTTGGATGAGGCTATAGCCACAGGCTCAGTGGAGCTGAAATCAGGCTTGAAGCTGTCCGAGGATGGACCAGCGGAGGAAGTGTTTCAGCGCAGCGTAGAACCGCTCCTGGACTTCACTGGGGACCCGGAAAAGGCTAAAAGATTTTTGGATGATCTGAAGATAAAAGGGGATTTACAGATCCTGGGAAGAGATGATCTGGCCAGGCTCTGCACCGCTCTGACTCTCAAGCTGCTCATGCAGGGCAGTTTCGCTGCGGATTCGGTCATAGGGGAGGTGATCCGCCTCAAGCGCGAGGTGGTGGAGAACTCCCTGGAGCTGGTGCAGCTCCTCAACGCCTGCGGGAATAGGGATGTTCCAGGACTGGGCTTGACCTTATGCCTGCGGGATAAAAGCTCTCTTGAAGAGGCCAGGAAGCTGGCTGCAGACTACAAGGGCCACATCCTGCGGGAGATAAACACGCTTCGGGAGCGGAATATAATGATGAAGAACATCCGCTACCTTAAGATGGAGGACATGGAAGCGGGCGCAGTGGTGGCGGGATTGGGAATAAGATACCTCTACACAGACCAGCCCCTGATCACGCTGAACCACAAAGATGATGTGGTCAAGATATCGGCTCGAGGAAACAAGCCCCTCATATCCAGGGGACTGGATCTGTCCGTGGCTCTACGAAAGGCGGCCGAGGCGGTGGGCGGCGCTGGTGGTGGCCATACCATCGCCAGCGGGGCCTCCATCCCGCCGGGCACTGAGGAGAGGTTTCTGGCCATGGTGGATGAGATAGT
>JAPKYD010000033.1 GCA_026394475.1 Methanothrix sp.
CGGCTGCCTTCATGCGCTTCTGGCAGAGCACCTGGGAGCAGCGAAGATAATAATAGTAGAGAAATTGGCGAACCGGATCCAGGAGATACATCGACAGCGGCAAGCCTATAAAGAAGCTTAAAGCCTGGGTAGCGGAGCAAAACTCGGAGCCCAAAGAGCGGCTGGAGAGATTTGACGACATGCTCGTGCTGGCATGCACCTAAGCGTTACTCATATCTATCAAGGAGTTGCGAGTTACCTCTGGTGTGATCCTTGGACTCTGAGCTGGAACACTGGTGCTCTGAACACAAAGGAATATTGCTGCTCACCATAGCCGCTCTAGTCCTTATCATCTATTTTCTCTTTCCTTTCCTGGACGGCGTAATCCTCGGCACGGTCTTTGCCTATGTGGGCAGGCCTATCAGGGATAAATTCCGCCAGAGAAGACTGGGTTCCTTCGCGGCCTCCATCTGCATAGTCGTACCCATCTTTCTCATCCTGGGTCTGGGCATGGTCGAGGTCGCCAACCAGATCATAATTCTGGCTCATAACCAGGAGGCCTTGAGGGTGGCCCTCGGCACCTTGATGGAGCAAGGTGCGGCGGATCTTCCTTGGGTGATGAAAGATATATTGGCCAGCAGCCTGGAGAACGCGGTGGGGATAGTCGCGCCCATTGCTGCATCCATTCCCGTTTTCCAAATCGGAAGAGTGGTCTCTTTGGGGATAATCAACTTCATAATCTCCATCCCGGTCTGCTATTTTGTGCTGGTGGACGGAGAGAACTTCGTGGAGTCGCTTATCGCCCTTCTTCCAGAGAGAGACGTAGAAGCCTACTGGAAGTATATAACGCGCATAGACCGGATCCTCAGCGGGATCTTCATCGGCACGATCTATACCTCCATCCTGGGCAGCATCATAGCCGCCTTCATATTCTATGGCTTTGGCCTGCCCAGGCCCTTTGCCCTGGCGAGCATAGTCTTCGTAGCCGGGATGGTGCCCTTTCTCACTGCCTGGGTGGTGATTGTTCCCGTGGCCCTGTATAAGTATGTCACCGCCGGAATGGGTGAGGCTGTGACTTTCTTCCTGATAGCCTCAGCTCTGATCTACCTCCCTTCCGAGCTGCTCATCAGGCCTTATCTCGTATCCTCCAAGTCCTCCATGCATCCGCTGCTAGTGATGCTCTCTTTTTTGGGGGGTGCTCTGGTGGCGGGCATCGGTGGATTCTTCCTGGCACCAGCGTTAATGGGAGTAATAGTAGGAATATACCAGGTGAGAAGGGAGGAGATGGCAGCGCGAATACCATGAAGTTCTACATAGAAACCTTTGGCTGTACTGCCAACTTAGGAAACTCGCAGGATGCGGCTGATGCTCTCCAGGAGATGGGCCACCGGCCATCGTCTCTGGAGGATGCAGACGCCGTGATAGTGAACACCTGTGCTGTGACGGAGAAGACGGAGCGAAAGATTCTGCGAAGGCTTAGCCAGCTGCAGGGAAAGCGCTTGGTAGTGGCCGGATGCCTCTTTGCAGCCCTACCGGAATCGATCCGCCCGATAAGCTGCCGGGAACGTCTGGGCCTGCTGGATAGATCTGCCGCGAGAAAGATCGCAGATCTTTTCGAGGACCCCCTCCTAATCCGCCCCAGTAGCAGCTTTCAATGCCCTCCGCGAGTCCCTCTCGCGGCCCGCCAGGACCTCTGCGGCGTCGTCAACATCGCCGAAGGCTGTAACGGCGGCTGCAGCTACTGCATAGTCCGAAAAGCCAGGGGCAATCTGACCAGCCGCAGGCCAGAGGAGGTGGTAGAGGCGGTAAAGAAGCTGGTAAGCTCAGGTAATGTGGAGGTCCAGCTCACGGCCCAGGATACGGCAGCCTACGGGCGCGACATCGGAACTAGCCTTCCGGAGCTGCTGATAGCTATTGGTGAGATCCCGGGCAGGTACATGGTTCGGATCGGGATGATGAATCCAAATACTGCCATGTGCATAATGGATGACCTTGTGAATGCTTTGAGAAGCCCAAGGATCTACAAGTTCATCCATTTGCCAGTCCAGTCTGGGTCCGACCAGGTCTTGGAGAGGATGTGCCGTGAGTACACAGCCGAAGAGTTCATCGATATCTGTCGCCGCATGAGGAAAGAGTTTCCATACATGAATATCGCGACGGACGTCATAGCAGGGTTTCCTGGAGAGAAGAAAGAGGATTTCGAGGAGTCCCTCCGGGTTATAGAAAAGATCATGCCGGATAAGGTGAACGTAACCAGGTACTCCAGAAGGCCCCGCACGCGCGCTGCCCAGCTTTACGACATGCCCGATCGCATTAAGAAAGAGAGGTCCAGGAGGATCACCAGGCTATGGCTAGAGATAGCCGACAGGCGCAACCATGGCTATATCGGATCGGCACTGGATGTCCTTGTAACCGAAAGAGGAAAGGACTGCAGCATGAAGGCCAGGTCTTTTAATTACGGAGGCGTAGTCATCAAAGGCCCTTCCTCCTTGGGCACCTGGCAGAGGGTAAGGATAGCCAGCTCTAATCCCTTCTACCTCACTGGCGTTTCGCTGCCTCGCGATCAGGATGAGAAGACTTCATCTGATTGATGGAATATTACAGTGTTGTTGAGATAATGCGGTATAAAGATACGTTTAGTCTAAAATTACAATTTTTTAATATGTAATTTGTATATAAATTCTCGATATGCGACACCATTAACCTTATTAATAATGAACATATTTAACCATGATAAATGCTTCTTTGGCCTCTAGGGCTTTTCCGATAGCATTTTGGAAAATGTCCTCTAAGATAGGACAGCGACTGCGCTCGTCCGTCCATGAGTTAGAAGCCTGGCAGCATGTAAAAAAAGGAGGAAAGAATTTGGCTGAAGAAACGGTAACAACTAAAGTTCTCATGGAGGAGAAGAGAGTATTCAAGCCTCCAGATGATCTGGTAGAAAAGTCCAATGTTTGGCAGTGGATGAAGAAGAAGGGCTTCACCGACGAGAGGGAGATGCGAGATTGGACCTACAAGAACTACGTCGACTTCTGGGACGAGATGGCTCTCCACTATGCGGACTGGCACGAGCCCTACACGCAGGTTCTGGACTGGAAGCCGCCGTACGCGAAGTGGTTCGTCGGAGGCAAGATCAACGCTACCTACAACTGTGTCGACAGGCACGCCAAGTCCTGGCGGAAGAACAAGCTCGCCTACATAGCCTATGGAGAACCAGAGGGTGAGGTCTGGAAGCTCACCTACGGCGACCTATACAGAGAGGTCAACAAGCTGGCCAACGGCCTCAAGAGCCTGGGCGTGAAGGCCGGCGACAAGGTGAGCATATACCTCCCGATGGTACCGCAACTGCCTATCGCGATGCTGGCCTGCGCGAAGATAGGCGCCATCCACAGCGTGGTCTTCTCAGGCTTCAGCGTTGGAGCCTATGCGGGTAGAGTGCTAGATTGCGAGTCAATAGTATCGATCACCATCGACGGGTTCTACAGGCGTGGAAAGGTAGTGGAGCTGAAGAAGCAGGCAGACGAGGCCCTGGCAACCTGCCCCCTTGTCAAGCACCAGATAGTCTACAAGAGGGCTGGAAATGAGGTCCCAATGAATAAGGGCAAGTGGAAGGATGTCTGGTGGCATGAGCTATGTGCGAACCAGAGCACCGAGTGCGATCCGGTCTTCGTGGACTCCGAGCACAGGCTATACATCCTCTACACCTCAGGAACCACGGGCAAGCCCAAGGGTATCGAGCATGCCCAGGGCGGATATA
>JAPKYD010000088.1 GCA_026394475.1 Methanothrix sp.
AGTTAAATATATGTTTATCAAATATGCTCTCAGATTAATATGTCTAAAATGCGTGGCATATGGTTCTGAATTGAGCCAATTCTTCGCATCTGGAATGACATGAATCCTTGAAGAAAAGTTAATATGAGTAAGTCAAGTTAATTGGTATAAGATATTCTCCTAATGCTGGACGGCCTCTTGAAGCGATAGCTCTAGGGATCGTATTGAGAATTCCACTAAGAAAGCTAATAACTTCATCATGTTTTGATGTAGATTCCCAATACCACCATGTGCCTTTTATATATGTGGAGGTTCCATCTCGAATCGTTTCCGGGTGGAAATACCAATAACCTCTCCCCACTACACAAATTGCCCTTAGAAAAGGATTAATATTTCCATTGCGATCTAATTCAAGATATCTTTCTAGTTCTGATTTACCAGTTTCTGTGAGATCTGAGTCGAAAGCAAAAAATGCCGGAACTATTGGTGTCAATTCATGCTGTACCGGTCTGCCAGCAGGATCTAAGAACCCCGAAACATATGCTATTCTTCTAAGGGTCTCAGCCTTTTCTAAGGCATCCCGGAGATTGGCAGCTGTAGCTTTACTCTTAACTTCAACCGCATAAATGCATGTTTCTGCAGGGTAAATCCCGGTATCACTCTTATCATAAAATAAAATTGGAGGAAGTATATCTCTACTATATATTATTATGTCGGTTTCTTGGGATTGATTGCCTTTGCTATCGATAATTGTACCAGTTCCTAGATCTGCAATGGCAGTAAGGAGGGGCTTAAAAAGATTTTTTAACGTGATCTCACGAATACTTCCTTTAACACCAGAATGGGTTACACCGCTTGCTTTCTTGGCCTCGTCAATGGCGGCATCGATTTTGCTGCTAACAATTTCTCTGAATAATTCATTTGACATAATTAAAAATTTCCTTTTATTCTTAAATAATTGTCTATACAGTCTAAACGAAAACTTCGACCCATCTGGCGGAGATTGTCGGTTCTGGGATTGGTATCTTGTCCTCCTTCAGTCCCTCCAGGTGGAACTCTATCGCATCTCTCATCAGCTCTGCCGTCTCCTCTTCTGTCTCGCCTGCTGCTACCACACCTGGTAGATCAGGGCAATATGCGGAGTAATTTCCTTCACCTTTCTCGATGATTATCGCATATTTAGCCATTCAATACATCCTCTATGCCTGCCTGCTTTAATATACTTTTCAGGGTCTTGGGATGCAGGTCCATATCGAGCTTGCCAGCAATCGTCACACGGCCAGGTTTTAATCGATGCTTGAACTGCCTATGGCTGCCCTTAATGCTCACAAGCCTCCAGCCATCAGCCTCAATGAGCTTGATCGCATCTCTGATTCTCATCTGCCCCTCCGGATGGAAATGGTCGGCGCAGATATTCATCATTTTGGTTTCCGGCGGCTCGTCCGGCTCAGGTCGAGGGGCTGGGAGCATGCTCCGCCATCATTCACTGCATGCGTATGAAACCTAGCGCCAGGGCTGCGATATTTATGATCTGCCCTTTTCTTTGGCCAGCATCAGCGGCAAAGCATTGCGGCTGGCCACTAGACGTATCCGATTTCATCCAGTGTTAATACTATTATTAATATCATAAAATTATCGAAAGAACTTCTCAATCAGATCGAGCGACATTGTCTCCAGGCCGCACTGCTGCAGGTGGTGCGCCAGAAGGCTGGCCCTCTCGCCCGCCGGGTGGTAGGCCAGAACCTCTTGCGGCGAGGAGTGCTCGATCATCTTCATCAGGCCGCGGAAATCCAGATGATCGCTCAGCCGGATGGTCGGGTAGGACGTGTCCCTCCGGCCCGTCAAAAAGTACTTGCTCTTGCAGCGAACCTGCGGGAGGTTCCAGGGCGTGACCACATTTGTCTTGCTGCCATTCACCTCCGTCAGCGGCCCGGCGGCATCCTTCATCAGCTCCCGGGTCAAAACAAGGCTCTGCGCGTCCATACCGATCTCATCATGGTAGCCCATGGCCCTCATCAGAGCCACCGCCCTCTGCGCCTTGCCGAAGGCGTAGGCTCCGAAGCTCGCGCCCGACTCCAGAGCCTCAAAGAAGCCTGCCAGATCATCCTCGAAGATGCACGAGGGATCGTAGGGATCGCCGTAGTTGGCCTCCGAGACCAGATAATCGCATCTTGGAAGAGCGCTGTAGTCTTTGACGTCGCCCGTGACCAGCACACGCGCCCCTGCTTCGGTCTCCCAGGAAAAGGCTGCAGAGCCGATGGTGTGGCCCGTGCGATGGGTCTTGACCGACACATCGCCCACCATGATGCTCTCGCCCACCCTGAAGGTTCGGCCCCTGTACTCTCGCTCGTAGCGGATCTCCAGGGCGCGGGCCGTCTCGACGGAGGCGATAGCTCGCTCGCTGAGCATGGCCGACTTGCCAAAATGATCGCTGTGGGCATGGGTGATAAGATAAGCATCCGGCTGAATGCAAGCTTTGGGCGAGCGGCTGGTGTCTATGGAAAAGAGATGAGAATCGAACTGGAGAGAGAGATGAGGCGCACATCCTCCGCGGCTGTTGATCCTCCGGACTGGCTCCACCCCCAGGTCCATCTCCCTCCTCGCCTCCTCACTGCAAAGCTTCGTTGAGGGCCCTTGTCAGCTCTTCTTTCGAAGTGACGCCTATCCACTTCTTCAGCTCCACTCCATCCTTTTCCAGGATGAGTGTGGGCACCACGAAGATCCCCTTCTCCGTGGCCAGGTCTCCCTCCTTGTCCACATTGATCTTTTTGAACTCCGCCTTATCTCCAAACTCCTTTGCCAGAGCCTCGACGATGGGCCCCTGCATCCGGCATGGTCCGCACCAGTCGGCGTAAAAGTCCATCAGTATCGGCTTAGTCAAATGCGTCACCTCATAAAACACCAGGTAAGCCTCGTCGAGGGGAACTTGCCCTTCCTAGTATATCAAATTATATCGAACTTGACACCGATCTTGAATATCCTGCCCGTGGGCAGGACCAGCAGCTTTCGTCCCGTGCGGGATCGAATCTCTTCCAAGATCTCCAAAATTCTCTCCTGGTGAGCCGAGATCGTGAACCACAGATTGTAGCCGCTCTCATTCGGCCGCAGGTAGTTGTGAGACACCTCCGGATACTGGTTCACCACCTTGGCGGCTTCATCTGCCTCTTCGATCCGAACCTCCAGAGCTGCCAATATCCCTCCTCGCCCCATCTTTCGCAGATCCAAGATCGGGCCGATTCTTCTTACCAGGCCTTCCCTCTGCAGCCCGGCAAGCCGCGCCATGACCTCGCTCTCGCTCAATCCCAGAGCGGTGCCCAGATCCCGGAAGGGGCGCGGTGTCACAGGAAAGCCTTCCTGAACCATAGCCAGCAGCTTGAGATTGATCTCATCCATGGTTACATCGCCAGATTGCAAAGTGGATCGGGTCCCAGGAAGTCACCAGTCTTGGCCAGGGCCCGCGCCCGGCAGCCGCCGCAGGTCTTGCTGTAGCCGCACTGACCGCACCGCCCTTTGAGATCCCCGGCTCGCAGAGCCCGAAGCTCTGGTGAACTCTCCCAAATCTCTATAAATTTCTTCTCCCTGATGCTTCCCACCTTGAGCGGCAGGTAGCCGCAGGGATAAACATCGCCCTTTCGGGAGACGAAGACAAAGCTTTTGCCCGCCAGACATCCGCCCGCGCTCCGCCCGCTGCCTTGTTTGGCAATGCGAGAATACTGGGGTGCACAGGTGACCCGAACCTCCAGGCTCCTATCTGCTCGCTCCCAGTCGATCTGCCAAAGCAGCTCCTCCTGTCGCTCAGCCGAGATCAAATCCTCTTTTCGCCCGCGACCGGTGGGGACCAGGAAAAAGAAATGCAGGGCCTTTGCACCTTTGGCCTCTGCCAGGTCGAAGATGGCCGGAACATGGGCCTCGTTCCTCTTGGTAATTGTAAAATTGATCTGGAAATCGACCCTGCCGCGCAGATTTTCTATGCCTATCATGGCGGCCTGAAAGCTTCCGGGACCGCGATTCTCGTCGTGCGTCTCCGGCGTTGCTCCGTCCAAGCTGATGCTGACCCGGGCGATGCCCGAGGCTGCTATCTTATCCGCAACCTCGGATGTGAGCAGAGTTCCATTGCTGGCTAAGGAGACACGCAGGCCCCTGGAGACGGCATGCCTGGCCAGACGAAAGATATCCGGGCGCAGCAAGGGCTCACCCCCGCTCAGGATGAGCATGGGCTGAAGCGTGGCTATGCTGTCGATGAAGGCCACCGCCTCCTCGGTGCTAAGCTCGCCCTGGTCCGGCGCAGCGGAAGCGGAAGCACGGCAGTAGCTGCACTTCAGGTTGCAGGCAGCCGTCGTCTCCCAGGCTACTATCAGCATCACAGCAGGCCTTTCTTTACCAGCAGCTCCGCGTTGAGGATGCTGGCGCCTGCTGCGCCCCTGACGGTATTATGGCCCATGCAGATGAACTTGATTCCTTCTCTGATCCTTCCCACGGAGACGGACATGCCATTGCCCCGATTGCGGTCCAGCCTCGGCTGGGGCCGGTCGGCCTCATCCTTGACGATGATGGCCTTCTTGGGCGAGGTGGGCAGGTCACCGAGCTTGGGATCAAAGTCCAGCATGGCCCCTCTTACCTCCGCGGGAGTGGGATTGTCCCTCATGGTCACCCAGACCGCTTCGGTATGGCCGTCCATGACCGGCACGCGGTGGCAGCTGGCGCTCACTGTGAAGTCCGCATCCACGATCTTCTCTCCGTCGAAGGTTCCCAGGATCTTCTGGGGCTCTGTTTCGACCTTCTCCTCTTCGCCTCCTATGTAGGGAATGACGTTGCCAAGGATGGCCATAGAGGGCACTCCCTCGTAACCCGCACCGCTCACGGCCTGCATGGAGGCCACGTGAACGCTTCTGATGCCGAACTTCATGAGTGGCTTGAGAGGCAGCGTGAACATGATGGTGGTGCAGTTGGGGTTGGTGGTGAGATAGCCATCCCAGCCGCGGCGTTCCCGTTGCACTTTTATCAGATCCAGGTGCTCGTAGTTGCACTCCGGTATGAGGAGAGGCACATCTGCTACCATGCGGTAGGAGCTGGTGTTGCTCGCAACCGCGCAACCGGCGGCGGCAAAGGCAGGCTCGGCGGTCTTGGCTTCGTCTGCAGGAAGCGCTGAAAAGACGATATCTGCGTCAACCTCCTTAGGATCGACATTGACCACGGTCATCTCTGCGATCTCTGCAGGAAGCTCGCTCTCCAGCCGCCACCTTGCAGCCTCGCTGTACTTCTTGCCCGCGCTCCTCTCCGAAGCGGCCAGGCTGGTAAGCTCAAACCAAGGATGCTCCTTCAATCCTTCAATGAAACGCTGTCCTACGGCGCCGGTAGCACCCAGGACGCCTGCTTTGATCTTGGCCATTGACAATCACCTAAAGCTAGCAGGGGGCTTAAGGCCGGATATGTATATATTTCTTCTCCGAAAAAGGAGAGGCGAAGAGCGAGCCGAAGGCCGGTCGAGATAAAGATGAAAAAAGAGGATTTTGAGATAAACTAATCGCCTGCGCAGGATTTAATCATCAGCCCGTAGCCTTTGGCGAACTCCTTGTTGACGTGGACCACTTCTTCATTGAAGTGTTTGAGGCTCTCGGGCACCGACCCAAGGGCATCGGCCTTCTCCTGGGAGTCCACCAGAGCTCCGTGCGGCACGAATTTGCCATCCGCCAGCTTTACACCCATCCGCCAGCTTTACACCAATAACCACAGCGCCGTGGCCAATAAAGCATCTCTTCCCAAGCGTGGTGGCATGCACCACGGAGTTGAAGCCCACAAAGCTCTCATCCCCGATCTTCAAGGGGCCATGAATTACAGCTCCATGAGCGATGGAGATCTTCTTGCCCAGCTCAATGGAGCTGCCCATCAGGCCGTGGAATATCACCCCGTCCTGGATGTTGCATTCGTCACCGATGATGATGGGATGCGCCTCGTCGGCGCGAAGGGAGACGCAAGGGCCGACATAAACCAGCTCGCCTATTCGGACGTCGCCTATGATCGCGGCCGAATCGTCTACGTAAGCGGTCGCTGAAACCGTGGGCATGCGTTCCGTGTTATTCCATGAAGTCTTGGGATTGGCCTTAAGCATGTTAGAACCACCTCCATGGTATTTGGATTTCTACTAAAAAGAGATTGCCATCCATGATTATTTCTATTCCATTCACTGCACCGATTCCTTTGAGATGATAGATTCAAGAGATATACGTAATATTATAATGGTTAATGGAGATAAATGCCACTAAATTTAAATATATGGGAGAGGAAACTAGGACCAATCCATTGAATAATCCTTCAAAGGAGGTGGAGGGGAAAAGGAGGGATTTATAGAATTAGACTTATGGAAATTTTCATGGTGGAGCAGATCATATTGATTGCATGTATTGAATTAGAATAAATCGTTATCTTCGAGAGGTGTTAAACTTATGGCTGAAAATGCAGCATCTCAAGAACCGCCCGGAGGGCGGTGGATGATTGTAGTAGTAGGCATCATAATTCAGCTTTGTCTGGGTGCCATTTATGCCTACGGAGCAGTGAGACTCGACATATCTAATTACTTCAAGGCCATTATGGCTATCTCAGACCCGGCCACAAAGGGCCCGACCCCATTTGATATGACATGGCCCTTTATCATATTCTTGGCTGTATTTGCCCTTACCATGCCGCTGGCTGGACCCTACATACAGAAGATGGGACCCAAGAAGGTAGCTATGATTGGTGGAGCACTCTGCGGCCTAGGATGGATCGGGGCCTCGTTTGCTGGCTCGCCTGCAATGCTCATTCCATTGTATGCCGTTATCGGTGGGGTGGGAGTAGGCATAGCTTATGGCGTCCCAATTACCTGCTCAGCGCAATGGTTCCCGGATAGACGCGGCCTTGCCGTGGGACTTACAGTGCTGGGCTTTGGCTTCTCTTCGGCCTTGATCTCATATGCTACGCTATACCTGAAATCGACGGGCATGCAAATAATGAACATCCTGCAGATCTACGGCATAGCTTTCATCATCATCACTGTGGTGGCATCTATGTATCTGAGGTTCCCGCCGGCTGGCTGGAAACCGGCAGGTTGGTCGCCGCCTACCCCGGCAGCAGGAGCAGCCCAGAAGATTGATTTCATGCGTAACGAGATGACCAAGACATCGGCATTCAAAGGACTCTGGTTATGCTATACCATCGGGGCCCTGGCTGGGCTGACGGCCATAGGAATAGTCGGGCCGGTGGGCAAAGAAGTAATGACAAACGCAGGCATGGCTGCGAAGGACTCGAGTGCTCTGGTATTCCAACTGATCCTCCCCTTCGCCATATGTAACGGCTTGGGAAGACCGATCTTTGGCACTCTGACGGACAAGCTGACCCCCAAAAATACAGCACTACTCACTTATGTGCTCATCATAGTGGCATGCTTGCTGATGTACATGAGTTATTCCTCTGTCATGGCGTTCGTTATTTGTTTTGCCTTGCTCTGGGGATGTCTTGGCGCCTGGCTGGCCATTGCGCCTACGGCTACCGCAACCTACTTCGGAATGAAGGACAATGCCAAGAACTACGGGCTGGTCTTCACCGCCTACGGAGTTGGAGCGGTGGTCGGAGGCATTGTCTCTGCTCAGATCGCAGCTACTACTCCGGTTGTAGCCGGTGCTACATTCCTGGATGCCTACAGGCCCTTCTTCCTGGTTGTGGCCGCTCTGGCTGTGGTGGGCGCAGTTCTGGCCTTCATGCTGATGAAGCCGCCTGTCAAGAAGGCAGCATAGAAATATATTTTTTCTTTTTTTATTATTTTTATTTTATGTTTAATTATATTTTCAATCCAAGGCTTTTAAATCAATACGGTACGTGTTTAGCTCCCCAAGAATCGCTCGATAGATGCTGGTTTTAGTCGATGAAAGCATGACGAAAAAGAACTTGCGCCGAATTGAAAATCGATATCAATAGCCGAAGTTGCTTCAAATTGGCCCTTGGAAACTGGCGGCGCGAGAAATCACGAAATGGGTTTATTGATGCGGATTGGTGTGAGCTAAACACGTACCAATTACGCAGAGCCCTTCATGGGATCTGAGCCAAGGTATTCCGAGAGCTTGGTCTGGGTGGCAATGCATTTCTCGCCCGGTATCTCCACAGGGTAAACTCCAGTGAGGCAGCCCATGCAGAGGTTCTCCTCCCTGATGCCTATAGCGTCCACCAGGCCCTTGAGGCTGACGTATCCCAAGGAATCCGCATTGATGACCGCTTCCACTCCTGCCACGGTCTTGTAGGCCGCGATCAACTCCTCGCGGCTGGCCATGTCGATGCCTAGGTAGCAAGGAGCCATGATGGGCGGGCTGCCTATGCGAACATGAACCGCCTCTGCTCCGACCTTCCTGACCATGTTCACAATCCTGCGGCTGGTCGTGCCTCGGACTATGGAATCATCCACGAGAACGAGCTTATGGCCCTCGATGTTGGGCCGGATGGTGTTCATCTTCAGGCGCACAGCCGTCTCTCGCATATTCTGGTCGGGCATGATGAAGGTCCGGCCGATGTAGCGGTTCTTCATCAGACACTCGCGATATCTTATGCCTGATCGCTGGTGGTAGCCCACGGCCAAAGTTATCCCCGAATCCGGGATAGGCGTGATGGTGTCCGCATCGGCTGGATGCTCCTCCGCCAGCTTGGTGCCGATGTTGACCCGCACGTCATAAATTAAGCGTCCGTCCATGATGCTGTCCGGCCGGGCGAAGTAAATGTATTCGAAGACACAGTGGGAAGAATTGGGAAGACGATAGAGTTGATAAGACTTCATCTCGCCATGCCTGATGGCAACAAGCTCGCCAGGCTTGACGTCACGGATCAGGCGTCCGTTAAGAGTATCTACGGCCACGCTCTCCGAGGCAATAATGTGGCCAGAGTCCGTTTCGCCTATGCAAAGAGGCTTGATGCCCAAAGGGTCGCGCAGCCCAAGAACCATATCCTCCCATAAAAACACCAGCGAATAGGACCCCACGATCTTGCGCATCAGGGCACGCATAGCCTCTTGCAGGTCATAGCGCAGGAGCTCCTTGACGAAGAGATGCGCTATCACCTCTGTGTCCGAGGTGGAATAGAATATGTCTCCCGCCTGCTCCAGCTGTTCTCTGAGCTGGGCGGAGTTTACCAGATTTCCGTTATGTGCTACCGCTATGGCTCCGTCTTTATACTTAATGAGCAACGGCTGGCTGTTCTCGATGCACGATCTGCCTGTGGTGGGATATCTCACATGGCCTATGCCCACCGCACCGCGCAAGAGCGCAATCTGGGCATCGTCGAAGACCTCGGAGACGAGGCCCATTCCCCTGTGAGTGCGAATGGACTTGCCATCGTGGACAGAGATGCCAGCAGCCTCCTGTCCCCGATGCTGCAGGGCATAGAGCGCGTAATAAATGGACTTGGCAACATTATTGCCGCTCTCTTTGAGGGATATCCCGACAACGCCGCAGGCATCGTGCAACTTTGGGACCTCTAGTAGTCGGCTTTTCTCATCCACTTGTGACTTCTGAGCTTCGAAGAAAGGCCAAAGCCGCATTTGACACAGACTTTTCTCTTGAAGTTGAACGAGATACTGCCACAGCGTCTGCACCTGATATGCGATCTCTTGTGGCGCTTGCCCATAGAAGGAGTACCTTTCATCTAAAACACCTCAGGGTGAAATATATACGACGTTGTCTCCTCGCACGATTACCGTTCCGATCCTGCGTGCGACCGCCCCTTCTGCCACTTCCTCGGTTTTGTCGAGCACCAGGTTCATGTGGATATCATAACCCTGTAGCTCTCCCCTGAAGACCCTTCCGTCCTTGAGCTTGACTATGACGGGCCCATTCAGTGATTCATTCAGAATATCAAGCGGTCTCTGACCCATTAAACCTCTCTCCAGCGATTGAATAACCGCAAAAGGCTTCGATTTCAGACTTGCGCGTTGCATATTTAAACCTATCGGGATACCTAGAGACCATGAAGATAAAATCCAGGCACCACCTCAAGGGGAGCGAGGCCAGGAAGGTGTTATCGTCCATTGAGCCCTTCCTTGAAGATCCTTCCGGGCTGCGAAAAGCATCCTTAGAGAGGGCCGTCACCGACGAGGGCTTAGACCTCATCTTCGTAGACGGCCGTCCTTTGATAATGATTGAGGAGGAACAGCCCTTCTTCACCGTCTTGGGGGCCATAGAACTCAGGCCCAGGAAGAAGCTGGTGGTGGTGGATGCAGGAGCGGTGCGGTTTATTGTGAATGGGGCGGACGTCATGAATCCAGGCATAGTTGAAGCCGATGCAGAGATAGCTGCCGGTGACCTGGTCATCGTAGTGGAGGAGAGACACAAAAAGCCCCTGGCCATTGGCCGGGCTCTGATAGCGGGGACGGAGATGAAGGGAGAAGGAAAGGCCGTGAAGTCGCTGCACCACGTGGGCGACCAGATTTGGAAAGGGCTGGAGGGTTAGCAATGGAAGAAATTGGCGCGCTGATAGGCAAGGGGTTTAGCACCTGGAGAGACAACCTGAACCTGTGCCTTCCCTTCCTCTACAGTTTTGTTGTATCGTTGCTGGTCATAGTCCCCGTCTTGGTAGCTTTTGCTGTGGCCTTTGCACCGCTGGAGAGCCTGAATTCCACATCTTTAGAGGACCTGCCAAATCAGCTTTCCAAGCTGCAGGGAGCTCTGAGCAGCCTGGCTTTAGCCTTTATCTTGCTGGTAGTGCTGCTGTCTCTGGTCAGTGCCTTCTTCACTGCCGGTGCCGTCGGCATGACCAGGCAGGCCCTGGAAAAGGGCAAAGCAGACACAAGTGCCATGTGGTCTGATGGAAAGAAGCACTTCTTGAACATGTTCGCAGCCTCCGTTCTGATGGGATTAATGATAATGGCAGGCCTGATCTTCCTTTTTCCAGGCGCTGCGCTGCTTCCCCGGCCCCTGCAGCCCGAGCCCCAGGCGGTGGGTCTGCTGGTGGTAGGGCTGATGCTCCTCATCCTTTACGCCCTAGGCATGTCACTGCTGCTGGCAGTCGTCCCCTATGCCCTGGTGGTGAATGATCTCGATGCCGTTTCGGCCATCAAGGCCAGTATAAGTTTCTTCAGGTACAACAAGTTCGATGTCTTTATTCTCTGGCTGGTGGTGGTGGCCATATCGATCGGTCTGCAGATGATCGGCAGCTCTCTTGCGATTGGTGAGAACGCAAGCTTGCAGCCCCTTTCTGCCATAACGGGGCTGGTGAACCTGCTGGTGCTGGCACCTCTCTCCAACGTCTGGTGGACAAGGCTTTATATGAGCAGGATGGGAAGACTCAAGGTAGATGAGGTGAAAAATCCGTGGTGAGCCTTGTTGGATTGAGTTATGCCGATCTGCTCCTTCGCTTCCGGCAGCTTAGGCCCATGCAGCAGGCAGCGATCGTAGGCCTGATCTTTTTCGTGATCTACATACCCTACTCCTACTTTTTGCTGCGCTTGACCCTGGTAAAATCCATCAGCATGTCGGTCTATTCCTCCATCATATTCATGGTCGTATATTACTTCACCTCCGTCATTATCAATAGGAAGAGCATGCAGGCTGCAAGCCAGTCCAAAGGGCCGAAGAAGGGTCTGAGAAACAAGTAAAGCTTTGTTAACTTTTTTAGATATGTATAAGTTCTTCTCAGGCATTAGCGGTTTCGAGGGCTGAAGATGGAATTGAAAGCGATAAAGATGAATATCCCTGAGGGCTCGAACCTGATCCTGGGTCAGAGCCACTTCATCAAGACCGCGGAAGATCTCTACGAAGCCATGGCGGGCACTGTGCCTGCGGCTAAATTCGGCATCGCCTTCTCCGAGGCCAGCGGCGACTGTTTGATCCGCCAAGAAGGAAATGACGCTGCGCTCATGGAGGCGGCCCTGCAAAACTCGCTGGCTCTTGCCTGCGGCCATACCTTCGTGGTGCTGATGAAAGGCGCTTTTCCCATAAACGTCCTGAATGCCATCAAGAGCATCCAGGAGGTCTGCGGCATCTTCTGTGCAACGGCGAACCCTCTGGAGGTCGTGGTGGCCGAGACAGATTCCGGAAGAGGCATCATGGGGGTCATCGACGGGCTGCCGCCCAAAGGCGTGGAGGACAAAAGCAAAGTTGAGGAGCGGCGCAAGCTGCTGAGGAGGTTCGGGTATAAACTTTGATCTGGTGGTAAAGAGCGGCCGGGTATACACGGCAACAGGCCTGAAGACCATCGATGTCTGGATCAAAGATGGGCGCGTAGCGGCGCTGGGCGGCCCTCATCGGGCCCAGGAGAAGATCGATGCCAGAGGAATGCTGGTGCTGCCGGGGGCCATCGATGCCCATGTGCACTTCCGGGATCCTGGACCTAACTACAAGGAGGACTGGGCAAGTGGCTCTGCTGCGGCGGCAGCGGGCGGCGTGACCGCGGTGGTGGACCAGCCCAACACCGATCCGAGGACTCTGGATGCCAGGTCCTTCGATCTGAAGCTGGACATTGCCCGTCATCGCTCAGTCGTGGACTTCTGCCTCAATGGAGGTCCTGGCCAGATCGGGGAGCTGATGAAAGCCGGTGTAACCGCTATCGGCGAGATCTTCACCTACGAGCATAGCGATGCAGAGCTGCAACGAATTCTTGGCGAGACGCAGAAAGCCGGGGCACTGGCAACCATCCACGCCGAGGATGGACTGGTTGTATCGGAGAGGACAGCTCCCCTGAGAAGCTTTCACGAGCCAGAGGTCTATTCTTTGGCCCGGCCTGCTGCGGCCGAGGCTGCAGCGATAGAGAAAGCGCTTTCATGGTCGGATCGGCTGCACATCTGCCACCTCAGCACCCTTCGGGGTTTGGAGCTGGTGAGAGAGGCAAAGGGGAAGGGAAAGAAAGTGAGCTGCGAGGTAGCCCCTCATCATCTATTCTTCAATGTCAAGGACTACCGCGAGCAGGGCTCTTTCTTGAAGATCAATCCGCCGCTGCGCAGCCAGGAGGACAACGACGCCCTCTGGGCGGGGCTGCGGGCGGGCAGCATCGACATTCTGGCCTCGGACCACGCGCCTCACCTGCCTGAGGAGAAGAGGGATGACATCTGGGAAGCCCCCGCGGGGGTTCCGGGCGTGGAGACCATGCTGCCGCTGCTCCTCTTCGCTGTGAAGAGAAATATGCTCAGCCTGGAGCGGCTGGTGGATGCTCTGACGGCAAGGCCGGCACAGATCTTCAGCCTCGCCTGCAAGGGCAGCATTGAGGCCGGAAAGGATGCGGATCTGGTGATGGTGGACCCGAAGAAGGTCAGCAGAATAGATGCGGATCGACTGCACAGCCGGGCGGAGTGGACGCCCTTTGAAGGATTGAGCGCGATCTTTCCTCAGATGACTCTCTTGAGGGGCGAGGTGATCTTCGACGGCGAGATCGCTGCGAAGCCGGGCTTCGGCCGCTTCCAGGGAATGAAAAGGATTTTATGAGAACAAAGCTCTAATCTTAGGCATGAAATTCGATTCCGCAAGCACAAGCGATCTTGAGCGCATGATCGGCAAGGCGGCCGTCGAGGCGGCCAGGATGTCCAATCAGGCCAGTCAGGCAGCCAAAAAGATCCTGGGAGAGGTGACGAGCGAGATGGGTGAGGCTAAGGGCTACGACCTGGCCGCCATAGACCTCC
This sequence comes from Methanothrix sp., assembly GCA_026394475.1. GTDB lineage: Archaea > Halobacteriota > Methanosarcinia > Methanotrichales > Methanotrichaceae > Methanothrix. The sequence goes on from JAPKYD010000088.1 coordinate 13,604, forward strand.
TTGAGACCGACGAGGAGCTGGTCGCCTTCGTGGCCCTGGCTGGGGCCAGCAAGGAGAGGATCGACCTGAGAGTGACGGAGGACAGCCTCTACGTCGAAGCCAAGGCCGCTCCCCGAGAGGGAAAATACCTGCGCCGGGAGATGAGCACCCTCGGGCAGAAGCGAGAGATCAAGCTGCCCGTGGAGATCAAGCCGGAGCAGGTGCGGGCCAGCTTCAAGGATGGCATCCTCGAGGTTCACCTCTCCAAGCTGGAAGTGATAAACGCTCAGAGAGTGCAGGTCGATTAGCCCTCCATTTTTTGACTTGAAAATTTCCTCGCTTTAGCTCATGCCCTCCAGACTCTCGGTGCTGACCACTTGGTAAGTGTAGTCGATGGCCGTCTTCTGGCGCGGCTGCAAGCTGAGCCTCCACTTCAGGCTCGTGGCCGTGGTCTCTGCGGGAGCGGGCGAGACGGCGATGATCTCTGCCTCTTGTGGAAGCGTGTCGGTTGCCTCCAAGGTCGCCGCACGATCCCGATTGCTCTCGATCTTCAGGTGATAGGTCCAGGTCTCCGTGGTCTCTTTTATGGTGTGATTCTTTCCGCTGGAGTTTACCTCCAGGATCTTCTCGGTGATGTTGTAGTCTTTCAACTTTCTGGCAACCTTCAGGTCTGCTGAGGGGCCAACCACGATGGAGGCATTAGTCCCTGAGGGTGTGTAGGGCATATCGATAGTGGAGACATATTCGTCATTTCTGTAGAGCAGGGCATTTCCCGATGGCCAGGGATTGGACATGGTGTTATTGGCCCGGATCTCTTCCACGGCAGGCCCCTCCTCCTTATTGTAGGCATCCCAGGTATAAATCCTTACTAAAGGTGCATCCTCCTGGAAGAGCGGGAAGCCGATCTCCTTGTCCATGGCCAGATCTTTGCGGCCTTCCAGTTCGAAGATGTAGAGCGTCTCCAGCTCCCCTGATGCAGCGGCTGCAGGTGCGGGAGCGGCACTCAAAGCGTCTGCTGTAGCTGCCTCTGCATATCTCTGCTGAATTTGGGCTGCAGCCTTGGCATAATTTGACTCCGCGGCAAGAGGCAGGCCTGCCACCAGCTTGATCCTCACATTTTTCAACTCCTCTCCACCGCGATTACGAACGACGGCTTTGGCGTTCAAGAGAACGGAATCGTCAGTGAGGTGCAGGTCATATCTGGGCTCCCAGAAGCCTGCGCTGTACATCAGATAGCTAAGCGCAAAATCCTGAAGTCCCGAGGAAGAGACATTCAGGGTGTAAACAGGATTTGCCTCATAAACCACCCTCTCCATGGTCGCGTTGCTGACCGTCAAGAGCACAGAGTTCACATCCGCTGAATCGGGAATATTGACCACGAATTTGTGCTCGCCAACGGTCGTATCCAGGTCCCCCATCCGCTTCACTGCCATCAGGCCGTCCGGATAGACGGTAACAGAGTCTACGGGCAGAGTTATGGCTGTGGTGGCCTCGACACCTCTCGCCTCATCTGAGACGGCAAGAGCCGGGGCGCAAAACAGCATCAACAGAAGAGCTGCAATGATCTTCATACGAATCCCCAATTCAGAATGGATAGGCAAAGATATTATACTTTCCCGAAGGGCTGATAGAGTCCTACAGAAATTGAAGTGTTCCCATGTTTCTTGATTTCATGAGCGAGGTGGAGGGGCTTCTTCGCGATGCCCTCGAAGGCTGCGGTTTCAAAGCCGAGGATGGAGTAAACAATCTGGGCCTGGAGATCAGCCCCCACGCTGACCTGGCCTCATCCGTCGCCTTCCGGCTGGCTCCCGTGCAAAAGATTAGCCCGGCCCTGATAGCCAGGGATATTCACCAGGCCATGCCCCAGGAGTACAAATACGTGGACCGGGTGGAGCTGGCAGGCCCTTACCTCAACTTCTTCATGAACAGGATATTCCTGAACACCGTCCTGGACCAGGCGCTGGCGGATGACCGCTGGACAGGCAGGATGAGCCAGAGGGTCATTGTGGAGCACACCTCGGCCAATCCCGACGGGCCGCTGCACGTGGGCCATATCCGCAACTCCGTGATCGGCGACACTCTGGTGAGGATCCTGCGCCGGGCGGGCTGCACTGTGGATGCCCAGTATTATGTGAACGACATGGGCAGGCAGGAGGCCATGGTGGTCGTGGGCTGCGATCACTTCCAGCTGGATGGCTCCAAGGCCGACCACGCCATCGCCAAGGTCTACATAGCTGCCAACAAGGCCATGGAGTTGGATCCCGAAATAAGGAAGGAGGCTGACCAGGTTATACAGCGCTATGAAGCCGGCGACCCGGAGACGGTGGCCAAGATTCAGAGCGCCGTCCGGTACGCCGTCAGCGGCATCGAGGAGACCTTGCACAGAATGAACATCCGCCACGACAGCTATCGCTGGGAGTCGGAGTTTGTCCGGAATGGAGATGTGACCGAGATGGTCAAGGATCTGGAGAAGACCGGCCTGACGGAGTGGGAGGATGGAGCCTTCCAGCTGGATCTGAGCACTTTTGGCTTTGAGAAGAAGATTGTCCTCCGCCGCACCGATGGAACCTCGCTTTACATCACCCGCGACTTGGCCTATCACCGCTGGAAGGCAGCCAACTCCGATCAGGCCGTGGATATCCTGGGCGCAGACCACAAGCTCGTATCCGGGCAGCTCTGCACCGCCTTGCGGCTTTTGGGCATCCGCGAGCCGGAGGTGGTCATCTTCGAGTTCGTATCGCTGCCCACCGGCTCCATGAGCACTCGCAAAGGCAAGTTCATCTCTGCCGACGAGCTTTTAGATGAGGTGGAGAAGCAGGCCTTCGAGGAAGTGAGATTGCGCCGGCCAGAGGAGAGCGAGGCCTTCCATAGAGAGGTGGCAAGGCAGGTGGCCACGGGCGCAGTGCGCTACGATGTGGTCAAGGTCTCTGCGGACAAGGCCACCACCTTCGACTGGAAGCAGGCCCTAGACTTCGAGAAGCTCTCTGCGCCCTTTATCCAGTACGCGCATGCTCGCGCCTGCAGCATCCTGCGCAAGGGCGAGGCTGCGCCGTCGTTCCAGGCCGATCAGCTCACGGGAGAGAACGAGGTGGCACTCATCAAGAAGATTGCCCAGTTCGATCTGGTCATCGACCAGGCGGCCCGGGAGCTGAAACCCCATCATCTGGCCACCTATGCTCGCGAGCTGGCGGAGACCTTCAACCTCTTCTACCGCTACAGCCCGGTGCTGGACGCTGCCGAGGAGCTGAAGGCTGCGAGAATGGCCCTGGTCAGAGCGGCAAGAAACGCGCTGCGATCAACCCTGGAGACCCTGGGCATACCTGCTCTGGAGACAATGTGAGCTCTTTAGCAAAAAGATGCAAGATAGAATCCATGAAACCTTTCATCCTCGCAATTCTCATCCTGGCAATGATCCTGCTGCCGCCAATATCGGCGCAGGCAGCGCCTGCCGGAAACCAGACCTGGACAGAGGAGCCCTGGAGCTTTGCAAACGCCCAAGAATCCCAGAAAGCTGGATCTACAACCCTATCCGCCCCAATAGCCTTCAACATAAACGGCAGCGAGCCCACGAAGATCCGCCTGGGAGACTCGGAGATGAACTACACCGATTACTCATCTTTGCCTGGATCAAGCGAGCTGTGGATCAGAAAGGGAGCCAGCTGGAGCCGATACGAACAGGTTATGCAGGGAGATGAGGCCGACCTGATCGCCTATACGCCGAGAGACAGCAACGTGGATCTCTACCTCATATCCTACGCCAAGAGCACCATCACCCACTGGAGCTTTAACTTCGGAGGATACCATCTCCTCAGGCTGGTGGCGGAGGATCAAGGCAGGCTCTTCGTCATCCTGGCAGCGGGCAGCCAGCCTGGCAACGCCCTGATCCTGGATATCCTGCCCCGTCCCGTGCAGCAGGCCAGCACCCCTGTGGATGTGAGGACGGTTTTGCCGGGAAAGGCCAAGGTTACTATAAGATCGGAGAGGACCAAGGGCTACGACGTCTACCTGGACGGGGTCTTTTACAGCAGTGATATCGCCGATGGAGCTTTGGACGGCATGGCCAGCTTCACCCTGGAGGGTGGCGAGACGCATACCATCACTATCTCCCAGAGGGACGGCCAGGGAAATATCATCAATAAGAGCGAGCACACGAGAGACTTCAAGAGAGAGACCGCCTACATCCTGACGATCAGCTGACGACAGAGTTTGGGCAGAACAACTCTTTCAAAGATCAAAAGATAAAGAAGATCCAAAAAGATCTCCGGCCAGAGAAAGAGGTCGAAGGATGACCGATCCTGGGCCATCCTTCATATGCGGTTGGGTCGGCCCTTGCTGCCCATCATGAAGAAGAAGTCCGCTCTGGTATCGGTCTTCCTCCCGTCCGGGAACCGGCCGTAGGTGAAGTCGCTCTGCCCTTTATCGCTCACCTCTGGCGTCTTATCCGTCACGATGCCTTCACCGTTGAGAAGATAGACCGTTCCGTTGCCGCTCGTGACCCAGCTGGGCTGGCCCTCGGCCACATAGAACTGCCCCGGGCCGATAGTGCCGCTCAGGGCAATGAGGCCCGCCCAGGGTTTATCCTCGATCTTGACTGTCCAGCTGCTAAGATCGACAGCATCAGTTCCAGGGTTGTAAAGCTCCACCCACACTGTGCCGTTATCGGGCGGGCTGAGCTCCACCTCGTTGATGACCACATCCCCCAGGGCCAGGCCGCAGAGGGCCACAAGCCCAAAAAAGGCAAAGAGCGCCTTGAAGGCGTTTCCAGATGCTAGATTCATTTTAGTTCCACCCTTCTACAGCTTCAAGCTTGTAATTCAGCTATAGTAATATACTTTACTTCCCCAAACTTCACTTCTCCCAAGGGGTTATCTCACGTTGGGCTTTCCCTTGGTGGCATAGCCAAGACCCCAGTCGCCATCCGTGTTGGTATCATGCCCATCGGGGTGCCTGCCGTAGGTAAAGTCGTTGCCGAGGGTGTCCTCACGGGTGGCCGTCTCGTCCATCTTCTCTCCCGATGCGGTGTAAAGGGTGGCAAATCCTCCATTCTCGTGATTCCAGGAAGGTGAACCGTTCAGGACAAAGAAACCTTTGGGCGGGATTATTGTCCCTGCAGGCACGGGCGGGAACTTGCCCACCCAGCCGTTGTCGGTTATGGTAGCTGTCCAGCCGCTTATGTCCGCACTGTCATTTCCGGAGTTGTAAAGCTCAACCCATTCCGCTCCCCCCTCGGGAGGGTTCAGCTCCATCTCATTGATGACTACAGATGCAGCAGCGCTCGTGGATAGAACCAGGACGGCTGCCGCAAAATAGATCGTCGTCGAAGCTAATCTCAAGATGTCTCCTCCACAGGAAGCTGTTACCTAATCGTAATATAGCTGGCCTTGTCTTTATATTATCGTATCGGAGTCGCAGCTGCGAGAGAAAAAGAGCAACCAGGAGAGATGCTCCGCAAAACGAATTTGGAAAACGGCTTTATAGTTAGAGGGATATACGGGCTATTAAATAAACCGAAAGTTGAGGCGATCAAATAGAGCTCAACTTCCATGAGGTGGATTGGATGA
>JAPKYD010000068.1:0-2823 GCA_026394475.1 Methanothrix sp.
CGCTCCCTTTGGCTCGCTTCAGCTTTGGCTATGCCTGCCTCGATGGTCGACCATCGATAAGCCTCATCTCTTTCCTGCCATTTGGTTTGCGGGCTGATGTCCATGATGCTGTGGATTTCGGGCCTGTCAAATCCAGCCTCCCACAGGCGAGCACAAAGGAAGCATTCAACCGTTGACCTGTCACCAATTGGCGCCGGGTCGAATAGCCCGCTCTTAAATCCAGGTTCTGCCCTGAATAGCTCCTGCAGCCGTTCCGCCGCGTCTTCTGATAGAGGTCCGCCCTCTACCACATCCTCGCGCCTCTGTGGCTCTGGTTCGTGTTCGCTTGGATCGCCAAAAAATTCTTTGTAGATATCTTGAATCTCGGACGAACGCTCCTCAAGATTCATAAGAATCCCCCGTCATGGTAAAATAGCGTCCGCCGCTATACATTTCGATAGCTGCGCCTGGCCGATATCCGCTGCCTTTCAGAGACTTCTTCCGGCCAATTACACCGGGCGGTAGCGATCCTTTAACCAGGATATGCACTCCTGCACCACTCGGAGAGACTTCAGTATACGAACTGAACCGCTTGATAATTTTTTTGGNTGTGACTTTTCCCTTTCGTTCGTCTCGTCTCCCCCTCACCCATTGGGGGAGAGTTCGGAGCTCTTCGGGGATCGCGTCGAAATCGGCCGCCATCAGCACCGCCCCTTTGCAACATCCCGCCACTGTGATTCTCGCTTCGTTTTGGGCATGGGGGTTGCGGCTCTATTTGGTCGCGGCGCTCCTTCGTTCCAGACGGTGCATTCGCACGCAAGGCGGCCATTATGCGTATAGGTGGGGACGTAGCCGCATTCCTCGCAAGCAACCTGTCCAAGTATATTGACCGGAATAATGGTCCCTGTAAGGCGATCTGAGGCGGAATAAACGGCTTTGACTTTGCTCCTGCCCCATGATTGATCACACTTGTTGGTTCTGTCGCTGTGCGGCGTGCGGCGGTATTGTCCTTTGCCTGACCACACGCTCTGCTTATCGGCTCCCGGATCACGCCGGGCCGTGGTTGCTTCCTGTCGGTCAGGCATGGCCGCGCTTCCTGCCCCTGGCGAAGTCAGATTTTGCTAAAATGTCCTCAAGATCGTCGTCGTGAATTCTATACGGTCTGCCTTCTGAATCGAAGGATCGCGAGATTCCGATAGGCTTAAATTCAATCACAGGATAATAGGGATTCATAGAATACCTGCCTGGGTGTTCTGGTTGTCTGGAGATCTGCGCCGCCTGGTGCTGGAAACACCGGGCATCTATCACTTTTCTTTAACACGTTATCCCGTCCCTGCGAAGCCCTTCTAAAAGGTATTCGCGTGCTAGCTCCGCGATAGCCAATTCCTTCTTATCAGCAAGAGACGTTATGGCCTCTTGCATCGGCACCGGCACCCTTATGCCGATATATCCCGGCAATCTTTCTCGTCTCATGTCACAACCTCTGATATGATCATATATCTGACCACAGCATTTATTGTTTATATACCCTTTGATTTTATTTTGGTTTTAAATAGATTGCGGTCAGATAGATACATGATAACCAAAAGCGTTATCTACTTTGATCACACTATATAGGCGGATGATACCTGAAACACCGTTGCTTACAATCGAGCAGAGAAAACGACTCATAACACGCGACGAAAAGAAGGAGTCAGCGCTTGAAACCTATAAGAAAAGGCATAATGACCAGGTTGTTTTAAAGAAGTTCGGCGATTATATTGAATCCATCCCCGATGTACTCTTGATCCTAAAGCACATGCCGCCGGAAAAGATAGCTAAGAAGCTTCGGCTCGCTCAAGTACCGGCCATGCTGCAGCAACAAATGAAGAGGTTGCCATTAACCGGAGATTGAAAGAGCATATCGCATCACTTCAATATTTTATCGATCCCTACCTAATAAATCCCATCTGTCTTGAGCCTAGAGAGCAAATCGTCCCGGCTGAAGACGCACTAAAAGCGATAAGAAGCCAAACACGCCGCGAATTTACCATTAATACCTATTTTAAAGATAACATAAAAGAAGACGGGCTTAATTATCCCGAGTTCATAACCGTGAAAGAGGATGCTCTTAAGTTCAAGCGTTGGAATCCCAAAGGCCTGCTTGTAAAATATGATGTCCCCGAGCAGCCAGAGAAGCCGTCCCGATAGCCCCGCCCGCTCCTCTTTTTATCACAATAAATCATTGCCAAAAATCTTTTTATCGCCCTTCAAAGCCAGCTCGCCCTTCAATGCGCTCACGCAGAGCCTGGAGCAGACTTCAAGAGCTGGTTCTGACTACCAAAAACTTTTTGATCAGATCCAACTATTCTGATTTGATGTGATTAATCATGAAGTTGACACCAATAGTGGCATTGTCCATATTAGTGGCATTGTCCATATTGATCTTAGCATCGAATTGCATCGCTGCCTTTACCCCCACATCTGAAGATATGACCTGGGGTAATGTCGTGGTACATGATGCAAAAGTATTGAGTTCAGATATGAGCCTCATATCTACCGCGGCAAGCGCAACAGATTTAGAGTCCATAAAGAACTATTGTGATCTACTGGCAGAGGATGCCGGAAAGGCACTTCGGAATAGTCAGGAATATACAGTCTCATCCGAGCTACAGAAGGCGAAAAACTATTACGAATTGGCAATCTCTTCATATCAAGCCGGCGCTGAAAAAGCATCGAGTGGATGCGCTCTGATGGATGCTAATTTGATCAAAGAAGGGACGGATCTCATGGCTAGGGGGACTGAATATATGGGTCTGGCAACGCGAGAATTGAATGTTGTCCTTGCATAGTGCTTTCTAAGAT
>JAPKYD010000068.1:2838-24253 GCA_026394475.1 Methanothrix sp.
GCCTGCCTAGCAGCTTGTTCTTTCCTCTCCTCAGGATCTTCTCAGGGCTGCCGGAGGCCAGGACCTCGATATCCCTGGCCGTCCGAGCTGCCTTGTACATGCCGCTCGATGCCTTCTTTGTCATTATCTCCCGCCATGATGGCCGCTCATGCCCGATCCCAATCCTCGCGACTCATAACGATCAGCTTCTCGCGATCCATGATCGAAGCTATCTGCTGCCCCAGGAGCGGCCTGAGCTGCGCTTCCTTGTCTGCACTGTAGACTACCCTGCACGGCCCGATGGTGGCGATGATGAAGCCATCCTCTGTGGTCTCAATCGCCCTGAGCAGCCCCCGCACCTCCAGGCCGTCATGAGCTATGAGCGGCTTCGGATCTGGCATGCTCTGGAAGCAATGTGGGCAGGTACCGGGGCATGCGTCCATCGCCTTTTGGGGCTGATCGGGAGCTGGGGGGACAAGCACTCCAGCCTGTTTTACTATATGGTCGCTGGCACGTCCTTTGGCTTCGTGCAGTTCTGCACTAAGGCTCGATGTATATTGGTTCTTTCCAATCTCTGGCCCTTTGGTTTTACTCTTTTTCATTTTTTCACTTCCGTTTATGCCGTGCATGGAATTTCAATCTGGTTCTGAGCGAATGTTCGCGATTGCCGCAAGTTGTTAAGGTATTCCGCGAGGCTCTGTCCATTGCCACCACCGGCCACAAGATCAATGTTCGCCAGTTGGCCTATACTATAATCGAGCAGCTCTATACCTAAGCCGTTGAATTTATAGTATTCGCAGACAGTCGCGTCGAAGCATATCCTATCCCATCGCTTCGGGTTGAGTTCGGCCACCTCTGGAGAGACGGGGGTCCAGCAATGCTGCGATACCACTATCAGCGAGCCGGTATGCAAAGCCACATCGCAGAGCAGCATTGAGGGGGCCGTTGCCTTGGATGGTCCATAGAGCAACCCGAACTTTTCCACAGTCGCAGCGAAGCGATAACGTCCAGCCAAAAAGGGGACGAGCTGGCGTCTCATTGAAACTGCTCCTGAGCTGCCGCCAGAAGTCTATCCGCTCGATCAATCCTTTCTTGATACTTGGATATTTGAATCTCCGACGCGAGTCGATTTCTGAGCCGATCTGTCAGACCTTCGCAGATGGCTTCAAGACCAAAGGTCTTTATGGCCTCTTCAGCTCATCTACGAACTTATAGTTTGTTTTCGCTTTTTCGTTCCACTGCACCACCTTAACGCGGTGTGTTAGCGTCACTTTATCCAAAGAAATGAAGAGCTGGTTTATCACCTTGATGCCTCTGTCTTCCATGGGGATTTCCTGGTTCTGATCGATCAGAATCAGCTCATCATTTTCCAGGTAGAGCAGATCTGAATAGATCACATTGCTAAAGAGACGCATTAAGGTATTCTCAAGCACTTCAGTCTCTTTCTTGAGGGCGGCGCTCCTGGCATCAGCCGTTTTTCTGGCGTCGCGTGAGAACGCATCCAGCACCTCATGTACCTTGATAAGAGCGGAGGCCATCTCAGGTCACACCATCCTTCTCACAGATTTCCCAATAGAGCTGACTATTCAGAAGCTCTAGGCAGTCTATGTTCGGGGCCTGCTGCTGCTCTTCAAGCAATTGGTCAACCTCCTGTGAAAACATCTCAGACCACCTCCGCGACGATTGGCTCCTCTTCAAATTCGAGGATCTCCTTTCTAAGCGTTCCCTCCAGATCGGCCCAAATTCCGCGCAGGACAATGGTGGCGAGCTGGCCGTCCTGTGTCCCTTGTGACTCTGCCCACGCGATCAGGGCATTGAACCGCTTGGATACGCTGCCAATCTCAGACCCCCGCCTGAAGGTTCACAGGGCCGTTCATGCCGCCTGGCCACCTACCGGCAGGCTTGATCTCATCGGCCAGATTGAGGGTCCGCACCGGCTCGGCCTTCTGAGGGAAGTATTTCCTCTGGTGCTTGCAGGGCTGGCCGGGGGAGAAGGTCTGCGCGGGGCAACTGCAGGCTTCCGCGGTCACAGTATAGAACGCATCCTTTTTATTGCTCAGAACCAGCACCACGCGGCCATCATCCAGGGTTACGTCGCTTGGCAGCGGATCGCAGCCACGGCCAACGTAGGCCAAGAGGGCTTTCACGGCTTCGATGCGTTGTGTTTTCGGGCTTTTACCTTCAAAGAGTGTTCTTTCAGCCATCACATCTCACCAATGACTTAATAGTCATTATGACTATTTTAACTCTTCGGTCATAATCCTTCAAAAGCAAAAGTATTTATTTAGAAAATGAGTAACAATGTCTTGGAGATCATAATGCCTGATATAGAAGTTGAGACAATCGGAAAGCGTAACCTCATCAAAGATCCTGTTTATAAAAAAGTGGATCAGATAGGCCGCGTCTTGGTCGGCAAAGAGCTTGCAGGCCGCGAAGTTCTCGTCTTGGTCCTGGAGCCCGTGAATCCAGATGATAAGGCGAAGTTCGTTAAAGTGTGAAAGGGATAGCAGAAGCCATCCCCTAGCATCCATTTTGGTGAAATGTGATGCTAATATGTATTACCACTGGCAAGGTTATAACTTTGCCGAAGAACGTCTATCTAAGCCAAGTGAGATTCAATTTAATTCATATCAATAGAAGATAATGACTTTGGCTTAAAAAATCGATATCAGCGAAATTGTTTTACTAAGTATTTATATGCGCCGATCGGGATTCGAACCCGAGTTTAGGCGTTGGCAACGCCTAGTGATAACCGCTACACTATCGGCGCTTGGGCTGCACGAAGCATCTCCTCCAATTACCTCCTAGTCTAAAAACATTGCGGGCAAACAGTCCGCCCGCAGATCCCTGAGGAAGGCGGCATACCCTTTATCTACCATGAGCCGGACGGTCTTTATGGTGAGTTCGTTTGCATGATGTCATCATAGTGGGAGCAGGCCCCGCTGGGCTGACGGCCGGAATATACTGCGCGAGGGGCGGGAAGAACACACTCATCTTGGGCAACATCTACGGCTCTCAGCAATCCATGGGAGGCGTCTATGAGAACTATCCTGGCTTCCCAGATGGCGTAATGGGCATAGAGCTCTCTGAGGCTATGCTGGCTCAAGCCCAGAGGTTTGGAGCAGAGTACCAGTCAGAAATGGTGCAGAAGATAGTGCATCTGGGAGACCTCTTCCGGTTGAAGACTGAGAACTGGCAGTACGAGGCCAAGGCCGTCATCCTGGCCATGGGCGCTAGCCACCGCCTTCTCGGTGTTCCGGGCGAGCGAGAGTTCTCATCCCGGGGGATATCCTACTGCGTGCATTGTGACGGCGCACTCTTCAAGAACAAGACTGTAGCCGTGGTAGGTTACGGAAACGGCGCGGCTAGAGCGGTTCTCTATCTCGCCAACATCTGCAGCAAGGTCCATCTCCTCTCCCCGCGCGACAAGCTGGCAGCGGAGCCGATCTATCTGGAACGCTTGAAGAAGCACCCCAACTTCGCGGCTACTTTCGGAGCAGAGATCACAGAGATCCAGGGTAGCGAGTCAGTGAGCAGCGTGGAGTTCAAGGTCGGGAACACTCCTCGCTCATTGAAGGTGGATGGAGTCTTCGTAGAGATGGGCATGAAGCCCAACACCGAGCTGGCAGAGGCCCTGGGCCTGGAGATGACCAGCGGAGGATATGTCAAGGTCAATCGGCTGAACCAGGAGACGAGCATGACGGGAGTGTTCGCAGCCGGCGACTTGACGGGCGGCAGGATGCAGGTCACCACGGCGGTGGGCTCGGGCACCTCGGCGGCCATAAGCGCACTGCAGTATCTGGGATGAGACATGGCTAGATCGTCAAACGAGAAGACGCAGCCGGATCTGACCTGGCCGGTGACTGTCTGGCGCTCTCATGACCTGCTGGATGGCCATAAGGTTGCCTCCCTCACCATGATCCTGCGCACCGTAGGCTGCAGGTGGAATCGCTGCACAATGTGCGGCTATGCGAGCGAAGGAGCGCCCGCCACAGCCGATGATCTGGTGGCTCAGTTTGAAAGGGCTATGCAGAGGTCCTCTTCCGAGGTTCAGATGGTCAAGATCTACACCAGCGGGAGCTTTCTGGACCCTCTGGAGATGCCGGAAAAGGCGAGAGATGAAATCCTGCAAAGGCTGGAAGCATTGGGCATCAAGAGGCTGGTCATCGAATCCCGGCCGGAGTATATTACTTCCGAAAGGGTCGAGATGTGTCTATCCCGTCTGGAGACCGAGTTTGCCGTTGGCCTTGAGACCTCGAACGACCTCATCCGCCAGCACATCATACGCAAGGGCGTTTGCTTCGCAGATTTTGTTGCAGCCTCGGAGGTGGTTCATGGCCAGGGTGGGCGGGTCAAGGCCTACCTCCTGCTCAAGCCTCCCTTCCTATCCGAGGGCCAGGCCATCAGGGATGCCGTATCCTCAGCCAAAGCAGCCGGAAAGCATGCGGATATTATCTCTCTCAACCTCTGCAACATCCAGCGCGGTACCTTGGTGGAACGTCTTTGGGAGCGCGGGGAGTACAGGCCGCCTTGGCTGTGGTCAGCGGGGGTGGTCCTGAAGAACATTTCATCTCCAGTAATCTGCGATCCAGTCGGTGCGGGCACCAGGCGAGGCCCTCACAACTGCGGGGAGTGCGATGATGCCATCGCGAAGGCTATCCGTAGCCATGATCTGACCCAGGATGTGAGCATCTTCGATAGTCTGGACTGCAAATGTAAAGTGGCCTGGCAGAAGGTCATGGAATTGGAGGAGCTGACCTTCGGAACGCCGCTGGTTTGAAGAATCTGGTTGGCAGGAATTTAGCATCCCATGGTGAACTTCGTTTGATAATGATGCAGTTAATCTCCATTAATGAGGGACACTAGGCTCATGGGGGTTTGGTTAGACGAAAAAGAGGTACATGAACAGCAGAAGGAGGATTACCACGAAGAGCATGGCTGAGATGAAAAGATACCTATAGTACAGATTGGGGTTCTGGCGGAGCACTTCCCTGATGATTTCTTCCCTAATCATCTCATCTTAATCAGTACACAGGTATTAGATAAGCTTTCCTAAACATTGAGACGTCTTCCAATGAGTTACCTTCTTCGGTCAAAAGTACACCACAAATCAAAATAACATATCCGAGATGATCGAAAATGAAGAAAGATACCCTGGCTGAGGCGCTCAAGGCCGTCTCAGCAGGCATGGAAATTGTTATCGCAACGCTTATGGGGAGCCTCCTTGGATATATTGCAGGGGGCCTCTTTGACGGAACTGCCGGTTATATTGGGGTGATGATCGGAGCTCTCCTGGGGTTTACCTTAGGTATTTACGGGCTTTATAAAAAGTATGGGTAGATCTTGCTGTGCCGACCAATTACCTACGAAAGTGCCGTTGGCTATCGATTTTACGACCTACGTAGGTGATGCCTGGAAAGATCGAGTCTATCTTAGCCTCAGCGTCACGACCTAAAGCTTCGGTCGTGTATGTAGGTCTCTGATAAGCAGATCCGTGAAAGAAATAGAAAATGGACCCAAAGAACGCCTGCTATGGCAGAAGGTCTCGCGGATCACATCTGGTCTCTTAGAGAGCTATTGAGCTTCCGAGTTCCCATTCAGTCAAATTGAGACACGACCAAACTATAAATACTTGTATTAACTACTCAGAGAATGCGAATCTTCTCCAAAACGTATTGCGAAATCTGAGTTCTGCTGGTGATCATCGATAGAGTTTAATGGATTGGGCTCAGTAACTAGTAAAGGAAGGCAATACTGCAAAAATGGGGTTAAAAGGTTGGGCATCTCGCTCGTGAAAAGGGTGGACGAAGGTAACCGCGGAGAGGATATATGTTTGTGAGATCCAAGGCTGAGCGGATAATGCGAACCCCGATCATCTCCCCTTTGAGAGTTCTGCAATGACTGAATCATAAGCACCACGATCTTGAGATGTAAACTAAACCTCCTATAATAATTAACGGGGTGACAAAATGGTTGAAGCAAGCGGATATCTGTTTCGGGACATTGAGGTGCTTCTGAAGGAGGCAGAGAAGTGTCTTGAGGAGTTCAGGACTGGAACTCCTGAGGCATACACCAAACATAAGGATTGTCTTACCAATGCAATGGGGGCGCTGGATAAGATCTGCTCGCGGTACAAGGATGATGCGGAGGCTTGTGTCATCGCGGGCAAGCTCAGTGAGTTCATGGAAGACATCGAGTCCGGCAGCCTAACGCCGGAGATGGAGATACAACATCTGGATAGAATCATTGAACGGGTTCATCACCTAGTAGACTGGAGAAAGCTGGCAATGGCAGCTGGGTATGAGCTACCTCTGAAGTCGAGGCGGAAGACCAGGGAGGACGTCCGGTCGCGGTGACATGAGACCCTTTGAGGAGAGCCTTCGGGCTCATCTCAGCAAAATACATATATATACACGGCCAAAATGAAGGATGGTGATATAAAATGGATAAGACAAGCATCGAGACGTTTTTGCTGGGTTGTCTGGTAATTTTAATTGTAACGATAATTTGGTTCGGCCTGTCGCTCCTTCTCGCTCCGATGCGAACGTCTCCTGTTTGAACAGAATCGAATGTCCCTTCACCGGAGTCAGAAAATTCGCTATCAGAAACTCGAATTATGAAAACCATAAGGAATAATGAAAAGGTAAAGCGCATAGAGAATGGGGTAAACTTTTCTTGACTGGGCACTTTTTAGATCGTCACTACCGTGGTGAGCCTGGACAGCGGAGAGGTGCATCGCCTCAACAGCTACCCGGAGGCCCTTGAGTTCAAGTGGGCAAGAGGGAGAAGTGGTTCATGATGACCCATAGCCTCATAGCTCATGCGGGGAAGGACCTTTAGATCCAACCAATATATCGCACCCCAAGATATAACAAGTAAGCTCCCGCGATTAAGAGGGCAAAATCAAAGCAGAGGGTGGAGACCAATGCGATTAGATAAAGCTTGACCTGAACATCCTTATGCCTCAGCATCCGCTCCAAATAAGGATCCCTCTGCACAGATCGCCCCCGTTATGAAGCCGAGATCAGAAAGGCATACTG
The DNA here is from genome assembly GCA_026394475.1 of Methanothrix sp. Taxonomy (GTDB): domain Archaea; phylum Halobacteriota; class Methanosarcinia; order Methanotrichales; family Methanotrichaceae; genus Methanothrix. Next base: position 9,858 of record JAPKYD010000068.1, read on the forward strand.
AGTGGCTGAAGGCAGCTCTCTCCTGAGGCAGCGTACATCAGGCCTGAATATTATCATCTCGTCTACAGCCTTTCGCTCCTTCTGCAAAATGGTCTGCACTATATCGCAACATATTCGACCCCGAATCCTGGCGGCGGACCGACCATAATCGGGGGCCATTTCGATCAGGAGGGGGAGCTTAAGCATCTCTGCCTCCTTACCCCACCTCGATTTGGTGATACCCTCAATCAACTTGAGCTCCTCCGTCTTGATCCTGTGGGTGGAGCCATCACGACAGACAACCCTCGGCTTCTCCTCATTCAGCAGCTCTCCCAGAGTCCTCCGCTCAACCGGAAGGTGGTCGTTGAGAGATCTCATCAGCTTTGCTAAGGTCCTCGATTCCAGCTCCATCTCAATTCCTTCATGCCGGGTTATAAGGATAAGCATCGCAAAGGCATTTCAATTGCATCCTTGCGGTTATGCCCCTTTGCGCGGAGTTATAGGGATAAGCATCGCAACACCCACTAGCTCATCTCTCCGGACTGATCCGTCAACCCCTGCCACGAAGAGCGCATAATCTGCTGAGCGGTCGAGCTCAACTGGCATGGCAATCTCCTCGCCGATACTTATCACCTGGCCGACTCCATGCCGGCCATAAGGGCTTATAAGTAAGAGTGTGTTTCTAGGGATTATCACCTTCTTGATCCTTATCGGCTTTGCATCTCCTGCCTTGAAGTCATTATCCTCCTCTGCGACCAGGTATTCGACCTTGCAAGTACCTCCCAGGATGAAATCGAAGGGCGCCAAACGCTGCTCACGAAGCTCCTCTATCTCCTTTTTTAGCCTGTGAACAATAGCTCCATATATGGGCATCTCCTCACCTCAGGCGGTCTCTGCCACCTTCCCAGACTCTATTGCAGCCTTGATCTTCTTGAGCCGCGTGAAGTTCTCTCGCTCCATCTCGGAAAGCCTCATACGGATACGCCTTGCAGTCGCCCTCAGGCGCGGTATAACGATGTACTCGAGGGCATTCACCCTTCGTTTAGTCTTGATTACCTCTGTTGCCAGGTTCTCTACGCTCTGCTGAACCTCCGCTAGCTTGATCACGTATTCGATGGACTCCTCAAAGTTTCTGGCGGCATCATCTAGCTTGGAGGAGGTATCTGCGAAGCCGTAGCCTCTATCGATCATGCTTCTCTTGACCTCCTCAAGGGTGATCGTTGGAACCCTTACGCCCATGATATTCATCGTGTCCAAGTCCATCCTGAGATCTTGACCTGTGACCTGAGATACTTGCCTCACGGCATCAGCGCCCATCACTGCCTGCGCCATTAGCAGATCTCTGAAGGCCATTGCTAGCTTCTCATCTGTGCCGGAACGCGATTCATGTACCTTATGCACAACATCGAGAAACTCGGAGACCAGAGCGTCTCGCTTCTCCTTCAAGAGCTTGTGCCCCTTCTCCGCTAGGACTATTCTTCGTCCCAGCCTCAGCAGCTCCATTCTTGTTGGGCTTATGCCCTCTATAACCTCTGCCATCTAATCCCCCAAGAGGCCTAGGCTTTCCTGTACTTCGGGTGGTACTTCTTGATGTGCTTCTCGTCGATCCTCTTTAGCTCGCCCTCAGGCTGATCTGCCAAGAGGTTCCAGCCGAGATCCAAGGTTTGCTCAATGGTCCGATCCACGTCCTTCCCCTGGGTCACATACTCCTTCTCAAAGCGATCTGCAAACTCGAGATAACGCCGATCCCGTGCAGAGAGAGCCTCTTCTCCAACAACCGCAACAAGGTCTCGCATGTCGCGACCTTCCGCATATGCGGCATAGAGCTGGTTCGATACGCCGCGGTGGTCCTCCCTGGTTCTCTCTGGTCCGATCCCCTCATTCATGAGCCTTGAGAGGCTTGGCAGAATATCTACTGGAGGATATATCCCTCTCCTATGCATCTCCCGGCTCAGCACGAACTGGCCCTCCGTGATGTAGCCGGTCAGGTCTGGAATGGGGTGAGTAATGTCATCGTCTGGCATGCTCAGTATCGGAACCTGTGTGATCGAGCCCTTTGATCCCCTGACCCTGCCAGCGCGTTCATAGTTGCTTGCGAGGTCGGTGTACATGTAGCCTGGATACCCTCTCCTGCCAGGCACCTCTTCTCTTGCAGCCGAGATCTCTCGCAGCGCCTCACAGTAGTTGGTCATATCTGTGAGCACGACCAGCACGTGCATATCGCAGGTGTAGGCAAGGTATTCGGCAGCGGTTAGCGCCATCCTTGGAGTAATGATCCTCTCTATGGCGGGATCGTCAGCAAGGTTTATGAAGGCCACTATCCTCTCCAGCGCACCCGTCCGCTCGAAATCCCTCATGAAGAAGCTCGCCTCTTCATGGGTGATCCCCATTCCAGCGAAGACCACCGAGAAGGGCTCCTGCGTGCCACGGACCTTAGACTGACGCACTATCTGGGCTGCCAGCTCATTATGCGGCAATCCTGCTCCAGACATGATGGGTAGTTTCTGGCCGCGCACCAGGGTATTGTTCCCATCGATCGTAGAAATTCCCGTCTGAATGAACTCATTCGGGAATGCCCGGGCAGTGGGGTTGATCGCTGCGCCTGCGATATCGCGGTACTCCTCAGCGATGATGTCAGGAGCGCCATCTATGGGTCTGCCCAGCCCATCGAAGATCCTGCCCAACATGTCCATCGAGACCGGCATCCTCAGGATGTCTCCGGTAAACCGCACCTTTGTGGAGAGCGTATCAATCCCGCGGGTGCCCTCGAATACCTGAACCACAGCGATGCCTTTTCTCGACTCCAGCACCTGGCCACGCTTGGTCTCGCCTGTGGGAATCTCGATATCCACGACCTCACCATAGGCCACACCTTCAACACCTTCAACAACCATGAGTGGCCCAGCCACCTCGGTAACAGTAGTGTATTCACGGGTCGTGATTTTTGCCATTTGCCTCACCCCTCCTATGCAGATAACTGGTCCTCAATCGTCTTGAGCAGCGTCTTGAACCGCTCTGGAAACTCTTGGTTGGGCACATACTTCATCCTGGCAATCTCATCTTTCACAGGGATTGTCTCGACCTTTCCGAATGGGAGTCCATCATCCATCGCCTTTGATGCCCGGTCGTAGAACGCGAGGATCGTCTTGGCCATCATATATTGCTTCTCTTTGGAACAATAGGAGTCTATCTCATCGTAGGCATTCTGCTGGAGGAAGTCCTCTCTCAGCATCCTAGCCACCTCAAGCACCAGCCTCTCCCTCTCCGGCAGCGCATCGGCGCCCACCAGTTGCACAATCTCCTGGAGCTCAGACTCCTTCTGGAGCAAGGTCATCATCCTAGTTCGAACATCCTGGAAATCCTCTGCAACGTTCTTTTTGTACCAATCTGCAAGCACATTGAGGTAGAGAGAATAACTCCTGAGCCAGTTGATAGCAGGGAAGTGCCGCCTGTCCGCCAGGGTCGAGTCCAGCGCCCAGAAGACGCTAACCACGCGGAGCGTGTTCTGCGAGACCGGCTCTGATAGATCCCCACCGGGCGGGGATACCGCTCCCACCAGGGAGACCGAGCCCATCCGGTCCTCTCCGCTGCCCAGGGTTATGACACGACCTCCACGCTCATAGTAGTCTGCCACTCTGGACGCCAGATAAGCAGGATACCCCTCCTCGCCAGGCATCTCCTCGAGCCTGCCCGAGACCTCTCGCATCGCCTCTGCCCACCGAGATGTCGAGTCTGCCATCACTGCCACGTCATAGCCCATATCTCGATAGAACTCAGCAAGCGTCACCCCTGTGTAGACAGATGCCTCTCTGGCTGCCACCGGCATGTTGGAGGTGTTGGCAATGAGGGTGGATCGCTCCATCAGCTTCTCTCCCGTGATCGGATCATCAAGGAGCGGGAATGTGTCCAGCACCTCAGTCATCTCATTTCCGCGCTCCCCGCATCCAACATAAACGACCACCTGTGAGTCGGCCCACTTGGCAAGCTGATGCTGAGAGACCGTCTTGCCGGTACCGAAGCCGCCCGGGATGGCTGCAGCCCCGCCCTTTGCGATGGGGAAGAAGGTATCATAGATCCGCTGGCCCGTGAGCAGAGGTATGATGGGATCAAGCTTCTTCTTGTAGGGCCTAGCTACCCTGACAGGCCAACGTTGCGACATGGTTAGATCGACTTCTTTGCCCTCCTCCTTAGTCAGGGTCGCGACGACATCGGTTACGTGGAGCTTCCCCTCTCGCACCTTTGTCAGCTTGCCACTGATCCCCGGGGGAACGAGAACTCTGTGGGTGATGACCTTCGTCTCCGGCACAGTGCCGAGAATATCTCCTGCTTGAACTGTTGATCCTTCTTTTGCAACAGCAGTATAGTTCCATATTATGCCTGGGTCTAAGGGTGGCACGCTCAGCCCGCGAGTGATGTAGTCTCCAGCCGCCTCCTTCAATCTCTCAAGAGGCCTCTGGATCCCATCATAGAAGTTCCTTAGGATTCCCGGGCCAAGGTCTGCTGTCAATGGAGCTCCAGTCGTCTCTACGGTCTCACCTGGTTTCAATCCCTCCGTGGCCTCATAGACCTGAATGTAAGCGCGATCATGGTCCAGCCGGATGGCCTCACCCATGAGCCCCATCTCTCCGACCTTGCACACTTCGAACATGACACAACCTTTCAAACCTTCAGCGACTACAAGAGGCCCAGCTATTTTATAAATACTTCCTACAATGCTCAAAAAAAAACCTCCTTAAACCTCAACCCCTATAGCACTTTTGATCAGCATCTTCAGCGGATCGACCTCACGCGCAATACGCCCATTTTTATCTGGAATCTCCACTATAATTGGGGTAACAGCCTTCTTGGCTCTCTTCGCCTCGACGATGGCCTGCTGGTTTGCGTCTGCAACCCGCTCGGTCACGACGATCACGGCAAGCCCTTCATCGGCGATGAGCTTCTTGAGAATAGCATCTATCCTCTCGCCAATCCCGACAATATAAGTGGCGGTCACGCCGCCCAGCCTGAAGCCAGTCACTGTATCTAAGTCACCAATTACAGCCACCTTCATCTCGTTCAAGTTCCCACCTTCACGATGAGCTTGGTTATGTCATCCAAGGAGAGACCGACTTCCTTACCCCTTGCAATAGCCCTGATGTTCCGAATCTCAATCTCCTTCTTAGAGAGATATCTTATCACCGGACCCATTCCAAAGGGCTTCATGCGGGAGAGGTCATTTGTGACCTTGGCCAGGTATTTATCCAGCGCAGTCTCGATCGGCAGGATGGATCCTGTCGCATCGTATTCTTGAGCTGCACCGACCACTGGCTGATAGTATTTCGTTCCCTCCAGCGCAGATACCATGCTGCCAACCGTCTCCATCTCGATGAGCCCCTTGACCAAACTCGCAGGAAGGTCTCCCCCTGCCACCAGGTAACTTTCTAGGGTTCCCGATGGCACTTTGTCCCCCTTACCCCTGAAAAGAAACTTCAGGTTTAACACGTCTATAAGTGCGGCAAGATAAGCATTCAAGTAGAACATGTCACCGGCATTATCACTGCCACTCTTTTTGGGCATCACTTCTTTCCATACTTTCCATAGATTTTCATAAAGAATTTTGTCAAGTTTAGCTTCGAGGACTGTCAGGTTCTTGGTCTGATCAAAGGCCGGAAGGGACGTTGCCAGGGCGGCGTAGGGTGTGCCAACCAGGCCGGAGATCGCCTCTTCCATGCTCTTGGCTCCGACCAAGAGATCGAGGGTCTTCCGGTCCTGCTCAAGCTTGCCCACAGGAACCAGATCTGCTCTAATCTCATCAATCGATCTCTCAGCGTAGATTCCTCTCAAGATTCGCTTGAGATTATAGACGTCCCATTTTTGAAGTATAATATCTAATAGTTTCTTCAGATCTGACACTCCCAGCGAATTGAACACCATTTTGGATATGTCGTGGTACGTCTCTGCCATGTGTTTGTTCAGCGCCCTCTCAATGGCCTCTGCTCGTGCCTCCATCATCTCTTGAAGATATGGGGAGTAGTCTGTCGTCTCCAGCGCTGCGTGGACTCCTGCCAGCGTAGATGCGCCCATCATCTCTTTAAGCTTCTCTTCCCGAATGAGCCTGCTCTCCATCGACATGACTCGAGCATGTATGTAGGCATAACCCGAGAGGTCGATCACATGCATGATGCCCCACACCAAGATGGCGCCAATCCCGATGACCAACGCTCCTGCGAGCATTACCATGAATGCAAGTGGGATTGATGGAAAACCCACGCTAGTTACCAGCTCTTCCACCGTCACGATGTGCCTCCAAAGAGAATCTCGGCGACCTTAAACCTCAGCTCGCGCTTGAGCCTTTCAAGCCTGGAGTCAAAGGTGTTGTCAACTTCGATTACGCCACCCTCACTGCGCACGATAGCGCCTCCAATAGCGGCCATAGGTTCCTCGGAGAGCTTGAGAGAGGTGGGTTTCTTGGTGATCTTGGAGATCTCCTTGCTGAGGTGAGCTAACGTCTCTTCAGATAAGAGGGGCCTGTCATGCGCCCTGACCTGCGCCTCGAGAGGCCCGCCTCCCGCGACAATTCCGGATTCTACTATTAGCTTATTGAGAATGTTGCTGTACTCGGGTTTATCGGCTAGTCCTATCAGACGTCTCTCCGCCTCCGAAAAAGCTTTTTTTATCAGCTCCTCCTTCATATCGGAGATCTTTCGTCTGACCCGGATCTTCGCATCTGCAAGAATTCTCTGATGCTCTCGATCAGCAACCTGCTGACCCCTCGTCAATATCGCTTCTCTCTCAAGCTGTGCCTTCTTTTCGGCATCCTCTCGGATCCCGGCAGCAGTTCTGCGGGCATCCTGGAGGATCTGATCTGCTGGAGCATCTCCGAGCCTGACAATCTCCTGGATGATCTTATCCGTCCCAACGGAAGCCATGACACCACCCCAAGGCTTATCCGCCCATGATTTTCATGCCAATGAGAATCAGGAGTGCGGTCACTAGGCTGAATACAGCGAAGGTCTCAGACATGGCGGCCAGAACTACGGCCTTGCCGAATATGGCAGGGTTCTTCATGACAGACCCTATGTTTGCTGCACACGTAATACCCTGACCGATAGCGGTAATCCCTCCGAGGCCGTTCCCCAAACCCGCTCCTACACAGGCCAGACCCATAACCACTGCTGCCTGCTCGGGGGTGGTCCCAAGGATGGGAGCCATCTTCGTAGCAGCCGCAGCAAAACCTGCAGGACCTCCGAGGATACCGGTTCCGATCAATATCATCATACCCCCCAGAAAACCATATACGCCCTGGGTCTGGGGAATCGCACACATCACCAGAGACATTCCGAACTGTTTGGGATCCTCTGCAACTCCGGCAGTACTTGCCGCACCTGCAATGCCCGTGCCTATACCTGCCCCGATAGCGGCTACACCCATGGAAAGGCCTACACCAATCGTCGCTAGCCCCATCCCCAGGCTCACATCCACAACCATCTTTTTAACCTCCATTCTTTTCAATACATATAATCTCGATTCAGATTGTCAATATCCCTACTCAATAGTTAGCTCCCGGCTGATCCGAAAAGGTCTATACTCAGCTCCACCTCCTTCGTAAAACTTGTTGAACATCTCTATGTAGTGCAATCTGAGGCCCGCTACAGAGCCGCCAAGAGTATTTATTGCGGTGTTCATGATATGCCCGAATACAAAGACCACGGGAAACGCTACAACTCCGATGTAGGGAATGCCATAGACCATAAAAGCGAGCAGGTTCACCGTGACCGCCATCGCCGTTGTAGCCAGCCCTGTGGCCATAAGCCTTGCATAGGAGAGGAAATCTCCAAGAAACCCTGTGATGCCGAAGTAGAAGACTGCTCCCTGGACGTAAGCAGCCATGGCGAGGCCGAGAATTAATAATACTGCCCCCGCAGGCCTTATTCCTAGCAAGAGGAGCGCAACCCCAGCCTGTAAGAAAAACAGCCAAATCTGGTTCCCAATTGCGGCCTTATACTCCTTTCGCCGGATGTTCTTCCATGATCCAAGGGCGAGGCCGAGGTTCAGATGAATCAGACCCAGCGTCAGAACTAGAACCAGGAACATCTGCACATCCAGCAGCGAATCGAAGAGTATGGGACTGAATGCCGTTAGGCCCATATACTTCAGGAAGAAGTCGCCCAGAAATCCTCCTGACGTTCCTCCACAGATAACAGTTGCAACTCCCATGCTTATCCCAATCACCCCGAAATCCCTCATAATTGGGCTATATCGTCCACCACCTCGCAGCAGCACCAGGCCCAACAACCCCACGATAATGCCGTAGCACGCGTCGGTCAGACATGTGGCGAAGAAGAGCAGAAAGGCCGGCGCAAAGAGGATGGTGGGGTCCATCTCGTTATACTTGGGACGACCGTAGAGATCTACAAACACCTCGAAGTGCCTGAAAAACGGCGGGTTATCATAAGCTACAGGAATCTCTTCTGGCGGCGTATCCGGCTCGGTCACCTCCATAACCGAGAATCCCTCTGTGACCCTCGGGACCTCATCCCTCAAAAGATCGACGGATCTCGCAGGAACCCAGCCGTCCAGGATGAAGGAGTCTGCAGTCTTCACGAAGTTAGTCTCGGCATTGAGCCTATCACGCTCAATCATGAGAAGCTCCCGGTGGGCCAGCAGATTGTCCCTCCACTGCCCGGCAAGCCCTGCGATCTCAGACCTTACGGATTCCTCATCTTTCCTGAGTAAAGAAACCCGCCCGGAGAGCTCAGATAGAGCGTCCGCGGGCGTCCCGCTCAACCCGCTCACATCGATCCTCTCAAAGCCAAGCCGCCTGAGCGAGTCTGAAACATCCTTTGCCGCCCCGGATAAGCTGACCACCAGGACGGCAGATTCTGTCTCTGAGATGTCCTGGAATGCGATATAACATACTTCGCCAGTTAATTCAGAGATAATGCTGGAGATCTCCTTCACCCGCTCCTTGGGCGCTACGCCGATTAGAGCAGCCAGCAAGTCTGTTTCAACGACATCTGCCAGGTCGACCCTGAAATCACGTATCTTCGCAAGAGAGTCCACCCTGCCCGAGAGCTCGCTCAGATCTGATGTTATCTGCTTCAATCGCTCATCTGGGCCGCCCAAAACCGCCGTGACATCCTCAATCAGCTTGTCAGCCAGGTCGAGCAGCTTTGTACCATAGATATTCTCAACCGCTATCTTTTTTGGAGGGGACGGATTGAAGATCATCTTAAAGGCGCTGTCCTTGGGAAGTGGAGCGACGGCGTTGAACAGGTCGAGGAATCTGTTAAAGGACACGACCTGCGCCGTGATCTTCTTGGTCGCCGGTTCTGCCGGGCAAGGTTCCACAAGCTCTGCCCATTCGGGCGATACGAATGTCTTGCTGGCATCAACCAGCTGAACTGCGCCCAGCTCGTGGAGCCTCTTAAGCAGAGGATATTTGTATCTGCTCAGCGTCAGGATGCGCAACCGTTTCATCTGTACCGGTCGGAACATCCCATCACCCTCCAATTTTGGAGACTATGAATTCTGCAGCAGCAGATATCTTCAAGCTACCCTGCTCTGCAAACCGCTTTGCTTCATGCTCGCCAGATGAGATCATGTCATTATCAGACTTCTTCGCTTTAGAGATCGAGTCTTCGACGAGCGTCTTAACCATCTCATTTGCTTCGGCAATTGCCTTGCTGATCAGCTCTTCCCCCTCCCGGTTGGCCTCCATCGTCAACTCTTCCGCGCGCTGCTTTGCACCTTCGATCTTGGTTACAGTGTCCCTCTCAGCAGCTTTTACTTTTTTTAGCGTGTCAAACACCATTGAGATATCTCCAGATGATGGATATTAAACTTAGCGTGGCAAGGATTTTGCAAATTCGACCCGTCCTCTTATTTATTTGACTTTTTTCTTTAATTTCCATTTAATTTTTCGTATCCATCCTCGCGGTTTCGTAGCTATTATTTCTTAGCTATTAAATGTTTTGGTCATGCGGATGAGGTATTTCTCACAATTTTCATCTCTATCTTACTAGACTTGCCCCCATCAAAACCAAATCAAAGGTACCTTAAAGTGGTTATGTGGGATTTCAATACTTATTATAGTGGATTTACTGTCTCAATCAATCTTTTCGCGGATCATCCTCTTCATAAACCTAGTATCCTCATACAAAAACAGTGAAATTTATATATCATGAGCGCAAAACATAGATTACATGGACCCCAAGGGGTTTGGGGCCAGCTGGAGGTTATGAACACCAGTCATCTGTTGTGGATGATTGAGGACTAATCGGCATGATTGGAGGTAGTAAAGATGAAAAAAAGCGAAATTGAAAAAATTAACCGGCACTACCCTTCGGATATACCCCGTGGAATAGCAGCTCTTCCGCTAGACATTCATAGAGGTTTTCTGCGACTCAGAGATTGCGAAAGGATGCGTGGTCAGGTCAGGTAGAACTCTGGTATCCGCAATCGTTTACCAATATCTTTCCGCATCTTGGCACGGAAGGCATCAGCGACCTGCATTATTTCGGCACGGGTCTCGCGCCTCGCATGTAGCTCATCTTCGATCTCATGTATCAGTTCTTCCAGAGCAATCTCCACGACATCGCTGGTGGTCGAGAATCTCCCATACTCCACCAGCTCCTCGATCCGGTCCTTGGTATCAAGCGAGACCGTGCATTTGATCTCCGCTTTTCGTCTTTTATGACGAATATCTTTCCGCATCTTGGCACGGAAGGCATCAGCGACCTGCATTATTTCGGCACGGGTCTCGCGCCTCGCATATAGTCCCTCTTCGATCTTATATATCAGTTCTTCCAGAGCAATCTCCACGGCATCGCTGGTGGTCAAAAATCTCCCGTGCTCCACCAGCTCCTCGATCCGGTCCTTGGTATCAAGCGAGACCGTGCATTTGATCTCCGTGTTATGTCTTTCAAGCTCTGCCATCTCAGTAATCCGCGCTATTACAACTGCCATCTCAGTACCTCGCGTTATTTCGGTGCAGTCCATCCAAGGGGAAGCCCAAGGACAGAGCCACAGCCAGTTCGGCCTGCTCACCAAACCTCATTTCAAAGAGAAGACCACCAATCCTTCAGCCAGTATATTAAAGGCCAGAATGTTTCCGCCCGCAATTGCATTCGTGGACAGGGTGCAACCTGGCAATAATAACGAATTTGGCTTTGTTTTATAAATAATTTTCTATCGGCATCGCTTAGGAATAAGCTGGATCGCCAGTTCTAATTCTAATAATGGCTGATTTGTTGTTTTGATACCTGTTTTAGCGGACTCTTTCACCATTTTTAATAGTCCTTCCTCATTAATACATATATCAGCAACGCCACTAAAATGTCTCAGATGCCTTTACCCTTACTTCAGTAGATCAATCATTTTAATCCAATTTCCAGTTTTTACCTCGCCCTATAAACATGGTATATGTATGTCAGAACCGTGAAATTTATATACTATGAGTACATTACCTGTACAATTAAGAATTGTAAGTGGTTAGGAAGCCGCCCAGAAGAAAATACAGTTGCATATTACAGCTAATTATATAAAATATGGAATTGTATGAAAAGCGGGAAGAATCGAGAGGATAAAATGAATCGAATAAAATATTTTGAGAGAATGGCGTATACCGGGCATTATTCGGTTTATGAGATGGTTCGCCTAAGACAGACTGAGCTCATCATGACCAAGCCAGATCCACAGGAGGTGGTCTGATAGATGAAGACGGCTGTGAAGGGCATTTTCATTTTTCTTATCGTGTTGTTCCTTGCCACTACGGTATCCGCGGGTGAAGTAGATCGAGACAGGATAATAATATCAGGTCATATCAAAGATCTGCATGGTTATGGCGTTGATGAGGCGGAGCTCAAGGTCCTTGTCAATGGAGAGGTCTACAAGGTCAATAACGAAGAATACCTAACGAAATCTGCACCAGAGGGAACCTATTATGCAGAGATAGAACTGGAAAAAGGGATGATAGAGACCTCGAAGATCTCCTTAGAGGTTGCAAAGCCCACTTACAGGACAGAAAGGATAGAGCTAGGGGAATTTGCTAACAAGGGTAATGAATACATTGCTTCCAAAGATATTATCTTTATAAGAGCAATCGGTCCGGCGTTTTACATCGCTACCGCAGTATTGGCTTTAATTTATATTTTAATTTCATTTGAGGTATTTCACAGGACCGTTGCCGCACTTTTGGGGGCCGCCATGCTCCTATTCATTACCTACACCATCGGAACATTTGATTCAGACTACTTCATAATCTCCTTTGAGAAGGCTCTGTATTATATAGACTTCAACGTGATCGGTCTGCTGCTGGGCATGATGATCCTAGTGGGTATAATGAAGGCAACAGGTGTCTTCCAGTGGTTGGCTTATAAATCATATCAGGCGGCAAAGGGTCGTATCTGGCAACTCGCTGTTATATTGGTGTGTGTGACTGCTTTCACCTCGGCATTCCTGGACAATGTAACAACTATGATACTGCTATGTCCGGTGATTTTTGAGATCGCCCTGACCCTGAAGACGTCGCCCTTGAAATTTCTAGTTCCAATGTTCATTGCTTCAAACTTCGGCGGAACAGCAACCCTCATCGGAGATCCCCCCAACATAATGATCGGTTCGTATGCCGGCCTGACCTTCAATGACTTTGTAATCGCTCTAGCGCCATTTGTAGCAATATCTATGATACCTTTTATAGCTATGATGTACTTCTTTTGGGGAAAGGAATATAGAGGAGTTGTGGTTGAGGATGTTGATGGGTTACTGGAAAAATTGAGAGAGGAGTACAGGATAACGGACTTTAAGCTATTAAAGTACGGTCTTGGTGTCTTAGCCTTTGTCATATTCCTATTTCTGATTCATGGTGTATTGCATATGGAGGTGAGCATTGCTGCTCTAACTGGGGCAGCCATATTGCTGGTGATAAGTCGTGCAGACGTATCAAAAGTACTATTAAATGAGGTGGAATGGCCCACTCTGATCTTCTTTGTAGGGCTGTTCGTCATCGTAGGTGCAACAGTTGAAACCGGGGTTATAGAGATGATTGCTAAGATAGTCGCAGATCAATCAGGAGGTAATCTGACAGTTGCAATACTACTTATCTTATGGATTTCTGCTATATCATCTGCATTCGTTGACAATATCCCCTTCACTGCTACAATGCTGCCAATAGTTGGCTATCTCTCACAGGTTATCCCCGGTGCAGAGAGTATGGTGTTGTGGTGGGCATTGTCCATAGGTGCCTGTTATGGCGGCAATGGAACCTTGATAGGTGCATCAGCAAATGTTGTTACCGCTGGATTGGCAGAGAGAGCAGGATACCCGATATCATTCAACGAATACCTGAAAGTTGGTATGCCGATTATGCTCGTCAGTGTTTTGGTGGCGTCGATCTATATTTTAATTGTTTTATGATATAGTAATAAATGGATGAGGAGGGTAGAGAAATGGAAGAGAGATGTGCATTGATCTGGTCGATCGCCACAGAGGTGGTAGAGGCTGCCTGAGGTGAGGAGATGCCCATTTATGGAGATATTGTTCACAGGATAGAAAAGGAAATTGAGCTGGCGCCTTTCGAGTTCACCCTGGGAGGGACTTGCAAGGTCGAATACCTGGTCGCAGAGGAGGATAAGGACTTCAAGGCAGGAGATGCGAAGCCGATAAGGATCAAGAAGGTGACAATCCCTAAAAACACACTCTCGCTCATAAGCCCTTATGGCCGGCATGGAGTCGGCCAGGTGATAAGTATCGACGAGGAGATTGCCATGCCATTTGAGCTCGACCGCTCAGCAGATTATGCGCTATTTGTTGCAGGGGTCGCTGGATCTGTCAAGAAAGATCATCTCATAGGAGTTGTGATGTTCTTCCCGGTCACTCAATTGGGGAGCAGATATTGATCAACTTGCCAATTTCAGGACGTTTAAATGCCAGAGAATATAAAGATGATGAGAGAGGCTCTGCACGCTCTAATCGAAGGGCGTCGCATAATAGCAAGGTGTGAGCTGCTTCACAGGATATACAAGATTGTCCGGGATGCAGATCTAGACCCTTCTGAGCGCGAAGAGCTGGAAAGTATGGTTGGAAAACGGCTCGCTCCAGGCATCTTTGCAAACATAATGAGTGGCGCGTCCATCTTCGGATTGCAAGGGTTGGTTAGCTCCACTACCCTGCATGGCAGGATATTTCAAAATGTTGATTACTACACCCAAGCGGATTATGAGACGGCATACAACCAATTTCTCGATTCTAAGGAGGAGCTCAGAGAGCTTGTAATTCTCGACCTGAAGACCGTGCTCGTTGATTTTATGACCGTTGCAGGCTATCGTCTTGATGAAGAGTCGTCCAAAAGGATCGTCTTCACAAATGGGATTGACCAGGTAGATTGTCTGATCTATCCAAGTATAAAAGCAATAGATGTGGAGAAGATTGGAAAGTGT
>JAPKYD010000131.1 GCA_026394475.1 Methanothrix sp.
CGAGAGGTTTGCCACTCTCAAGTTCAGCTACTACGGATATTTTGAATTCTCGGTCGTAGCGCCGCCTCATCTTCTTCATCTACATCCCTCCATGAGTTGAAGTTGCTTAACTCATTGTCTACTCGGAGGGGTTCACTCCAATCTTAAACGGAGGAATAGTACAATGAAATATGTTAAGTTCTTGGTGGCATTATTGGCCGTATGTACTCTCATGATCCCGGCCTTTTCAATGCCCGACTATGGAAACGCAATGAAGGATGGTAAAGAGCAGATAGATTCTCCCTGTCAGGAACCTATTAGGGGCGATATTGCAGAGGGCCAGCAGCCATGCCCTTGCCATAAGGACAAGATGGGCCCCGACGGCGATAAGTTTGCACCCAGGTCCATGATGGACGGCAAGATGGAGAAGAACGGCTGCGACAAACCCATGATGGGACCGGACGACGACAAGAATCAGGACTGTCCGTGCCAGAGTCCGTAATGGAAGAAATCCAGACGAGTTAGAAAGAAGAATATCCTCCCATTAGAGAGGAAGTTTGATTGGTCAGGATAATCCTTCCTGACCATTCTATCTTTAAAAAAGGACTTTCCGGAAAAAATTCCCGTTGGAGGGCAAACATGAAGAATTCCGTTGAACTATTGGTTATACTGATGATCATTTGGGCAGTATTTGTAGTTCTTTATAATTTTATTGGTCAGGCATTCGCAATCTCCGATGGCAGAAATTCGCTGAAGGCTGTGAATTCTGATGTTGATGCTGAAAGTTTGCATGATTCGAGGCATCGCGCTGAAAGATGATGAATCATATACGCTTTTTGTCAGAGTCCAGAGAGTGAGACACATCGACTCTATGTGTTTCAGAAGGCTTCTTATGAACTCCAAGCAGACGCTTGAAGAGCTAAGAGAAGCGATTAACGAACAAAATGAGGAGATTTCCTATAGCGGAGACCTCAAGCTGGATGAGGTTCCTTATAAACTCATGAATATAAATATACTTCAATAGCAGTATAATTTAACTCTGGATGCAGATGTGGCAGACCGCCAGTTTATCTATACCGACAATACAATGCCGATTGTTGGGCATTTATCCTTTGCTGTACCTGAAGACGAATTTACGGAAGCAAACACGGGTGAGTTGACCATGAAGGCGGGCGGATATCGTGGAACCTATCAGGTCTTGCTCAACATGCCCACAAACCTAGATGCTCCTGTACAGTCATCATGAGCTATCCCCCAAGATCAGCGCCGGGGCTATTCTGCTTTATTTTGTCACGGAACGCATTCAAAAGGATAACACAAGAATTGCAGGATCGGCGCAATTCGGTTGTCCTTACGGTAACGCTAATTGGCCGCCTGATCGCCTGCCGGAATATGGATGGCATTATGCAAAAGAGACATCCTGGATAATAGGTTGGATAATGATGAACGGAACTATTTGGGCAGCTTTTAACCCAATCCGAACAGTTTTGGAAGGATTAGCTGATGGTTCATCCCATCCAGTTAGGCGTTCGTTCGGTCCAGTTTTTATATATCGTTCCATGCACGGTAAGCCCTGCCTGGTTCTGCCTAGGAACCTGATGATTCTTCGGAGTCAGAATCATGAAAGCCATCAGAGAATACATGAAACATAAGCCATGTTTGAGGGGTCAGATACTTGATCGTGGCGAGCTGAAGCGTGTGGCCCAAGCCTGCGGCCTGAGCCCCCAGGAGACCAGATCAGAGTTGAAGAAGCTGGGATTCATCTTGACCAAGAACCATCACGGATTGATGATCTGGAAGAAGCAAGATGATCATGCTTCAGGCACAACATCGGAATCGTGAGGCTGATTGGATGTCGATTATCGAAAATGAAGGGGACAAGTTGGCCATAGATCAGCTAGGGGACGGAACCATAATCCTCAAGAAGCTGGTCAACAGATTGTGCTTTAGGACAGCTGAATGAGAGACGATGCGAAAGAAGGTGGAAATTATTACAGGTGTGATAGAGCTGAAAGACATCCACAAGACCTACTGCATCGGTGATAGCGAGTTTGCCGTGCTGAAAGGCATAAACCTGGAGATAGAGGCGGGCGAGTTTATAGCGCTCATGGGCCCTTCCGGCAGCGGCAAGTCTACGCTCATGAACATCGTGGGCTGCCTGGACCGACCGTCGAGCGGCAGCTTCCTGCTCTTGGACCAGGACATCAGCCAGACCTCAGATGATGAGCTGGCCCGGATTAGAAGAGAGGAACTGGGATTCATATTCCAGACCTTCAACCTCATCGGCCGAATCAATGTCCAAAAGAACGTGGAGATGCCCATGATTCTCGCCCGTATTCCGCGCGAAGAGCGCAAGACCCGGGCCCTGAAGCTGCTCCAAGCCGTAAACCTTGCCCACCGGGTTGATTTCAGCCCGCTCCGCCTCTCGGGCGGAGAGCGCCAGAGGGTAGCCATAGCCCGGGCTTTAGCCAACGACCCAAAGATCATAATTGCCGATGAGCCCACGGGCAACCTTGACCTTAAGAGCAGCAAGGAGGTCATGAACATTCTGGCCAGATTGAATCAGGAGGGACGCACCATCATCATGGTCACCCATAATCCGGAGATAACGGAGAACTGCAGTCGCGTCATACGGCTCAGAGACGGACGCATTCTGGAGAGCGCATCATGAAAAGATATCTTCAAATTTTTTTCCTGCTTCTGCTGATAACGGGCTTTGCGGCAGCTTACGAGTATCACATGCCCGTGAATATTCATCCCACGACCACTCCGGCCGTGCTCATGCCCGGCGACGAGGCTATTTTAGCCATCGAGCTGGATAACGGAGCGGCACCCTACGGAGCGGGCAAAGACGCCGGTGCGGGCAGCACTGCACAGAGCGCCCTCTTATCAACGCCCATCAACAGGACCTTCCTGAAGGGCACGGAGGACCTCAAGGTCATCAGTGACGATTATCATGATCTGGGCATGATCGGCCCAGATGATAAGGTCACCGTCTATTACAAGATCAGAGCCTCCACGAATATATCAAGCGGCACCTACCTCCTCGATTTTGGGGTAGTGGGTGGATATGATATGATCACCATCAACCGCGAGATTCCCGTTAAAGTGGACTCGGCTGCCGTGAGCATGGCCCGCGCGGAGGCTGCCACCAAGCCGAGCATAAATCTGAATGTCGCCAACCCCCGGGAAGATACGCTCAACGCCGTGACCATCGTGCCCTCAGCAAAAGGAGTCAGGTTTTCTCCCGATGAGTATTACATCGGCACCATGGACCCTGATGAGGTCTTCACCATCAGCTTCGCCATAGACTCCGACAATCCCAACAAGCCCCTCAAAGGTCCAGAGAACCTCAGCTTCGCAGCCAAATTCAAGAACGGCGATACCTGGCATGAGTCCGCGGCATATGTCACCAGCTATATCCCACCCAGAGATAATACCAATCAGAACAGCTACCTTCTGCCCCTGGGTGGCGCGGCAGTGATCCTGATCGCGGCAGGCGCATACCTGTACCGCAGAAGGAAGAATGCGAATAAGTCAAAGAATGGGTCCCGATCGGCCTGAAGTGAGATGGAACAGATGAATTTACCAGATATGCTGGAGTTCATTGCCGTCGGCTTCAAAGCTGACCGGTTCGAGACCCTCATGTCCTCCTTAGGGATAATCATAGGCGTCATGGCCATTGTGGTCATGCTCTCCGTGGGCGAGGGCCTCTACTCCGGGGTATCATCGCAGTTTTCCACCCTCAACCTGGATGTGATACGCGTGATGCCGGGGAGTGCCCAATTCGGGGGGCCAGGGGCAGGCCAGGCCAACAGAAATCCAGCGGAGCCTGCCAAGTTCATGGATAAGGACATCAAGGTTCTGGAGAACGTAGTGGGCGTCAAGAACGTCGCGCCCCAGACATCGGCCAGCGTCGTGGTCTCCTTCCGCAGCAAAAATGCCTCGGCGAGCCTCACCGGTGTAAATCCTGACAATCAGGAGGATCTTAAAGGCAAAGTGGCGCAAGGCAGGTTCCTCACAAGCTCCGATTATAAATCGATTGTCATCGGCAGCGGTATCTCAGAGGATCTTTTCCGGATGAAGATCACACCTGGAAACAAGATTCGACTGTATTATCAGGACCGCTACACGGACTTCAAGGTGGTGGGAGTGCTCTTGGAACAGCAGCAAACAGCGTTCTCTGGCCCGGGCGGCAACCAGAATAACCAGATGTATATCACGCATAAGGCCATGAAAGAGCTGACGGGCCGCGATAATTACTACTATGGATCGTTTCAGGTTACAGTCGAGGACCCTGAGCAAGTGGAGAACGTGATTGACAGGATCAAGAATGACCTCAGGAGGTATCATAAGGATGAGGCCTATGATGCCACTACGGCGCGGGATATGCTCTCCTCGCTCATGAGCATTCTTTCCATGATCAAGTATGCCCTGGCGGGCATCGGAGCCATATCCCTGGTGGTGGGAGGAATCGGCATCGCCAATGTCATGATGCTCACCGTGAAGGAGAGGATAAGGGAGATAGGCGTCCTAAAAGCCTTGGGCGCAACCATGAGGGACATCAGGATGCAGTACCTGCTCGAGGCCGGAGTGCTGGGAGTGGTGAGCAGCATCATCGGAATCGCTCTGGGAGTGATAGTATCCTTTGCCATCGGATCGCTGGCAGGACTGCCATCGGCCATAACGCCCACGTCCATACTGCTGGGACTGCTCTTCGGTGTGCTCACCACCACCATCGCCGGAGTCTATCCGGCCAACAAGGCGGCAAAGCTGGATCCCATCGAGGCGCTGAGGGCGGAATAACGCCCAATCAACCGGAGTGAATCGGTGGGCTGAAGGTTCAAAACCTTTGAAAATAGATGGGCGGCTTTGTCCGCCCCAAAGCACTTTTCACCATCAGCCCATCATCTTTTTGATATCCTCTTCCGGCGTGCTGATCAGCCGGATATCGTACTTTTCCACCAGGATCTTCAGAATCTCGTCATTCACCCACCCAGGCACGATGGGCCCGAGGTAGATGCACTTGATGCCCAGCGCCAGCAGCGACCACAGTATGGCCACAGCCTTCTGCTCCATCCAGCTTACCACCAGCGTCAAGGGCAGATCGTTCACACCCACGCCGAACATCTCAGCCAGCGCCTGGGCCACCTCCAGGGCCACGATGGCATCGTTGCACTGGCCTAGATCGATCAGACGCGGTATGCCTTCTATTTCTCCCAGGTCCAGGTCGTTGAACCGGAACTTGCCGCAGGCTAGAGTCAGGACGACCGTGTCTTTGGGCAGCTTTTGCACAAACTCGCGATAGTAATCGGATTTGTGCAGCGGCGTGTCGCAGCCGCCCACCAGGAAGAACCGCGTTATCTTGCCTTCCTGGACAAGCTGCTTGATCTTGGCCGCATGCGACAGCAGGACGGATGCGGAGAAGCCGGTGGTCAGCTCGTACTCGCCCTGCTCCTCCGCCAGCTCGGGCAGGGAGCGGGCCTTCTCGATGACCTGGGAGTAATCGTAGCCTTCGATGTGCTTCACGCCCGGAATATAGACCGGTCCGGTGGCAAACATGCGATCTCTGTACTCCTCCATGGGAGCCAGGAAGCAGTTCGAGGTGCCCAAAATTGCCATGGGGTACTTGGCAAAGAGCTGCCTCTGATCGAACCAGGCTTTGCCCAGATTTCCTGCCAGGTTCTTGTACTTCTTCAGGCCGGGATAGCCGTGGGCGGGAA
>JAPKYD010000084.1 GCA_026394475.1 Methanothrix sp.
AGAGGACTCGATAGTCTCCAGATGCTGAGAGCCAGCTTATCCAGCTAAACACGTACCAATATTGTAATGGGTTGTGGCCCGCCAATCCATTTTTCCATTAATAAGTCAAGATCCGCAGTTGTCTTCCCATCGGCATTTGGCATCCAAGGTCCTGGCCTAAACAAGAAATCGAACCTGGGATCGCGGAGCTTGGAGGCCAAGCCATCTAGTTGGCGACGAAAATTAAGAAGGCTGGCGCTGAGATATATCTTCTCAGCGGCACCACTCGCCAAGTTCTGCTGCCTAAATTTTGGAGGAATTACTCTTATGGGATCGCCAAGTTGAATAGGCCTTCCTTCGCTATCTAGTTCGAATGCTATTGTCTTTCTAGATTGACCCGTACCTGGAGATGTATGCGTAGAATTCATCAAGCAGTGAAGATCGAACCAGAACTTATGGATGCTAAATGGGATGGGAGTATCTACGGTAAGATTATCTTTACTTATACCTGATATTGGGATCTTCTTTAATGTTTCTTGTTTAAGTGCCATTATCTTCTCAATAACAAATCCGCGATTAGTATCCTCAATTGCGCCAAACGCAATAGCTGCGATTTCATCAAAGGTCATTGCCCAATACGGTATAAAAAGTGGATTTTCTTCCTTGATAGGATTTACTCTAAAAACAGTTGCTCTATCTTTCAATGCAGCCGGATATTCTCCATGAATATCAATAATTATTATTCTAGATGATGGATATCGTTCCTTATCAGATAATGACGCAAGTAATCCCGCCACAGTAGTTGATTTTCCTGCTCCAGTTGCTCCTACTATAGCGCTATGACGGGTAATTAGCTTATTAATATCTATTAAAGACGGTATGGTTTCGGCGCTTGCGAGATGGCCAACTTTAACAAAATAGGGCGAATCTGGTAAGCCGTATATGCGTACGAGATCTTCTTCAGTCACTAAATGTGCTGGATCTCCAACAGTGGGAAATTGCGAAAGTCCGCGCCTAAAAACGCCTCGCTTAAAACTCTCACCTATGAGTTGAACTGTCATCCAGCGATGGCCATATGGTTCGGATTGCACAAGACGTTCAGGCACCGCACTTGCGCCCACCTGTGAGACAATACCAAACAAATCAGTATATCCTACTGGTATTCGAACAAAACTGGCAACTTGTCCTATGCGATATCCATGACCGTTTACAAAAACTAGCCCTGGAATCGTATCGTCAGATAATGCAACGCTAATTGTTGCGCCTTGAACATCTTGAACTGAGCCTAGAAACGTAGGGTCCTTTGGCATTTCGTCTAACGGCCTAACCGCTCCTCTCCACCAACGATATCTGCTAGAAAATTACCGAAATTGGCAAAATCACCTAAATTTAATTGTGCTTGCTTTATGTCATTTACTACACTTTTCATAATCCAATCTACAGCATATGGCAATCCATTAGGTTCCGTCTCTTTCGTTTCCATCCAAAGAGCTCGCCTGGTTCCAATTATTGCCTCGTTCTGAGCCAGTAAGCTTAGGTTTGAGCGACCCAATGAAAGCCCAATTGCTTGAGGATATTTATTTAAATTCCCATATAGCATCGCAAATATGCTTGCAGTAGGATTTCCTTTCAATCCTTCAATCATAATTTGGTTAATATGTTGATCGCTAAATGAGTAGCCATTAGTTATAAGAATGCAAGATGGTTGTTTAAAAAAGGCACGCAATCGGTCTATCATAGCCAAGTATGGCATCATTCTACTTTCATCATATTTTAGATGCGATGGATGGATAAGCCGTCGTTGAAGCGAGTCTTCAATTTCAATTTCTCCACGGGATACATTTCCTCTATCATCTAAGTGCCAATTAATTGAACCGTGAAGCTTCCATAGTCTGACCCATCTATTTGGTAGTATGTCGTCCTCCATAGCATGTGAATCAAAAAAGGTATGAAAAGATCCAATGAATCCATCGAAAAAAGGCACCCTGGAGTCTTCTAATGCTTGTTCCATCAATAGATCGTAATTTGTGGTGAATATCTGGATTGCTGAACCTCTAGGTATTGCTCCGATCCATGAAGCTATTTTATGGTAAGGCGTCTTGTAGTCCGGCAATGTTCTTGTCATTAGATTTGAGATCTCATTGCATATCATTTGATCTAGCGTGCGAAGTTCGGAGGCGGTTAAGCCCCTCACAGTCTCGCTTCCAGCGACCTGATGAAGAGCTCTCAAATGGCTCAGAATATCTTCAATAGTTGGATTCTGTCGCCCATCTTTTTCAAAATGAGATAAAAGGATAGCAAATGATTTTTTATAATTTTCATCACATTTACATTTATCGCAGACTTGCTTTGTAAGTCCAGAGATACCTGGTATCAGAGGACTACTGGTTCCGTTTGTTTCGATTTTTATAGATAGGGGGCATCCAGCACCAAGGAAAAGTCCTATTGGCATTTTATCTGTCGCGAGACTCTGTCGGAGATAACTTGCTTGTCGGATAGGATCATGAAATTGGCTTATTTTTTCCCCTCCTTCTTTCTAAAGTCCAGCAGATAGCAACGTATTATTAAATTAGATGGTTCTTAACTCCTTTTGTATATCCTGATGAAGTTATTGCGGATCGAATTCTTAAACATTGCGCATCTGATGATGTGTCGCCAAAGAAAGCTCTATTAACCATCGCGAGCTACATCATCGTGGGTGCATCCGTTTGTTCGATTTCCTCTTCATCCCCCTGACCGTAGTCATCCTGCTGCTCCTCCTGGCAATGCTCAGGACATTCCTACCGATTTTCATCCCCTCTATCTGGCGGTCAACCTGGGTGGCTGCATCATACCCCTGGTCATCTCTGGTCATCTTCTGCTGCGCGGCCGGGCCTCTCCGGTCAAGGCCCTGCTCGGTGTTGCGATTGTAGCGGGAATAACCTATTGGGCGGCCGAGGCCATACCAGGTGAGGGCATCGTCCTTCCCTTCTGGCTCTCGCCTCTTCTCGCCGCTGTCTGCGGGCTGGTGCTGGCGGGGGGCTACCGCCGGGCTCCACCCCTGGCTTACATCAGCGGCACTTTAGGAACTCTGCTGGGGGCAGACATCCTCAGCCTGCTCACTCCTGGCGTCCTGCCCGCCCTCTCGCCCCTCGATCTTCACCGAACCAGGCCGCTGGTTCTCTCCATAGGCGGAGCGGGCGTCTTTGACGGCATATTCCTTACGGGCGTAATCGCCGTGCTCCTGGCGGCTGGCATCGTCTGCCTCCTCCGCGGCACCTGCAGCGCTGATAGCTGAAGGGATATCCAAAAAGAACCGCAGAGCCCGAGGAGATCAGAGGCCGAAGCGCAGGAAATGGAGCAAGATCACCAGAAAGGCGCCCAAGACTCCTCCGATGCCGCAGATCAGTATGACCAGCCAGCTGTAGCCGATTCCCATCCCTGCTATGGAGTTGGCGATGAAGAGAATCACCAGCCCGACTACGGCATTGATGATGAAATTCTTGATGGATTTGAGGATCAAGAACGCCCCGAAGACTATCACTATAAGTAATATTATAAGTCCCAGCTCAATCATAGTAGTAGATTGGGGTGCTCAGCTTTAAAAAGTTTGCTTTTGAATTTCGAGGGGTTCGAGCTCGCTCGCCAAGCGGTGCCGCTCTTTTGTGTCCAGGGAGAGCGGATCGATGTGCACCAGCATTATGGCATTCTTCAAGGCTATCTCATCCCTCTGGGACTGAATAAACCTCAGAACCGTCTCGTAGTTGCTCTGGGTTATGAGATACCCCAGGCCCTCCAGCAGAATGACGGGATAGTTCGACTTCTCCAGGAAATCGGAGATCATGCTGCTCATGCGGGGGAAGTTCGTCGGATCCACGGTCCTGTGTCCCGGCTCGCTCTTCTGTGTCAGCCAGACGACGGTCTTCACAGGAACGTTATATCTCTCATTAAGGGTCTCAGGGTTGTACCTGCTTATGCAAAGCCCATCCATTCCGTGGCCCACCAGCTCGCTGAAGAGTTCCAGGCTTTGTTGCGGCTTCTCCTCCTCCAGGACATAAGTGGTTCCCGGAAGGAGGGCGATCTCATAAGGGCTTCTGCCGTAGCTCTTCATTAGCTCTGCCACGGAAGATGTGAAATCGAAGGCAGGGTCGTGCTTCTTTATGATCCTGGCCAGCCTCCTTATAGCCAGGAAGAAGGCACGTCGTGTCAAGACCAGACCCGGCTCGATCTGCAGCCACTGCTTGGGTAGGGCGTCTCGCATGTCCGGCTCACAGGCCGCCGCGGAGGCATTGTCAGAGATCGGCTCCGCCCTGTCCGCTTCAAAGAAGCTCTTGGCGGCTATCAGCATATTGACCTCCTCCACAACCTCTCTTCTCTGGCCTTCGCTCAGACGAGAGAGCATGGCTTCAGAGAAGATCCGGAAGAGATAGGCGGACAGGGGTCCCAGGGTGAACAACAGCTCTTTGACCTCGTTTATGCCTGCTGGCAGGCTCACTTGCAGAAACTCCGGCCTCTCCGCCAGGAGCAGGCGAGTCTTTCGGCCCAGGAGCTCCATCTGATAGACAAAGTCCAGAATCTCTCTCTCCGGCAACACCTCGGCATTCTCTTTGACCAGCTGCTCTATGCTGTCTATGAGCACTATGCTGTTATGGCTGGACTCCACAAAGGACTTGATGGTCATGAATAGGAGCGGTAAGTTTCGAGGCGAGATGTAACGGTCGCTGCCCTTTTCATCGCTCAATTTGATGATAGGCGTCTCCTTGAAGCCCCACCTTCTTCGCACCTCCTCCGAAGCAAAGTGAGTGATGCACAGCCCCTCTATTCCGTGCGTGATCTGATCAGTGAAAACCTCGTAGGCCTTCTCGGGCACGACATAGATCTTCCCCATATCTAAATCATAGGTGGGAAGAGTGGCTTGTGCCGCTTCCATCACGGGCTTAACCGGCACCTGGTCTTCCACGATCATCCTCGTGGCTGATGGTCCCACGGAGCCGGTGAGAGTCTTCTCGAACTGGCTCCATAGCTCAAGAAGCTGCCGCGCCTCAATCTTTTCTCTGCTGGTGCCGAGGCGCGTCAGATCGGCATCGACCTGCTGCTTTGCCCTCTCCTCGCCGATGTAGCGTGCCAGGGTTGCCTCCAGCTCCTCCACCGTACCCAGGTGAATTGCTCCTCGGTCGAGCTTCACAGGCTCGCCTTTTTCTTGATAAACGTCAACGAAGCGGTCGGTTATAGCCTCCTCTTCAGGGCTGGGCTTGGACAGGAGGGATACAAGAACATACAGGCTGCAGTTGACCAATAGGGTCCAGAAGACGGAGTTGGTCCAGATGTCCAGATCCAGGCCAAATAGATCCGTGGGCTTGAGGAAGGGTATGCCGAAAGGTCCATTCTTGACCAGATTTCCCAGCAGGCCATTGTCTTCAGCCACCGTGGGGATGAGGGCGGTGTAGGTCCAGAGCAGGAAGCCGGAGATCAGGCCCGCCATGGCCCCTTTCCTGCTGCCTCTCTTCCAGTAAAGACCGCCCAAGGCGGCAGGTGCCAGCTGGCTGGCCGCCAGAAAGGAGACCACTCCAATCTCTGCCAGTATCTGATAAGCCACAGCTCGCGAGTAGAGATACCCCAGGAACACCACCAGAAGGATGTTTAGCCGCCTCATATTGAGGATCGTGTTTGCCAGATTTCTGCCTGGCCCAATGCGGCTCAGAAGATAGGGCATCTCCAGGTCGTTCTGCAGCATAGTCCCTACAGCTACGGATTCCACAAGGATCATGGCGGTGGCTGCCGATGTTCCGCCGATAAAGACGAATAGCGCAAGCCAATCCAGACCTCTGGAGTAAGGAATGGTTATTATGAAGGCATCTTTGAGCCCTGGTGTGTTCAGAAGCAGTCCGCCCCAGGCGATGGCCGGAACGAATATGTTGATCAATAGAAGATAGAGTGGAAAGAGCCACATCGCCTTCTTGAGATGATTCTCCTCCGAGTTCTCCACCGCTATAACGTGAAACTGCCTGGGAAGGAAGAGGACGGCGAAGAAAGAGATTAATGTCAGAGAGAACCAGGGGACATACTCCACATCCATGACCTCTGCATAATCCGGATTGGTGGTTGCCAAACGAGACAGCTCTTCTGTTATATTTCCATATCCCCCGAAGATGCCATAGGTGACATAGACTCCCGCTGCCAAGAAGGCCACGATCTTCACCAGGGATTCAAAGGCTACCACGGCCACCAGGCCTTCATGGCGCTCCATGGGATCGAGATGTCTCGCGCCGAAGATGACCGCGAAGGCTCCCAAAAGGAGGGCAACCACCAGCTTGCTCTCCACCGGGAATCCCAGGAATAGGTGCGGGCCGCTCAGGATTTCAAGAGACGTGGATATGGCTATGAGCTGCAGCGCCACATAAGGAGTGACCATGACCAGGCTCAGTACTGCCACTATGGCACCGATGGCGTAGCTTCTCCCATAGCGGAAGCTGATGAAGTCGCTCACAGAAGTCAGCCTGAACTCCTTCGAGACCCGTATCATCTTTCGGATGACGATCCAGCCCAAAGTCATGGCCAAGGTGGGCCCGAGGTAAATGGGCAGGAACTCAAGGCCGGTGGATGCAGCCCTTCCAATGGAGCCGTAAAACGTCCAGGCGGAGACATAGACGCACAAAGACAGAGCGTAGACATAAGGGTTGGCGACGATGCTTCTGCCCAAGTGCTTCTGGCGGTCGGCATACGAAGCTATGCCGAAGAGCAGGAGCAGGTAGAGGACCATGACGATGAGGGCGACATGCGATTCTATCAACCAGAATTCCTCCGGTCGAAGAGATACAAGACCAGAATTATCATCAGCCAGATCAAAGCTATATAAACCAATATCGCAGGTATGCCCATCACGGAGTATCCGACGGTCAGAGTGAGCATGGGCCAGTTGAAAAGCACCCAACCTAGAATGAAGAGGAATGCCCAGAATTCGTTCTGCAAAAGGAGATCCTTGAAGGAGAGCGCCATGGCTACAGACCCGGATAGACTGTCAATCCCTTAACGGATATATCTACTGCATACTTTCCCAAATGGTGAGATGTGCCGCACATCTTCAGAATCTCGATGGACCGCCTCCTTACTAAATTTATCTCTTCATTTTGCAGTAATATGATTCCGTCTGCGACATGCGCTATCTCCGCGGGATAGGGCGCTCTGGGCAGGGCATCGCCAGTTACCAGGGCCACCGCTTTTTGTGCTTTGACCAGGTGAGATAGCTTGAGGAGAAATCGCCGGTAGTTGCCCTTGAACACTTGTTTAAGGTCAGACAGATTCTCAATGACGATGCGCTTGGCACCGAACTTTTCTATCTCCTCCTGGATCGCATCCAGAACATCTTCTGCCCGCCCGGCCCTTTCCACTTTATCCTCCAGCTCGATATAACAGATCTCCTTTCCCAAGTACTTTCTCTTCACAAAATCGTAGGTAGAGACAAACTTGAATAAAGAATCAAGCGGTCCGCCAAAGGTCAGGAAATAAAGCCCGGGCTCGCCCAGATCCGCTCCTTTGCAGAGAAACTGAGTGCAGAAGGTGGTCTTGCCAGCACCAGCGTCTCCGGCCACGAGGGTCAGGGAGGGCACAGGAAGGCCGCCCCCGATCATCTCATCCAGTCCTGGTATTCCGGTGGGCATCCTTTCAAGGGAACTCAAATCCTTTACACCTCGCTTCGCCTCTCTGAGGAGCTTTTGCAGCCGAGGAGAGCGGCAAAAGACAGCTATTCGAAACTATAATATCTTATCTTTCTTTGTCTTTATTCTTTTGGCCATGGGATTTCCCAAATCTCCAGACGGCTTTTATATCAGGAATTCATTCTCGACAGCGTGAGACGAATTGATCTTTAGAACTCATTATTCAGGCGATATAACCCCGGAATTAGATGGAGAAGAGGTTACCCTCGCAGGCTTTGCCCACGAGACGCGCGACCTGGGGGGAATAGCCTTCCTGGTGCTGCGGGACAGAAAGGGCCTGGCCCAGGTTACTCTGGTCAAGAGGCTGGTGGGCAAGGAGATGTTCAGAACCGTTCGCTCCATCAGCCGGGAGAGTGTGGTTTTGGTGAGGGGAACGGTGAAGGCTGAGACGAAAGCGCCCCGCGGATTCGAGATCCTTCCCACCGAGGTCAAGGTGCTGAGCGCTGCCAAGGTGCCCTTGCCCCTGGATCCCACGGAGAAGGTGGAGTGCGAGCTGGACACTCGCTTGGATGCCAGATTCATGGACATCCGCAGGCCCTGTGTTCTGGCCGCCTTCGAGATCGAGAGCGCAGTCTTGCGCAGCCTGAGGGGATATTTTTACATCCAGGGCATTACAGAGGTCTTCACCCCCAAGATCGTGGCTGCTGCTACGGAAGGCGGCACGGACCTCTTCCCTATCAGCTACTTCGAGAAGGAGGCCTTCCTCAACCAGAGCCCTCAGCTTTATAAACAGATGCTCATGGGCGCTGGGATGGATAAGGTCTTCGAGATCGGTCCTATCTTTCGGGCAGAGGAGCATGACACGCGCCGGCACCTGAATGAGGCCATCTCCATCGACGTCGAGGTCAGCTTTGCCGATGACAAGGATGTCATGGAGATCCTGGAGGGGGCCGTCGCCGAGGCTTACAGGTATGTGGCCGAGAACTGTCGGTACCAGCTAGAGGTCCTGGGCCTGGAGCTTAAGGTGCCAAAGACTCCCTTTCGGAAGGTAACCTACACCGAGGCCCTGGAGATGGCCAGCGAGAGGTCCGAGGTGAAGATGCAGTGGGGAGACGATCTGGACACGGAGACGGAGAAGTTCCTGGGAGAGGCTATCGGAGAGCACTACTTTCTCACTGACTGGCCGTCGTCCATCAAGCCCTACTACACCCTGCCTTATGAGGATAAGCCCGAGATCTGCCGTGGATTCGATCTCATGCATCCGCGCATGGAGCTGGCCAGCGGAGCGCAGCGGGTGCATGACTACAACCAGCTTGTGGCGCGGATCAAGGAGAAGGGGCTGGACCCTGAGGGCTTCGAGTTCTACCTTAAGGCCTTCCGCTACGGCATGCCTCCTCATGCCGGCTGGGGTCTCGGTCTCTCCCGGCTGGTCATGACCATGCTCAATTTGGAGAACATCCGGGATGCGGTCATCTTCCCCCGAGACCGAAGGCGCCTGGTGCCTTAGAAGGCATAAATATCAACTTTTTTCCTTTTTATTTCCAGCTTCCTTGCAGATTGATGTCCAGGATCTGATCAGCCGCCCTGGCTTTTCTCGATACTTCTTGATCCAAGTTCCATAAACCCCCGAGATCTCTCAAGAATCTCCGCTGTTATCGGCCCGATTTCCCTCGAACTCCTGCAACCGTCGCTCCAAATCATGAACATCGGAGGATCATTCTTGCTCCAAAACCATTTGAATCTGCCCGATGGTTTTGTAAGATCGATACCAAGA
The DNA here is from genome assembly GCA_026394475.1 of Methanothrix sp. Classification (GTDB taxonomy): domain Archaea; phylum Halobacteriota; class Methanosarcinia; order Methanotrichales; family Methanotrichaceae; genus Methanothrix. The sequence goes on from JAPKYD010000084.1 coordinate 9,388, forward strand.
TCCTCGGAGTATGGAGGAAACTGAGGGCGTAGATCTTTGATTAAATTGCATCTTCCCTGTCGATCATCTGGGGCTAAAACCAGCTATCTAGATAAAAATAATTTTTATGATTAAGTCAAATCGGCTGCTTTACCAGTTAAATTAGATGTCGATTTCTGCCTCGTTTTGATTTTTGAATGAAAAAATATATATTCTTTGTCTACAAATCTCTATGAACAAGTGCAAAAGGGAGAAGCCTTCATGAGTAAAATGAAATCAATTGGCAAGAAGCTAACAGTGATGGCGCTGGCGGGGATGCTACTGGTATTATTAGCTGGAGTAGCTCTTGCCAGCCAGCCACCATCGGCGGATGAGAATGAACCTCATGGCTGCTCAGCTTGCGAGGAGAGGCAATCTGCCAGCCAGATCGGCGATGATATATCAACCTACTCGAATGAACCTCCGACAGAACTAGTCGGCTCAGCCCAAAGCCCCACGGCCCTCAGGCCCGATGCCAGAGCTGTCGGAAGGCATACTTACACCCGGATCAAACTGCCAGCCAGAGCAACGCTGATATCGCCCAAGGGAACCATAGGAACCAGCAATCCGACTTATCTATGGAGATGCGTGCCGGGAGCCACGCAATACCTTCTCAAGGTAGCAAACTTAGATACTCAAATTACTACCATTGAGGAGTACGAGGCAGAAGAGGTGGTCTCAAACCAGGGGTGTTCTATTAAGCCTGGAGATATCCTCGCTGCAGGGAACTACAGATGGTGGATTCAGGCCAAGAACAGCAAGGGAACTGGCCCCTGGAGCTACTACAATAGCTTCAAGTTTGCCAACGTAAAACCTGGCAACGTGACTCCGATATCACCCCGAGGTCTCATCTCCACCAGACGCCCGACCTTCATCTGGACCGCCATATCGAGCGCCACCCAGTACAACCTTGAGGTGAGCGATCAGAACGAGGAGGTTGTCTTCGTGGAGTCGTATATGGCCGAGGATGTGACCTCGGGAACCAGGGCTATAGCTCGCTCGCCCACAATCCTTTCGGGTGGTATTTACTTCTGGAGGGTGCAGGCGTCCAACGATGCCGGAACTGGATCCTGGAGCAGCGACAAGTATTTTGAAATAGTGTGCGGCAGCAGGGCGAGTCAGGCTGAGAAACAAAGCGAGCCTCGCCCCGAGAGAGAGAAGGGAAGCGCGGCCAGGCCATCGAGAGGCTCCGCCTAGGCTGCGATCTTCTTGGGTGAGGCCGCAGGGTCTCATCCTGCCTCTTTTCGATGCCCTCTGGGATTTGCTGTCTCCCTACAAAAGGTTTCGAGCATTTATCGCAAGCGCGAGGCTGTAAGAAAAATGGTGGAGCTTCAAAAGATTGGCAGGCAGGCCCCATGGACAGGCAGATCGGGCCTGCGGCCTGCTCGTGAAACTCTCCAGAGGCTTTAGACCTCATCCAGCTTCTCGATGCCCACCTTCCTTACTTTCGGCTTCCAGATCTTATCGGGCATCCAGGCGGGAGCCCCTGTGGGCTTGTCCACCTGCATCCTCTCGCCCACGAAAATGTGCACCTTCTTGGTGCCGCGTTCGCGGAGCTTGATATCGGTGTAGCCCCGGTTGGCTGCCTTGAGGGCTGCTTGCCTCGGTGATTTTCCTGTGAAGACTCCGATCTCATTGCCCTGAGCGTCCCTCAGGGCGAAATTTCTCATCTCAGCCGTAATGTCTCCTCCTTCATGAAGATGAATATGGCTCACAGCGTCGGTATATTAATCTAATCCAGATGCACCCCCGGAGAGGTTGGCTTTGGCCAGGCTACGAGCCCCGTCGCTGTCACCAGGACAGGGCGCTGTTGCCAGAAAGGGACCAAAAGCCGTCTGGATTTCGGAAGATTGATGAAGTTTTAGTCAAGCATCCCTATAAATGGGAGAAGCACTTATCATTGGATTGAGATGAGCGCCATCTTTGGAGAGCTTCTGACCTTCTCTCAGGAGAAGGGTCCCGATGTACGCCTGAGGGTCTACGGAGACGAGTTCTATGCGCGCTACGAGACTGCGGATGGCTACTCCGTCATATACGACCTATCCCTGGGTCGTTTTGTCTACGCTCTGCTTCGAGATGGCCACTTCATCTCCAGCGACGTGGACCTCTCCATGGGTCCGCCTCCCGGAGTCTCGCCTCATCTTGAGGAATCGGATGAGACTCGAAGCGCAAAGGCTGAGAATAGGTTTTCCAGAAGATGACCCTCAAAATTATTAAATAGTTTGAAAGATATACATCAGCCACAGGCCGAGCTTGGGCCAAAGCTTCCTTTAGGTTGATCTGCCATGAGTTCGATATTTGCAGAGGTCTTGACATTCCATCAGGAGAATGGACCAGAAGTGAGATTGCGGGTCTATGGCGATGAGTTTTATGCCCGCTATGAGGATCTTGATGGTTACACTGTGGTTTATGATCCGGATCAGGGATTGTACTGCTACGCCCTATTGATTCGAGGCGAGTTCGTCTCCAGCGGTGTGGATATCAGCCAGACTCCTCCTTTGGGAGCGAGGCGTCACTTCAAAGAGGGGGAAGAGGTTCGCAACTACAAGTTTGAGAATAGATTTGCCAAAATGAATCCTCCTGCCGTATCTTATAAGCCCAATCTGAACTTTCGGACCTTCGGGCCTGAGAAAGGGCTGATGGAGGGACGCCGCGTCAGCGAGGGCGAGATCAAGGGTCTGACGGTTCTGGTCCAGTTCCAGGACCAGAAGAGCACTGTCACGCCCGAGGACGTGGACGCCATGCTCAACGGTAGGAACTACCACGATAATGGGAACTTCTGCTCCGCGCGGGAATATTTCCAGCTCATGTCCAGCGGCAAGCTGGACTATACCAACGTGGTGGTGGGACCAGTAACGCTGAGCCGCAAGCTTCAATACTACACTCAAAACCTTCTTGTGAAGGAGGCTCTGGACCTGGCCGTCAAGGGCGGGGTCGATCTCAAGCAGTTTGACTCGCGAGGCGACGGTGTAGTCGATGCCATGAGCTTCCTTTACGCCGGTCAGACTCAGTATTTGGGAGAGCTATGGCCTCACAACTACTTCATAGATCTGCAGTACGCAGATATGAGGACCTACTTCTACATGCTCTCCAGCATGGGCCGCAGCAAAGAGGACCTGAGCATTGGAACCTTCTGCCACGAGAGCGGCCACATGCTCTGTCGCTGGCCGGACCTCTACGATTACGGGAACCGGGACGGCGATTTCGAGAAGAGTGCAGGTCTTGGTTATTACTGCCTGATGAGCGCAGGAAACCATAACGACAACGGACGAACACCTTCGCCTGTCTGCGCCTATCTGAGGAACCTGGTGGGATGGTGCGACAGAGTAGTCCGGCTTAACACGCCCGGCCAGTACCAGACGGATCATGGAGATTATGGGACGGTGATGATATACGAGACCGGGAAGATAAATGAGTATTTCCTGGTGGAGAACAGATCTCAGGTCGATCTTGATGCCAGCATCCCCTCTAGCGGCCTGGCTGTCTACCATTGCGACACCCTGGGCTCGAACGAGTGGCAGGGCGGCACTCCTTCCAGGCACTACCAGTGCGGGCTGCTTCAGGCAGACGGCAGCCTCGATCTGGAGACCAATCGCAGCATGGGGGATGAGAAGGACCTCTTTGGCCGCGTGGAGGGGACGGCCCTCAGCCACGCCACCAGGCCGGCCTCGAACCTCTGGGACGGATCGGATTCCGGCCTGATGATCTCGAATATTCTCTCTCCCGGCAAGGTCGTAACCTTCGCGGCAGGTCAGGCGCTGATGGACCATGTGGTAAAGGAGACCTCGTCACCTGGGGTGGCCATACCTGACAACAATGCCCAGGGCCTGAGCGATGTTATTCAGATCTCTCTGGAGGGCAAGGTGGCAAAGCTGAAGGTGAGGGTGGACATAAGCCACAGCAACATAGCCAATTTGAGGGTGGAGCTATTGTCTCCAGGCGGCAAGAGGGCTATCCTGCACAATCGCACCGGCCTTGGCAAGAAGAATCTGAAAAAGACCTACGACTCCAAGTCCTCGGCCGCTCTTACCGCCTTTATCGGCCAGTCCCTGAAGGGCAATTGGACCCTCAAGATCAAGGATTTGGTGGGTAGGGATGTGGGTAAGCTGAACACCTGGAGCCTGGAGGTCGCCTACTGAAGGCAGCCTTTTCTGGCCTTTTCAAGGGCTCCTGTGATCTTCAGATGAGAGGTGTGATGATTTGAGAATCAATTACCTTTGCTCTGTCTCCTTGCTCTCGGCTTAGGTGCCGGAGCGACAGGCGCACAGGATTCTTCCCTGCAGCAGTCCATGGACATGACGGGCGACGCCTTTGATGAAGATCTCCAAAACAGCTTGTTCGGTATGGTAACCAGCCCGAGTGCCCCATGGTTTGGGCCAAAGTTCGCTAACTCCAGCAGCGCCTACTCCTTCTTCAGCGAGTTTTACATCAACACCAGTGTACCCATGATCAGCGGATTAACACCCGTCAAGATCGACATCACTCATGAGAAGCCATCCAAGATTTACTTCGGTAGCGGCCAGGAAGTCGCTTACAGCCAGTATCAAACCGCCGTGGCGCCAGCCGGAGGAAACGAGCTCTGGATTCAGAAGGGCGCGGACTGGTCCCAGTACGCCATCGTTCCCGCAGGAGCAGGGCTGCGGCTCATCGCCTTTGCACCCGTAAGCGGGCAGGCCGATTACTATGAGATCATCCAGACCGACTCCCTGAACATCACCAGCAACCGCGTTAACTTCTATTCCGGCTACAACAGCATGAACTTCGTCGCGGATAAAGTGGGCAGACACATTCTGCTCTTCGTGCTAAACAACCAGCCCAGCCAAGCCATCATAGTGGACGTGATCAGCCAGGCACCACCGGCTCAGCAGGACTACGGACAGAATCCATATCCCGGCAGCTTCAGCCAGCCCTCCGGCGGATCGGTTCAGTACCCGACAAATAACCCGACTTATACTACGACTTATGTGCCGCAGACTGATGCAGCCGCGGGAGATACTCCGGTGACCATTCAGACTTCGATGATGGGATATGATGTCTATGTTGATGGTGCCTACGTGGGTAAAGACGGTACCAACGGCGACGCGATGGATGGGGTTTTCAGGTTCATGGTTGCGGGCGGACAGACTCATACCATAAGAGTCTTCGATGGCATGAACAACTATGAGAAACCCATGTACTTCGAGAGGGGCGTTGCCAAGGTGATCAATGTCCCACCGGCCACAACCGTTTATGCTTCGGGCGGGCTCTACTGAGCCCAATATCTTTCATTTCGGCGGAATTCTGTACAGAATCGGCCTTCCGTATACCCATTTTTGTTGCAGCGGCTCAAATAATCCAAAAGATGTCAGAGTCTCGATCAAGCCTTCGTCTTTGCGGCGAACTCAACTTCGCCAGAAAAGGCTAAATCTCATTAGATTAATTAATAGAGTGGGGGATCGTTTTGAATAAAGAGGAATTCATGAGGCAGATAGAGGGCTGTAAGCTTCCGGAGAGCTTTGATCAGCATCTTCTGGACCATGCCGCCGAGATGTTCGGAAAATGGGGAAAAACGACGCACATGGATGAGCGAGAGCACCTCTTCGAGACCTTTGGGCTGGCCTCCAAACCCGAAGACAGCAACGCGATGAGAATGGAGAAAGCGGCCCTGCGCTGCGTGTGCTCAAAGATGATGGATGCCAAGCTGAACAGGAAGGACGCAGCAGATATCATCAGGAACTTCAACAAGATCAAGGAGCCGGGCTTCAAGTGGGTCGAAGGATAGTCCCTTGCTGCAACCTTCTTTTTTTTGCAGCCGTTCATCAGGGGAAGGCCCAGGCAGAGGTGATCTGGGCGCTGCCTGAAGATGGCGGTGTGGTTCGAGATACATGAGATAATTTTAAGGCGAAAGAAGGAGCAAGTCTGTCTATGAATTCCAGGATTAATAAGATACTCAAAAATCATTTTGGCGAAGATAAAGCTTTGAGGCATGAATTACGCTTGAGAATTGTTCCTTGTATGGCCCTTGTAATGCTGTTTTTCTTCCCAACTCCCGCCTTCTCCACCCTAACATACGATTTTGTCGGGACAGCCATTAAAGTCTCAGAGCCCAATAGCTTGTTCGTAAATGTCACAGAATCAAGGATAGAGGGTTTAAAAGGAGACACTGAAGTGCTTCTCAAGCAGCCCTTGCCGGATCTTTCGTCTTTTAGGGGCAAAGAGCTGCAATTCGATATTTTAGGATATGACATCCTCGGAAGGCCAGTATGTACTGTATATCTTGATGGCATTCGCATTCATGATGTGTATTACTGCAACAAGTATCCCGAGTATTGCGACTATAACAGTCGCATCTTCCCAAATGAATTGATCGGATACGACCTTTATGGCCCATGTTACAATGGATGCCGCTCATATTATGGTCAAAGCGGATGCTATTCCTGTAATTTTTGTTGATCGAGAAGGCGGGATAAGCTTGAACAAAGAAAATAATATTATAAATATGTTGGGGGAAGGACGGCACTCTGCTTAAATTTGCAGATTCGTATCCTGCAGAGACCTCGCAGTCTCCACTAGTCTCTCGAAAATAGGAGGGAGGCAAAAGTCTTCGGGAAAATAGGAGGGAAAGAAATGAGATTGTCGACCTTTGCCAACTATAATATACGTCAATCGTCGGTATATAAGGTTTTCGTTCCGAGACAAGAAAAATTCCTAAAAGCCTTCGGCCGGGCAGAAGAAGAGGGCTTTAGCAGTTGTGCAGGTCCGTGACCGCTAAAATAAAAAATATAAGCCCCTGCTTTCTGTTTTTGGCATGGGCCGTACCACATCTTTATATCGTTGAAAGCCGACTTAAAAACGGGCAAAAGTCGATTAACGTCGGTTTGGATCCCTTGTGCTTCATCATCGACTTTGCCATCCTCCTATCCCCATTCTTCCCCTGGGCCGAAATCCTCGGCCCTCAAAGGAGCTGACACGAGAAGATGGCTGAGCCTCCAGCGAAGAGCCCTGGACACAACTTCGGGCCCGAAAATCTCACGGCCATAAAGCGGCACAAAGGCGCTTGATAGTTATTTTCCCGAAGGGCCGATTTGCAGAGCGCCCTTTCATCCTTCTTATTTTCGCGATATTACCCAAAACTTTTTTGTTAGATTCAATAAGATATTATAATGTACATGAATACAAGGAGAATAGTATGAGGAAAATATTGCTCATCCTAATCTTGTTGGCGCTTATAGCTCCATCTCTGGCCCTGACCGACTACCAGAGAGGTGTCTTGGACGGCCTCAATCGCGGATGGTTCATGGCCCAAAGGTATGACCAGGCTCAGGCGGGAAATCCCACTGCGTATAACCAGGCCGTTTTGGAATATAATACCTGGATTGAAAGCTTATTCGGGAAGAATGAGTCCCTGATGCTCAAAACCATCCTCCCGTCCCCGCGAGGACAGCCGTACTCCATCAGCAAGACCTTCACACCCATCCACGAGATAGATGCAAGCTGGAATCAAACAAGACAGGCACAGCAACCACAACCTGATGCCAACGGGCTCATTAATGGATATCCTACAGAGATATACGACTCATGGGGGCCAGCCCTCAGCTCTTTTTGATGCAAGGATGATGATACGGAAAGGCTGATGACCAAAGGGGACTGGCCTCGCTTGGAAGAGACGATGCCAAGACCGTCTCAACTCTCTCAAAGGATCAGATTTATATTGCAATGCGCCTTTATCATTTGCCAACGAGTGGAGGAGGCGTTGAGATGAGACGGTTGCTTGCGGCGATGCTGGTATTTTCTGTATGCGCTACTGCAAATCTGATGACCGCTTCCGCGAAGGATACCCTTGCCCAGAACGTGTCTGAGCACTCCTGGGTCTTCGTCAATGGTTACATGGATGAATCGAGAATCCTGCAGACCCAATTGGGCTTCCATGGATCGAAGATAGCCCTGGCCACCAGTGGCAGCGGAATTGCCACCAGAACCATAGACTCTTACGTCTTCACTGATTCGAATGTGGATGAGGCAGGGCTTACCATCTCGGCCAACTATGATTACAAGCCCTACACGCCCCCGTTCACGCAAAGCGACCTCAGAAACGCCCTCTGTGCCAAGAATTATGAAGTGGGCTCTGTCTTCTCAGAATCCTATTCCATTGACAAGGACCTCATCAAGGATACCAAGATCTTCCAGAATAAGACTGCTTCTGTCTATGAAATCAGCTCCGAGATCCAGGGAACGGCCAGGATCGGCGCGAGGGTACAGAAGAATGCCGACACAGTGCATTCCTATATCATGGGCGGAACGTATGTCGGATATGCGCAGATAAGATCGGAGATCGTGGTAGGTAATAGCTCAATTTTGACCCTGCCGTGCCCGTAAAGGCATGGTAATAGTTATTTTTAGACCATCTGCGTGTCGCAACGCCGGCCATTTCATTACCCCTTCCTAGCTCGTGCAATCGGGGCAGCGATTCAAGGCATCAGGCGATCTATTGGCGCTTATGCCCACAGGCTTCTTTGGAGAAGACGAGGATGTAGGAGGGAGGCAAAAGTCGCGGGAAATAAGGAGGGGGAAAGAAACTAGATTCGACTTTTGCCGTATTCATATACGACGATTGTCATATTTAAAGATTTCGTTTTCTGGCTGAAAAACCTCCGAAAGCTCACTTTCCCGGAAGAGAAGAAAGGAGACCTCGGCGAGAGGCCGTATCATCAGGATTTCATCAGATCGAAGGCCCACCGACTCACGCCAGGTGCCACATTGCTGCATCTGCGGGTAGAACATAACCTCAAAACCCTTATCGTCATAGCTTTTCACAAGCCCCTCGACCTGGTGGCGCTTCTTGAAAGTGTAGAAGTGCACCATGCCCCCTTCTTCCCGCCTGGAGTCAGAAGCCCATTGGAGCTATCCATTCTCTGCCGCGCACTCATAAACATCCGCCCGCCGCTCCTTATAATTCAGGTTCGCCCTTTTCACTGTCCTGGAGGAGGACGAAAGCATCGCCACCATATCCGAGAGCACTTCCTACCTGCATGGAGTGAGGAGCGGCAGGGTAACTGCTGTCGGCAAGCCGGTCAAGAAAGGCGGAAACGTGGCCTTCACAGAAGGGTATGTTAAAACAACAAGCCGATTATAGCTTTGCAGCCCTAAATCCGGTCATGCCGTGCTCTCCCAGCTGCAGCTTCCTGACCGTCTCTCCGGCGGCAAAGGCATCCTTTGCCCTGGCCAGTATCCTCGCCTTGCCAAGCTGCGTTCTCTTTCCGCAGGGGCAGGTCCTGGTCTTGGCGTCTTTTGGAGCGTAGAGGTGGCGGCCGCAGCTGCACCGGAAGACTATGAACATTAAATTAAAAGGGATTACTGGGGCAGCAGGATCGCGTTGATGACGCCATCCTGGCCGGGCCGGCTGGTAATTTTGGCGTCGCCAAGCTCCGTCTTGATGATTGCGCCCTTGGTGAGGATGCTTCTCCTCATGTAGTGCAGATTGGCCTTGTTGTCCCTCACGGTCTCAATCTTGACAGTCTTGGATTTGCCCGTCTTGGGATCGGCGACTGTGGCCATATTGCCGCGCAGCATGCGCATCTTCTGGTTTCCGCCTAAAGTGGCGATCTTCTTGGTCCTGACGGCAGCAATGATGGTGTCGCTCTGCTCTCTGCCGGTCTCGTGCTTTCGCTTGCCTCTGGCAGGGATCAGTTTCCCGCCCGTGGGCTTCCTTCCGATTTTGCCTTGCCAACGCATATTGTAATTCCTCAGATCGCAAATTCTCTTTGGTGCACGGTATTTAACGGTTGTGGTGCTCTATTTCAATATCTTGACCATATAAGGCGTCTTTAAATCGTAGCCCAGGCGACGGTAGTAGCCCCTCGCCCCGATGCCGCTGGTGATCTCCAGTCTCTCGTAGCCCTTCTCGGCCGCCAGGGCCTCTGCCGCCTCCACCAGCCTTGCCCCGTAGCCCCGGTGCTGCCAACCATCCTTTCTAGTACCGATGGGAACCAGGGGCCCGTAGACGTGCAGCTCCCGCACCCGCGCCCGTGATCCCAGCCGCAGGCGCAAGAATCCAACCAAGGTATCGTCTTCTGCCTCGAAGGACAGGAAGTGCTCCTCCCCTCCGCAGGCCTCGTAAACCTCGTGCCTCAGAGCTACCTCGGCATCTTTTACGTTCCGGAGTCCCGCCTCACGACAGCGAATGCAGCGGCAGCGGCCCTGGCGGGCTTTAAGGCGCGCTGCTGCCAGCTGGCGCAGATTGGATTTCCTCACGCCAGCCACGATGAGCTGCGCCGGGATGTCTCGCTGCACACGCTGCAGCCTCACGTAGCCGGGAAGAAGCTGCTTGACCCGAGAGACCAGCTCCGCTGCCTCTTCATCCTCCAAAGGCTCGTACTCCCCCTTTTGGTAGAGCCGGTACAGCTCCGTGCCCTCCACCACCAGAGTGGGATATATCTTAAGGTAATCCGGCCGGAAGCGGCTGTCCAAAAAGAGATCCCGGAAAACCTCCAAATCCGCTTCGGGCGTAGAGCCGGGAAGCCCTGGCATCATGTGAAAGCCCACCTTCAGCCCCGCCTCCCGCAAGGCGCGATTGGCCCGGGCGGAATCCTCGACAGAGTGACCTCTCTTCATAGTCTGCAGGAGGTCATCGCGCGTGCTCTGCACGCCCAGCTCCACCTTGGTGGCCCCAAGAAGCAGCATCTCCTCGATCTCTCTGGGACCGCACCAGTCCGGCCGGGTCTCGAAGGTGGTGCCGATGTTGCGAACCAAAGCCGCCTCATTGGCCTTTGCCACCGCGGAAAAGGGCTGCCACGCTGAGGCTTGGGCCCGCGGATAATCGTTCATGGCCTGCAGGCAGCGCTTGACAAACCAGTGCTGGTAGCCCAGCGGCCTCGACGTCATCGTCCCGCCCATGATGATGAGCTCCGCTTTGTCCAGAGGATGGCCAATCTCGTCGAGCTGGCCCAGCCTGGCCCTCACTTGATCATAGGGATCGTAGCTGTGCTGAGCCGCCCTGAGCGCCGCCGGCTCCCGGCCAGTGTAGCTCTGCGCAGAGTTGCAGGAGACGCCGCCTGGACAGGGGATACAGGTTCCTTGCGGACAGCGGGCAGGCGAGGTCATGGCCGCGATGACCGCCACGCCGGAGAGGGTGCGTGTGGGCTTTCTCACCAGCATCTTGAGGCTCTCGCGTTCCTCAGTCTTTGCCTGGGCAAGGATATCGGCGTTGCCGGGCAGGGATGAGAGTCCAAGGCTGGCTGAGACCTTCTTCTTGCGCGCCTCCAGGTCCGCTTCGTCGTTTATCTGGCCGGAGATTATGTCCTCCACAATCCTGCGCAGCTCGGGCCCTACTCTATCCAACTCACTACCTCATTCAGGCTGCGGCGCAGCGATGCAGCGGGCACCTCAGCCGGCCAGCCCAGGGATATTATGGCCACAGGGAGAACATGCTCCGCCAGACCGAGTGCCTCGCGCACGAGGGCGTCATCGAAGGCCCCGTTCCAACAGGCCCCCAGGCCCGCATCATGGGCGGCCAGAAGAAGGCACATCGCTGCCGCATCGGCATCCTGGATGGCATAGAGGCTTCCCCGGTCTCCGTAGCGAGAGCTGGAGCGGTCCACGTCTGCGCATACTACTATCAGCAGGGGCGCGCTCTGCACCTGCTCCTGGCCATAGGCGGCCAGGGCCAGGACTTTTCGCATCTGCGACCCCGTTATTATCACGTACCTTCTGGAGCGAAGGTTGCCTGCGGACGGCGCCGCCTCGGCCGCCTCTAAGAGGGCCCAGACCTGCTCCTTGGCAACGGGTCTGGTCTCATATCTCCGCACCGATCTTCTGCCCTGCAGAGCATCCTTGAAGTTCATCCTTTAGAGATGGCAAGCCAAAGGATTAAGAAATTTCTCCGATCAGAGGAGTTCGCACAGGTAAAGAGGCTCCGTCCTGCCAAGCTGCCTCAATACCAAACCTTCCTCGTTCAGGATCAAGTAGGTGTCCGGCGTCTCCGGGCAGGAACCTTTTTCCTGCTCGCGGGTGAAGCTGCCTGCATTCACGGCCAGGGGCCCGCCCCTTCTCTGATAGATCCCGGCCCGGTGCGTGTCTCCGTAAACGAAGCAGTCCACCTTTCCCAGGTTTTGATCGCGAAGGAACTTCAATATGGATTCATACTGCCTCTTCACCGGCAAAAAACGTTGACCCCTGAAGATTCCGGCCTTGAACCACTGCAGCAGGCCGGAGACTTTCCAGATGCGGTCCTCGAAATTCACCATCTCCCCGATGCAGGCGGAGCGATAGATGCTCTCGTAGACATAGGTCATCATCATCTCCAGGTCGGCCGGCAGCAGCTCCTCCCCGGAGAGTCGCCGGAGCTTCTCCACCACCTGCATGGAGAAGGCCTGGATTCCGTCCAGATGATGACCGTGAGTGAAGAGGACGGTCCGATGGCAACAGCTGGTCTGGTAAGTGGGATAGAGCATCTCGATGTTAAGGCCGTTGATGGTCTGGCTCCAGCGCAAAGACGGAACGTAGACTGGATAAAGATCGCCTCGCGCCACCCGCTCCATGAACTCGTCCTCCTGATTTTGGACCACCAGGTGGTGATCGTGGTTGCCCACCACATAGCGTATCTTCAGGTCCATATCCGCTAACCTTTTCAGGAAATAGCGGGCGTCTCTCACCGCCTTCTCCGGCCGCACCCTCCAGAAATCGAAGATATCCCCCAGGAGCACGACCTCATCGCAAGCGTTTCCCCATTCCGATATCTCTTGCATCAGCTGGTCGACCTTTCCAGGATCGTTCAACGTCGATGAACACAAGCCGAAGTGAGTATCCGAGATAACAACCGATGCCATACGCTCCTTTCCCATGCCCCATTCTTCTATGACTGTTATTATTTATAAATATTATGAGCCGCAGTTGAAGAGGAGGAATAGGGCTTGCCCTGTCTACAGCAAATCAAGCAAAAGGCAAAAATATGTTCTATGGAAGCATGCCCATAGAATGATCGATATCGCCATTCCCAAAGGCAGCCTGCAAAACCAGACGCTTCAGCTCTTCGAGCAGGCCGGCCTGGAGGTCAAGAGGACAGAGCGAGAGTACAATGCCCGCATCGATGACCCCCGTATCGGCAAGGTGAAGATCCTCCGCCCCCAGGAGATACCCACGTATGTGGCCAAGGGCTACTTCGACCTGGGCATCTCCGGCACGGACTGGATAATGGAGTCTGGCGCCGTGGTGGCCAAGGTCACCGAGCTCCATTACGGCAAACAGGGTCCAGGCAAGGTGAAGCTGGTGGTGGCAGTACCCGAAAACCTGGACATTCACTCCGCCAGCCAGATAAAGCCGGGAAGCCGCGTGGCCACCGAGTACCCCAACTTGACAAGCTCCTTCTTCCAGCGGCTGGGCATACCGGTGGAGATCCAGTTCTCCTTCGGTGCCACCGAGGCCAAGGTTCCGGAGCTGACCGATCTGGTCGTGGATCTCACCGAGACCGGATCGACTCTTAGGAGGAACGGCCTGAAGATCATAGACGTCATGCTGGAGTCCACCTCGGAGCTGATAGCAAACAAGAAGAGCTGGTCCGAGCCGGGCAAGCGCGAGGAGATCGTAGCCATAGAGACGCTTCTCTCCGCCGTGATAAGGGCGAGAGGCAAGGTTTTGCTGAAGATGAACGTGCCCGAGGATGAGATCAAGGATGTAATTGCCATTCTGCCCAGCATGAAGAACCCCACCATCTCCAAGCTCTACAACTCCGGCTACTATGCCGTGGAGACTGTCGTGGACAAATCCCAGGTCAACTTGCTCGTTCCCCAGTTGAAAAAGGCAGGAGCCGAAGATATCCTGGAGCTGGTCATTTCAAAAATCGTTCCCTGAGATCAATTTTTTCTTTTTTCTAAATATTTTACCGATCGAAAATCCTTCACAAAAACGAGCGGGCGCGGGGGGATTCGAACCCCCGATCTACAGCTTAGGAGGCTGCCGCCTTATCCTGACTAGGCCACGCGCCCTTTTGCCTCCTTTCCGTATAACCAGCACGTATATCAACCTTTCCGGGTGGCGCTGGTCACGACGCTCTTCTTGGGCCTAGCGGATCAGCACCCCGCTCAGGACCACCACGAAGAGACCGAGGAAGAACCAGCCCAGAATTCCCTCCATCATCGCCAGGTGCCTGTAGAAGCCCACCGGGTAGGTATTCACCGGGGCCTGAGAGGTGGTGAACATGGCGATGCTGAAGTAGAGGGCGTCGGTCAGAGATACACGCTTGCTGGGCCGCAGGCTTGGTTTTCCCGGTAGCTCCATCCCTTCGATCTCAAACTTGTTCATGCCTTTTCCCGCCCAGAAGATCAATCCAAACAAGAGTATGGTAAAGAGGCAACAGAAGGCGGTATAGCTCACGCGAACTCCGTAGCCGCAGGATACCCAGGATACGATGTCCGATATCTTCGCCCAGCCCCACGGTTCCATATCCTGGCCGATTCTGCGGTACTGATAGTAGCAGTCATCCGCATCGTCGAACCACTCCAGGCTCTTGTAGTTCTTCACCAGCGCCAGATAGGCTGCTCCATTGTACACCATGCGGTCCTTTATGGCGTTCCAGCGCACCACGAACTTGGTGAAGTCGGCGCCGTTGAGATTGATCCTGGCACCCTCTCCGAAGGTGACGTTGTCCAGCTGCATGCTGTAGAGCCTGGCATCCTCCAGAATCAGGCCTTTATCGAATCGGGCGTTGACGAAATAGGCCAGATCTGCAAGCTTCACACCCCCGAAGAAGGCCGTCTTCTTGAATTCGACGTTAGCGAAGTCCGCCAATCCCCCGAAGCTGGATAGGCCAAAAGTGCTACCGCTCAAGAACCGTGCGCCGCGAAAGACCACATCGCTATCGAAACGAGTGGCTGCAAAGGTGGCGTTGCCACGGAACTGAGCATTGAGAAATGTGACATGCCCTCCGAAAAGGGTCTCCAGAAAGCTTACGTTCTCGAAATGTGCATCCTGAAAGTAGCCCAGCCGGATGAACTGGGCAAAGTTGAAGTCCACATCCCTGGCAAAGTTGGATGCGAGGAAGATGGCGTCTCCATCGAACTGAACGTTCCCAAAGCTGGTATCATTGAAGAAACGCGCACTCGTGAAGGAGGCGAGTCCATCAAAGACGGCATCCCTAAAGTCGGCCTGCCCCAGGAAATGGGCACCCGCAAACTTGGCATCCCCCAGAAACCTGACCTTGGCGAAGCTGACGTTCTCCTGGAAGGTGGTGCCTCGCAAATCCAAAGGCTCACCAAAGGTCACTCCCTCGAAGTTCGCCGGACCCAGGAATCGAGAGTTGATGACCCTCACAGGCTGCCTTAGAGGGCCTTCCAGGTTCCTCAGGTCCAAGGGACCGGTCACAGTGATGTTGTCATAATTTAGTTGCTCGCCCGATCTTATTTTGGCTGTGACATCCCCGGCATCAAGGGCCTTGGAAGCACAGGCTCCGCACAACAGTAGAAAGGCGGCAACTATCAGCATCCATCTGGAGATTCGCATCACTGACTCCAAAGGGAGATGCCTGAGGATTTATCATTTTTGTCTTATCTGATCATCACCCTGCCCAGGGTCACCAGGAATAGAGCCAGCAGCAGCCACCCCATAATTCCTTCCAGAATGACGTAATATCGGTGCCGCCCCACAGGAAGGAAGTCGATGGGCCCCTGAGATAGAAAGACCATAGTGCTGAAGAAGAGGGCGTTTCTGAAGGTGACCCTCTCCGGAATGGAGTCCTTCTCCGCCGGTCCCTGCAAGGGCTTGGCGGATCTGCGGATGCCGTCTCCCCTCCAGAAGAGTATGGCAAAGATGAGAATGGTCAGAAGAGCCCAGGCCACGGCATAGCCTGGCCGAACGCCATAGCCGCAGGAGAGCCATGCCAGAACATCGATGGCCTTGGACCAGCCCCAGCCCGCATGGGCCTGGTTCATGCTGCGATATTGATAATAGCAGTCATCCTCGTCCCCGGGCCAGCCCAGGCGGTGATAGTTATCCACCAGAGCCAGATAGGCCCCGGGGTCCCAGACCACATGATCTTCTATCTCTCTCCAGGGAACCCTCAGCCGATTGAAGTCGGTATCATTCAAGATGATTCTGCAGTCGTCTTTGCAATCCCCTTCATCCAGGAGCAGAGTGGAGATTTTGCCTCCTTTGAAGTTCAGGTCGCCTTGGAAGGTTGCGCCTTGAAAGCTGACGATATCCTCGAACTTGGTCAGGCCAAAGATGGCGTCTCCTCGAAACTTTGCCCCGGAGAAGTAGGCCGCATCTACGAAGCGCGTCAGCTCAAAGTTAGCCTCATCGCCGAAGAGGACGTCTCCAAACGAGGAGAGGCCACCAAACCTGGTCAGGGCGAACTGGGCTTGTCCTGAGAAAGATGCGTTGGTGAAGCCGGCAGCGGATTCGAAGGTCGATCCGAAGAAGTTGGCCCTGCCTGCGAAGGAGGCCGCGCCAAAGTCAAGCACGCCCTGAAACTTAACGTCGGAAAAGCACGCCTCTCCCAAGAACTGTGCTCCTGAGAAGTAGGTATAATATCCGAAGCGAGAATAATTGAAGTCTGCACCTTTTTCAAACCACACCCAGTTGAAGCTGGCATCTTTATCAAACTGGGCATCCTCAAAGCTCACGTTGTCTAGAAAGAAGGCCCCGTCAAAGGTCGCAGGCCGGTCGAAGGATGCTCCCGTGAAGCTGGCATTATGAAAAACGGTGTTGGTCAGGTCTGCCCTTCCCAGAAAGCGGGATTTGTCAAAGCTGGCGTTCCCGAAGGTGGAGCCCCATAAAACCACATCCTTCTCCAGGGTCGTGCCATCGAAGCTGGCGTTGGATACAGTGCAGTTGATGAGCTCCAGAGAGCTCTCTAGTCTTGCCCCTGGCAATGTGCAGAGGAGAAGGTCCCCCGTGATAGAGACGCCTTCGCAATGAACTGGCTGGCCATCCACCATTCTGGAAAGGATCTCGCTGGCAGGGATCTGGGTCGAAGCCGAAGCTAGCCCCTCACCAATCCCTGCGCCGGTGGCCGCCAGCAGCAGGGCCAAGTGGATGAGAAACCGCCAGGACATATACCTGCAAAGGATGTTCAGAGAGCAATATAATCCTTTTCGCCCCTTCAGTTGGCATAACTATTTACCCCAGCCTGCCCCCCTTGCAGGGCATATGGATGGCATTGAGGCGAAGAAGATCCTCGCCAAGCAGGGCTACCATCTCGTCGGCTCCGGGGCGGTCAAGCCCTGCCTCTGGCTCAACCGCAGCCTGCGAGGCGGCGATCAGTGCTACAAGCATCACTTCTACGGCATATCCAGCCACCGCTGTGTGCAGATGACGCCTACGCTTGCATGCAACCACCTCTGCCTGCACTGCTGGAGGCCGATGGACGGGCCTTTGCCCCTCACGGAGGCGCAGGAGCCCGGCCCGCTCTTGAATGGCATACTGCATGAGCAGCAGAGGATCCTCTCCGGCTACGGCGGAGCAAAGACCACAGACATGAAGAGGCTGGCGGAAGCCCGAGAGCCCAGGCATGTGGCCATCTCCCTTATGGGCGAGCCCACTCTCTATCCCTATTTGAAAGAGCTTGTCGAGTTGATCTCCCAGCAGAAATTGACCTCCTTTCTGGTGAGCAATGGAACCAATCCGGAGGTCCTGGAGGATCTCAGGCCGACCCAGCTCTACATCAGCCTGAATGCCCCGGATGAGGAGCTGTACCGGCGCGTCTGCAATCCTGCCGGAGCCTTCTGGCCCAGGCTGCAGGAGAGCCTGAGCATACTAAAGAGTCACCATTGCCGCAGCACGGTCCGCATGACCTTGGCGCGCGGCCTGAACATGGAAAGGCCAGAGGATTATGCTCGGCTCCTGGAGGCATGCGAGCCCGATTTCGTAGAGGTTAAAGCCTACATGCACCTAGGTCGTTCCAGAGCCAGGCTCGATCGAGAGGCCATGCCGGAGCACGCCGAGATTCATGCCTTTGCCAAGACCATGGGGGAGGCCATGGGCTACGAGCTGGCTGCAGAAGTGCCTCTCAGCAGGGTTGCGCTCCTCTCCAGCGGCCGCATCTCTAGAAGCCTCGTACCCCAAAGGCTCGACTAAAACGAGAAGAATTGCAGAGGAGAGGTTATCCTCCAACGAAGTGACGATTATGTTTAGCGGTTTATCATGAGGAAGGACTGATCATTTCCCAACCGATATGCCAATATTTCTCCCATAAGGACGAAAATATTCAAAAATTCATAATATATGATCATACATAAATGTTTACGTTGAGGAACCGCAACGAAGATGGGTGCTCCCTCCGTCAGTGGGAAAACTATTTTTGTGTGTAGTTTCATTTGCGTCTTGATCTCGCTGACAAAAGGACACGTAAGGGCTTGGAGTTCAGGTGAATATATGGACCAAGAGATAAAGATCATGCTCGTAGAGGACAATCCGGAGGACGCAGCCTTTACGCAGCGGATCCTTAAGCTCAACCGACTGAACAGGGATCTGGTCTTGGCTACCAGTGGTCGCGAGGCCATGGAAGCCCTGGAGAGACGGCACAAAGACGGAAATTTGCCAAATCTCATTTTATTGGATATAAACCTTCCAGATATCAGCGGCATTGACCTTCTCACCCGCATAAAAGAGGACATGCCCTTCTGCAAAATCCCCGTGGTCATTCTCACCGGATCCAACGAGGACCAAGATATCCAGAAGAGCTATGACCTGGGGGCCAGCAGCTACCTGGTCAAGCCCATCTCCAACGACGCTCTGATGCTGGTCGTAGAGAAGCTATTTCGTCTCTGAGGCCAATTGCCTCGCCATCCTGAGGTTTCCTGAATCATCCCGGCGCAAATCCACAGGCGTCTCCAGGATCATGGGCAAGCCCTTCAAGGCCGGATGACATAGAATGTTCCTGAATCCCTGCTCTCCTATCTGCCCAAGACCTACATGCTCGTGCCGATCGAGGTGCGAGCCAAAGGCTCCCCGGCAATCGTTGAGGTGGAGAAGCTTCAGCATCTGCAGGCCGATACTGCTCTCAAACTGATCCAGAGTCGTTTCCAGGCCTCCCGCAGTTCTCAGCTCATACCCGGCAGCGAAGAGATGACATGTGTCCAGGCAGACGCCCAAACGCCGCGCGCCTAAGGATTCGATGATGGCGGCAATATCCTGAAAAGATCCGCCCATGCTGTTTTTCGTTCCGGCGGTATTCTCCAGGAGCGGCACCACATCATTTTCAGCCGAGGAGAAGGCCGTCTCCAGGGCGCTTGCGATCCTTCTCAAGCCCTGCTCCCGGCCCGTACCCAGGTGGCTTCCCAGATGAGTAACCAGATAAGGGATGCCCAGCATCTGGCACCTCATCAGCTCCGTGGCGAGAGTCTCCACTGATTTTGCAAAAACATCCTCTTTGGGAGAAGCCAGATTGGGCAGGTAGGGCATGTGATCCACCGCCAGGTTCAGGCCCGATTCCTTGAACTTGACAATAAAGCGCTCGGCCTCATCTTCGGAAAGAGGCTTTGACCTCCAGCCCCGAGGATTGCAGGAGAAGATCTGAAATAAGTCGCATTCTTTCGCCTTTGCCCGGTCCACAGCCTTGTCCACACCTCCGGCAATGGAGATGTGTACGCCCAATCGCACCATTGAAGGCTATCAAGGAATCCCTGCCAGATCAACCTGATCCCAGAGAAAAAATTGATATCGATATCGATAATAATGGCTTAGATACAATCGCGACGCCGATGATGATAAAATCCTTCTGATCTGGTGATGAGCCCTATGAGTTCTGAGGCATGCGATTGAGGGTCTATTGTGCCCCTGCCGCCATCCTTGCCCTGGCCCATCGGTCGATGTTGTCTATCAGGTTCAGCTCTATTATCTTTCGGGCATCATAGAGCATCTCCGCCACATCACTCAGGGCGATGCTCTTCTTCTGGCCTTTCTTGTCGACCACATCGATGGCCTCCCCGGGCATGGATCTGCCCAGCTCCCGCATCAACATCGCCAGATCAGAGCAGGCATCTTTGAGGTATTTTATCGAGTAGTCCGAGGTAGGCTTCCTGTCGGTGAGGTTATTATTGACCTCCTTGATGGACCAGCACATGGTGAGGATATCCCTGTACATCTTGGCACCTCCCCAGAGTTCTCCGGGATGTATATTTAAGCGCTGTGGAGAAAAAGGTGGGGCTGGTGAGATTCGAACTCACGATCGACGGGTCTCTCCGATACTGAAGTGTCCAGCCGAAGAAACGGTGGCTGATAACAACCCATTTCAGTGCTCCAACGGATCATCAACGGCCTCCCCGTCGAGAGGCCTCAGCAGACCCGTTGCTCATCATCAAATTATACCGCTGGAGCCCGTCGCCCTACCTGGCTAGGCCACAGCCCCGCTCAAAGCGGGCCGAGAGGGATTTGAACCCCCGACCTAAAGGTTAAGAGCCTTTCGCTCTGCCTGACTAAGCTACCGGCCCGGACCCCTCCAACGTCGATGCTGGATATATACATTTCGGATGAGCCCCGGCGCATGCTTTTATGAGGAGAAGATCAATGAAAGAAGAGGATCAGAGAGATCTCTTCAGAAGACGTTGATGTACCTCTCGATCTCCCAGGGATGGACGTAGGTATTGTATGCCTCCCACTCCAGCATTCCCAGGCGCATGATGTTGTCGAAGACATGATCGCCCAGGGCGGCACGCACCACCTTATCCTCTTCCAGGTGGTCTAAGGCCTCCTTCAGATTGGCGGGCAAGGTCTTTATGCCCAGTGATTCGCGCTCAGCTATGCTGAGTTCATAGACATTGAGATCCACGGGATCTCCCGGGTCGATGCCCCGCCTGATCCCATCCAGGCCCGCCGCCAGGATGACGGCGAAGGTCAGATAGGGATTGCAGGCCGGGTCAGGAGACCGGAACTCCAGCCGCGTGGAGAGGCCGCGTCCCGCAGGGATGCGTATGAGCGAAGAGCGGTTTGGCCCGGACCAAGCGATGTAGACCGGTGCTTCGAATCCTGAGACCAGGCGCTTGTAGGAGTTGATGAGCGGGTTCGCCACGGCAGTTATGGCACTGGCATGCTCTAGGAGGCCTCCCGCGAAGAACCTGGCCAGATCGCTGATGTTCATGGCCGTTTCGGGATCGTAGAAGGCGTTCTCGTCGCCGCGGAACAAGGAGATGTTGGCATGCATTCCCGTGCCGGCTGCCCCGAAGATAGGCTTGGGCATGAAAGTGGCGCGCAAGCCCTCTCGCATGGCGATGGTCTTGGTGACATACTTGAAGGTCACCACTTTATCAGCGTTCTTCAGCGCGTCGTCATAAACGAAGTCGATCTCATGCTGGCCGCGGGCAACCTCGTGATGCGAAGCCTCAATGGTGAAGCCCATCTGCGTTAAGGCTCTTATTATCTCGCGCCGTACATCCTCTGCCAGGTCCATGGGGCCGAGGTCGAAGTAGCCGCCAAAGTCATGCGGCACAGTTGCGGAGCCACCATTCTGCTTCTCAAAGAGGAAGAACTCCAGCTCCGGTCCGACGTTCATCTTGTAGCCCATCTCCTTCGCTATCTGCAGCTGCCTGTGCAGCACATATCGCGGATCGCCCTCGAAGGGCTTTCCGTTGGGGAGGTGCACATCGCAGATGAACCGGCCTTCGTTGGAGCCATCCTTGGACCGCCAGGGCAGGAGGCAGAAGGTGGAGAGGTCGGGTCGAAGGACCATATCCGATTCCTGGATCCTGGCAAAGCCCTCGATGGATGAGCCATCGAAGGATATGCCGTTCTTCAGAGCCTTTCCCATCTGGGAGGTGGGAATGGCCACGTTCTTTACTATCCCTTGAATATCCGTGAACTGCAGCCGGAGGAACTCTACGTTCTTCTCCTGAATAGTCTTTTGAATCTGCTCTTGGGAGTACATCAAATCATCATCTCTATTGCCAAGGTGTGTTATGAAGACTTATAACCTGGGCTTGACATCGAGTTTTATAAAGCTAACCGATCGGATGAAACACTCCGGCCTGAGAATGGCGGCAGGCGCAAATATCCTTATCTAGGGTTATACTCTTCAGGGGAATCTGATGTCCGGCAAGAGAGTTCTGGTGGTGGACGCAGGGGGCAGAGGAAATGCCATAGCCCATGCCTTTGCCCGGAGTGCTGCCGTCGAGATCGTATATGTCGCTCCCGGCAATGCCGGCAGCGAGATGATGGAGAAGTGCCGCCTTGCTGCAGGGCAGGGCAAAGCTTTGAAGTCGATCTCGGAGCTGCTCGATTTTGCAAAGAAAGAGAGCATAGACCTGACTTTTGTCGGCCCGGAAGGCTACCTCTCCGAAGGGATTGTCAACATCTTTCAGGAGGAAGGCCAGAGAATCCTGGGCCCCAGGAGAGAGGCGGCAATACTGGAAGGGAGCAAGTGCTACACCAAGGACCTTCTCAAGAGACTGAGGGTACCAGTGCCGCCCTGCCAGAACTTCGCCGATGCCGATGAGGCCCGTGAGTACGTACGATCGACCTTGGCCGAAGACCCTGAGAAGGGCCTGGTGATCAAAGCGGACGGCCTCGCCGCCGGAAAGGGGACGGTGGTCTGCAGCTCACAGGAGGAGGCCCTTTCCACCATCGATCGCATTATGGTAAGCCCCAGGCTCTTTGGGCCGGCGGGCAATAAAATCGAGATAGAGGAGCGGCTGGAAGGCCGCGAGCTGATGTTCTTCGCTCTCAGCGATGGAGGGACGGTGCTACCGCTGCAGTCGGCAATGGATTACAAGCAGGCCTATGCGGCGGACGAGGGCGTCGCCATCCGGCTCTTCAACAAGCTCTCCGGCAACCCCAACCTGGACAACAATCCCAATACGGGAGGCATGGGAGGCTTCTCGCCGCACCCCTGGCTGGATGAGGAGCTGACGGAGAAGATAATCAAGAGGATCGCCGTCCCCACTGTACGCGGCTTCAAAGAGGCCACGGCCCAGGAGTATACGGGCGTGATCTATTTCGGCCTCATGATCTCCGATGAAAAAGATGTTCACGTTCTGGAGATAAATGTGCGCCTGGGCGACCCCGAGGCGGAGGTGATCCTGCCCCGCCTGAAGACAGACTTCTACCAGCTATCTATGGCCATGCTGGACAGGAGGCTGCGTGGCGTGCAGCTGGAGTGGTCGCCCAACTTTTGCCTGGGGGTGTGCGCCACCTCGGGAAGAGCCATCAAGCCCTTGTCTTCCGGTGGCAGTGAGCGGCCCGGCTACCCCGGCGAGCACTACACCAACATGCCCATCAGCGGTCTGGAGAAGGTAGACCCGGACGTTCTGGTCTACCACAACGGCACCGCCTTCGGCAATGACGCCCAGGGCAAAAGAAGGTTATTCACCACCGGAGGCCGCGTGCTGACCCTGGTGGCCCGTGGCAGAACACTTGCCGAGGCCAGGACCAGAGCCTATGACAACATCAAGAGGATCAGGTTCAATGGAATGCGCTACAGGAAGGATATCGGCCTTGCTTATCTCTGAGGATTCATAATAGGAGTAATAATACTGATGATAATATTCGGCTTGGAAGGTACGGCCTGGAACCTCAGCGCTGCCCTGGTGGATGAGCAGGGAGTGATCTACGAGAAGAGCGCGACTTACACTCCCGCCCGTGGCGGCATCCACCCCCGTGAGGCCTCCCAGCACCATGCGGAGCACATGGCCAAGGTGGTGGGGGATGTTCTGGCCAAGGCCAGGGAGCAGAACCTGAAGATGGAGGCCATCGCCTTCTCCCAGGGTCCGGGCCTTGGGCCGTGCCTGCGCACCGTGGCCACGGCGGCGCGCGTGCTCTCCCTGCGCTTCAGGCTGCCGCTCGTGGGCGTCAACCACTGCGTGGCTCATATCGAGGTGGGAAAATGGCAGTCGGGTGCCAGCGATCCCGCGATAATATACGTCAGCGGGGCCAACTCACAAATCCTGGCCCTCCGCCAGGGACGGTACAGGATCTTTGGGGAGACCCTGGACATCAGCATTGGAAACGCCATCGATAAGTTTGCCAGAAGCGTCGGACTATCTCATCCAGGCGGCCCTCCGGTGGAGAAGCTGGCAAGAGACGCCAAGCGCTACATCCCATTGCCCTACACGGTGAAGGGCATGGATCTCTCCTTCTCCGGCCTGTCCACTGCAGCCACGGAAGCGGCCAAGAAGTACGACCTGGCCGACGTCTGCTATAGCCTGCAGGAGACCGCCTTCGCCATGCTGGTCGAGGTGACGGAGAGGGCCATGGCCCATGCCGAGAAGAAGGAGGCCATGCTGGTAGGCGGCGTGGGGGCAAACAAGCGTCTGGGCGAGATGCTGAACATCATGTGCCAGGAGAGGGGCGCGAAGTTCTTCTTGCCGCCCCATAAGTTCATGGGCGACAACGGCCCCATGATCGCTTACACTGGCCTGGTCATGCTCAAGAGCGGCGCGATAACGCCTCTGCAGGAGTCCAAGGTCAGACCAGGGTACAGGACGGACGATGTGGTGGTGACGTGGGCATAGCCAAAAACCCGGTCATATCTCAGTCTTCCTTGTTCCCGGATTAGGCCGGAGCGTCACAAGACATTTTTTTAAAAAATAGTGAAAAACAAAAAAATTAAGCTGCGGCCTTGGGCGCGGCTTCTTCGGAAGGTACAGTCATGCTGTATCCCACACCCAGGAGCCCGATGAGGATGGCATAGATTCCCAATACCTGCACCAAGAGAATGGCAGTGAGCAGAGGCGGGTTGAAGAGCACCAGCAGACCGAAGAGCACAGAGATTATCCCCGAGACCACCAGAATGAGGCGCGGATTGCCCGCGGGGGCCTGCGTGAAAGCGATGACGAGATCCCCTACTCCCGTGACCAGTGCCCATGCGCCTATGAAGTAGATGATGGCCACAGCCATAAAGACCGGGGAGGCCACGGTCGCCACGCCGATGATGAGCCCCAGGATGCCCAGGAGCAACATAGCCCAGCGGGGAGCAGGAAGCTGCTCCTTGCTGTAAGATACTCCCACGGCCAGGGTTCCAATAGAGCCGATGATGGCAAAGAAAGCGAAGAAGTAAACCATAATGTCCAAGATGTATCCGCTCCAGAGGAGAGCAACGATTCCCAGGAGCACCACCAGCACCCTGGTCCACATGAAAGATTTATTGCTACTACTGACAGAAGTCTCCATAAGGTCCCTCCTAATCATTTAATGATGTTATGTTATTAATAATTTCTCATCATTAATTTACTTTAGCAATATATTGAGAATTTTTGCCAGAAGAATCCGTATCTTAAAGATCAGAAGGGGGATCATTCCGAGTTCAGGCGGCACGATAGCTCAAGGACACTTCAGGATCAGTCAGGTCGAATCCCTGCACGTCCAGCACTATAGAACCATTGTAGGTGGAAGAGAGAAACTCCAACCCCCTGGAGCAATTGATCTCCTTGAGCTCGAAGCTGCCGGGGACGTAGAAGACGGCATGATACTCATCATAGTAGCCGCTTAAAGGAAGTTTCAGTCTCCACCCTCGGTCCTCTTTCTCCAGAAGAGAATCAGTGACGGCATAAAGCTGGCCGTTCTCCTCGTAGATGTGCTCAGAGGAGTTCAGGAAGGGAAGGCCCACAGGATCGTCCACGTTTCCCACCACAAGAACCTGTTTTGTGTTTGTATTATCCACGTAGACGTTCAGGAAAAGCTGCCGTGCTTCGACTAGGCCTAAAGATGCAAAAATAAGAAGCAGAGCAAGGAATAAGCCCGCTAGCTTGGCTGAAATCATCAATTAAATCCTCCGGTGAAGTCTGTGAGTTCAAAGATCTACCGGCACATCTCCCCGATACCGTCATGCCCTTTTCCGCACCGGAGAGGCTGCATATCGAGCAATACCGTGTACTGTCCTGCGTGCTGGGTTTGGTTCAGTTCCAGCTCACCCTTGCCCACCATGCCACCTTCTGAGGTCGCGATGATCACGGATATACTGCCCACGATCGCTATCTCGTTGTCTGCAGATGCGAGGCTGGGGTCTGCCAAATCAGCCCTTACAATAGTTGAGTTATTGCCCGAGGGGGATATTTCGATGTTGCCCAGAGGGTAAATGCTTCTGTCCAGCATCAAGCTTCCACGATAGGTAGTCTCGTCTTCTCTTGCCCGGATCTCTTCCCTTATCTCGTCGAGGCTCTTATTGGAGGCCAGCAGCGTTCTGATCTGCGTGGGGTCCAGGGGCAGCAAAGTCTCCACATTTAGTCTCAAGACATGAGATTCATTGTCCTTCAGAGCGAAGCCCCGTCCACTTTGAAGAATCTCGATGGGCACCCCCATGGGGAGGCCCTCCATTTGATGGAACATCATGCCTTCTGGCTGCTCGGAATCCATCCGCTCTCTGTTCTCGTTCATGTTTAAGATCTGATCGGGCTGCGCAAAACTCATATCGGCAAGACCGATAAGCATCAAACTTGCCAGCACCATGTATGGACACATATATAGAAATCTTCTACGAATGCTCATCATAAGGACCTGCCTGCCAATTTCTGCCATCTTATATTTTGTTGATCATAAACTCTTTTTTTTATCCGAATTTTATTGCGCCTCGTGCCACAGACCTCTCATCTTTCCCAAATTCATCGTTCTTACATTTAAGGATTTGATCCCATAACTTAAAAGATTAATTGCCCATCGGGATGCAAAGAAGATGGCCGGCGAATCATATGCCAGCCACCGCACGGTTTCTTGCCCAGGAGGGGATGGACCATCTTTATGGATGATAATGGACGGCTTTGTGGGCCCTAGGCAGGACCTTCCGACACGCCCATGAACGGGATTGAGCCACTTTCGCTGGCGCTATTCCTGGCATCATGCCCGCAGCGCGCATAATCCATGATCTCGGAAATTTGCCATAATTTCTGGTTCTCTTCTTTCAGCTCGCTCCAAGTCATGTTGTTTTGCTCTTGCATCCTCTTCTGGTGCAGCTCCTTGATTTGATTCACGGTCATGTCATTTAGCTCATCCATCTTCGCTCCGATCTTGTCTCCATTCATGTCGGATATTCGTTGCACTCTTATCGGCTGGCAACTTATCAGCCGGCACCGAGAACGTCGGCGCCACCATGACGCAGACAATAGCCAGCGCCATCAGAGTAATCCTGCATTTCATTTTGGTCATACCTCACTATTTATATCCCACACTTCCTACCCGATTATCTTTCAAGAACGGCTCTGCTTTTGGCCGCTCCCAAAGTAGGCCTGGCATGAACGATACAAAAAGATAGAGCTGAACGAACGATCAATCTGAGAGCGGGATAAAGAAGCCAAAATGTTCAAGAACGTTCTTTCTTGGATAAAAACCATTCAGAAAGTTCTATTATGTTTGTTCTACCCCATTCCTTCTTGGTTATGAGTTTTCTTCTCTCCAAGGAGATCAAAATGCCAGTAAGAGAGGATTTTGGCGTGCCGGTCTCGTACCTTATCTCCGCCTGGGTCATTCTGCCTCCATGATCGATTAAAGTTGTCAGCACTGCATGCTCCCTGGCGGTAAGGGTCTGCATCACCGCCTCCATCTCGCTGCTGACCTCTATTTTATTCTTCAAAGCGCTATCCGACCCGGAGTCCATGTGTTCCTCAGAGTCTTCGGAAGGCATAAGCTCAGTTGCCTCGACCAGGTAGACTCCGTCATCCGTTTGCTCAGATTCAGGAGAGGCGACCTCTTCTGGGAAGTCCAAGTCCTTTCCAGGCCCGTGAGATGCTCCCTCAGGTAGATCCAGGGGATGAGAGGCCTCAACCGGCGCTGCCATTATAGTATCTACCCTGGCTGTAGCGCCTTTGCCGGAATCATTCTTTAGTCGCATCATGAAGATGGCAAAGGCTGAGCCGAGGGCCAGGAGAGCGGCAATGATCAAGAGCTTGGCGAGATTGAAGTCATTGCCCACGAAGCCAGGAGGGCCAGGGGGAAGGAGGGGATTCACAGCTAAAGGCTGCTGATAATCGATGGCGATCTTGGGATTTTGAACCTCATACCCTTGCACATCCACCACCAGGGATTCATTGGACGCTGAAAAGAGATAGTTCAGACCATCGGTGACATTGATCTTTCCCAGCTTCATGTAGCCGGGCAGGTAGAAGGCAACGTGGTAATCGTCGTAATAGCCGCGGGAGGCAAACCTCATGGTCCAGAGGTCGCCTTCTTTCGTGGTCAGGCCGTCTGTGAGGGCATAGAGCTGATGAGTATCGTTCTCGAACCTGTACTGCGATGTGTTCAGGAAAGCCAGGCCGCTGACGTTCTCGGCGTAGCCCGTAACCAGGCCCTTGCCGGTATTATCCAGGTAGACATTCAGGATGAGCCTCTGCCCGTAGGAGGCCTCTTGCCCCTGGACAGAAACCGAGGAGAGGACAAGAGCAGCAAAGAAAACCAACATAGCGATGATAAGCTTCCTGCTCATTTTGGTCCACCACGTCATAACAGTGATCGTTTTAATGACTGAACATATTTAAACGAGACTCAAAATTATCCGGCATCACCAGGCCCGGCAGGCGATGGGCATCCTCCAGCCGCTTCCGAAAGCCCGGTCGGTTACCTTCAACCCAGGTGCAGCTTGCTTGCGCTTGAACTCGGCGTTCTTAACCAGCCGCAGCACGCGGCCTACCGTCTCCGCATCAAATCCCTGAGCGAGGATCGCCTCCGCCGACTGGTGCCGCTCGATGTGCATTTCAAGAATCGCATCCAGAACCTCGTAGGGCGGCAGGCTGTCCTGGTCGGTCTGGCAGAAACGAAGCTCTGCGGAGGGGGCCTTGCTCATCGCTGCGGCAGGGATGATCTCTTGCCCTCGAGAGGCGTTCAACCATTTTGCCATGCGGTACACCATGGTCTTGGGGACATCCGAGATGACGGCCAGGCCGCCGGACATATCGCCGTAGATGGTGCAGTAGCCCACCGCCAGCTCTGATTTATTTCCCGTGGTGAGGAGGACGGAGCCGTACTTGTTGGACAGCGCCATGAGCAGGTTGCCCCGAATGCGGGCCTGGATGTTCTCCTCCGTCACGTCTCGTTCCCGGCCGCGGAAAGCGTCCTCCAGCCCGGAGTCGAAGTAGGCCATGATGTCCGTGATGGAAATAGCGATCGTCTTTATGCCCAGATTTTGCGCCAGCCTCTGCGCGTCCTCTATGCTTCCTATGCTTGAGTAAGGCGAGGGCATGAGCACGCCCAAAACGCTTTCTGGGCCAAAGGCTTCGGCGGCCACAGCGGCCACCAGACTGGAGTCTATGCCGCCCGAAAGCCCCAGAAGAGCGCTTGAGAAGCCGCACTTATGCACGTAGTCGCGCGTGCCCAGGACCAGAGCGCGCCAGATCTCGGCCTCGGGCGCGAAATCGTCTTTGGCTATCGTTCCAGCGAGAGATTCCAGGTCTGCTACTATCAGATCCTCCTCGAAGCCCCTGGCGCGGGCAACCAGGCGGCCTCTGCCGTCGAAGAAGCAGCTTCTTCCGTCGAAGACCAGCTCGTCGTCGCCGCCCACCTGGTTGACGTACAGGAAAGGAACCCCGTACTTGCGGGCCATACTGCTCAACATGGCCTCGCGATGTGCCTGCTTTCCCACCGTAAAGGGCGAAGCGGATAAGTTGATTACCGCCCCGGCTCCCGCCTTCACCAGCTCCTCAATGGGATCGGTGTGGTAGCGTCTGCGCCTCCAGAGGTCGCGATCGTTCCAGATGTCCTCGCAGATGGAGATGCCTAGCCTGATATTCCCAATATCCAGGATCTGTGGCTCGCAGGCGGACTCAAAGTAGCGTTCTTCGTCGAAGACGTCATAGGTGGGAAGCAGCGTCTTATGATAGGTCCTCTCCACCTGCCCGCTCCTCAGCAGGGCCGCGGAGTTGAAGAGGGGTCGGCCCACTTCCCCGGGATTGGGCTCGGCCAGGCCCACCAGGACCGGAGACGAGCCTTTCAGATCCAAGGCAAGCTGTCTCAAGATATCCCAGCCGGCTCGCACGAAATCGGCATTCAGGAGCAGATCGCGAGGCGGATAGCCCAGGAGCGCCAGCTCGGAGGTGACGGCCAGATCGGCGTCCCCGGCCTGACGTACGGCTCGGGCGATGAGGTCGCTGTTGCCTTTGAGGTCTCCTACGGTGGGATTAAGCTGCAGGAGGGCTATCTTCATCTTGAGGAAAGATGTAAACACGCGAATTTAAACCTATCAGCAAAAATGACTATGGCGCAATGATGACAAGGCCTGTCTGATTCATGATGAGGATATTGAGTTCTGAGCGCCGCTTAAAGATCACGATGTGGCGTGAGATCGCATCCTGTGCAGCGATAGCACCCAGTCTGAGCAAGATCGCCCCTCAGATCGTTTTTCTCCAGCGCCCTCTTCAGGTGACTGGCCAGGCCAAGCAGCCGCTCCGCCGAAGGCCTCGTCATCTCCACCTCGCCGACGCGCAAGGGATGCGGGTAAACCGCCCGCAAAACCGGCAAGACGCCCATCTCCGCCAGCTCATCGATGCCCTGGCGCAGGGTTTTGTCGGACTCGCCCAGGCCCACGATGACATTGGAGAAGACCCTGGTTTTGCCGAAGATGCCAACCGCCTCCTGCAGAGCATCCATTATCTCCTGAAATGAGATACCTGGACAGACCTGCGGGAAAAGATCGCGGTCCACGGTCTCCAGGTTGTACTTCACCTCATCTGCTCCCGCTCTTTTCAGCATCTGATTGACGCCAGGAAAGGGGCAGACCGAGACGCCCAAGGGCAAGCCGAAGGCCTTCAGGTCCCGGACTATTTCCGCCACCCGCTTCGCTTCGTGCCGCAGCGAGACCTCCACGCCGCTGGTCAGGGAGATGGCCCGAAGGAGTCCTGTCTTTTGCGCCCCTTCCACCATCTCTCGAACCGTCTGCAGAGACTTCACACCGCCCTGCAGCCTGGGCACGGCACAGAACTTGCAGTCATAGATGCAGCGCTCTGAGACGGTGATGTAGGCCTGCTCAGGACAGTGCAAAAGCGGCTCTACGAGCTTTCCGCTGGCGATCTCTCTGTCGCCTTTTAAAACAGAGACTCCATCCTCTCTGCGCTCCATTCGCAGAGGCGAGCTTTCAACCACAGATAACCTCACTATCCGCTCACCGGAGCGAAAGAAGACAGACTGGCCGCCAGCGCCAGGGCCTGCGGTGGATACCTGCCCGCCCGCCTGGCAGACGATGCCAGACCGGTAAGGCTGCACGGTTCCGAAGCCGAGGAGGTGAGCCTTGGTCTCAAGATCCATCGCTGCCTGTTAGGCGCGTCCAGCTTAAAGAAATGATCCCTGCAAGAGCTCATTAACCTCTTCTGCCCACAAGCTTAAGGCATGATCCTGCTCCTCTTCCATGATCGTCGCTCCCTGGCCGATGTGGCCGGCCTCAAATCAGCCATCGAGGAGTGCTACAGTCCCTACGGATTGAGGGTGCAGGAGAGCGGCTATCTCTACGTTCCTCTGGAGGGGACAAGGCTGAATGCTGCCCAGCTTCTCAAGTATCTGGGCAGGGCCTTCGGCACGAAAAAAGCGCTCTGGCTGGTGGACAGCGAGCTGTTTTATCCTGGAATTGGAGCTGTGCTGGGCTGCTCTGCAAAGAGTGCCGCCCTCCTTTATGCCGGCCTGGAGCCCGATGTGCTGGCCAAGGAGGGCCTGCACGATATGCTCGACCCTGCTCAAGGCTGGGCAAGGGACGCCTTGAGCTTTCATCCCACGGTCACGACATTGCTCTGGGCGATGAGAGGCCGGTTGATGTCATCATGGAACATCCTGAAGTCGTACTGGCCTGAAGCATAGGGAAGCTGCCAGGTCATGCTGCCGCAGCTTCTGCTGCCGATGGGCCTCTTCCCCAGGTCGAACTTATCCGGCCGGGTCATTCCATACATGCCGATTACGCCCGTTCCCTCCGGCGGCGCTCCCCAGTAGGTGATAGTAACCGTGCCGCCCGGAGCGACATGGGAGGGCTCAGCGACCACCTTGGCACCAGAGGTGGCCTTCACCTCCACGATATTGCTCGATGCCAATGGCTCAGAGGCACCGGCCGCGAACATCTTGAACTCGAAGCTGCCCCCGTCAGAACTGGAGAAGGTGATGTTGCCGTTTTCTTGGCCCATCAGGTTCTGGCGGGAGGCGACGTCTGAAGTGCCTGCCCGGGACATGCCGATCCAGTCGTTGGTCTGTCCGGATGCCCCAAAGAAGGCAACGAAGATCTTCTCGCAGGTGCCCACCTGCAAGGGCGAGGCAAAGATGCCGGGCACGGCCACCCTGAAGGCCATGGACATGACCTCTGTGCCATTCTTGTCATGCATGCGCAACCGATAGGAGCCTTCCTCCAACGGAGCCGTGAGGACGACATCTCCAGTGACATTCCGGCCCAGATACAGGTCATTCTGGCTTTGGTTGCCCAAAGCCACTCCCAACCAGACCTCAGAGGTTGCTGGAGAGGTAAAGTTCACCCTCATCTCGCTGCCGGGAAGGAAGCTGAACTGGAAGAGCTGGAGGACTGCGCCGCCCGGACCAGAGGATCGGCCCGGGATCTTGGCGGGAGCAGCTAAAGGAAACTGGTCAACGCTGTGACCGCCGGGGATGCGATACTCGGAGTCGCAGATCTTCTTGCCCTTGCAGCCCTCGGAAGCATCATTGAAGTTGCTGTAGTTGTTGCCCAGTTTGCCGTTGTCCCAGCGGTCCAGACTGTCGTCGTAGGCGTTGTTCTTGTTGGAGAGATTGTTCAGGTAAAAGGTGTTGTTGGAGGAGGCTGATTCCTCCGAGGGCATGCTGTTATAGGAGATGACCACGCCCTTGCCTTGAGACTTGATCCCTTTGCTGACATCGAGATAGGAAACAGATATGCCCTTAACGTTTCCCACAAAATCGTTCTTTTGCACAATGTTGTCCCGGCAGGTGTCCATGATCAGCCCGCCATCGTTGCTGCCGGCATAGTTTCCTTCGATGAGATTGCTCTGGCAGTTCTGCATATAAATGGCCTCGTATCTGTTTTGGAGGAAGCTATTGCCCAGTACCTCATTTCCTTGGGAGTTCACCAGCTTGAGACCGTATTTGTTCTCTTTGACCTGGTTTCCCTGCAGGATATTTCTGCTGCAGTTCTTCAGGGATAGGCCCTCTCTGCTGTTTGCCAAAGCCACGTTGCCAGCGATGGTGTTGTTGTGGCACTCCTGGAAGAGCATCCCGGCATTTCCATTGCCGCTGGCCATGTTATTGCGGATGACGTTGTTGTTCGAGAGCACCAGGATGCCGGCATCCTCTGTCCAGCCGCTGGCACTCTTGGCCCAGAAGCCCTCCAGAACGATACCGTCTGCCTTCAGGGCTATGGCCGGACCGTTTTCTGTCTCCACGCGCGGAAGGCCGCTTCCCGAGTCTATGCCCTTCAGCACGATCGGCTTGTTGATCACAAGGCTCTCCTGGTAGGTGCCGCTGTAGACTTCTATGCGATCACCTGGTCTGGCGGCATCTATGGCCGCCTGGATTCGATCGCCCGGCTTGACGGTGACAGAGGCACTCGCACAACCGGCAATCAGGAGGAGCGTTACGGCAATCAACGCTGCTATCTTCTCTGGCATGGCCTTCATACAAGCTAACGGACTGCTCAGGCGATATAAAATGCCATTCCTCGCTCATTTAGCCAAATCATTCCGCATTCATCCTCTGTGCCAGACGATATTCTTCGTCCCCCTTTATTGGCTCGCCGCAGCGATTTGGAAAAAGTTTTCTTGCCCCGTCAGGGAGTTTTTTAAAGCAGGAATGGCATTATCTAAATAAAGTTCAACAGAGAAGCGGCCCGGAGTGGGCGCTCCGGATGTATCGTGTAAAAGGGATCAGGAAATGGGAATAAACGACTATCTCCTCTACTTCGTATATGCCTTCGCCTCCATATTCGTGATAGTCAACCCCATCGAAGCCACCCTTATCTTCGTTACCCTCACCTCAGGCCTGAGCTCCCAGGAGAAGAGCCGGATCTACACGCGCACCACCCTGGTGGCCTTCTCCATCGCCATTCTGTTCTCCGTGGCAGGGGACGTGGTGCTGCGCCTCTTCAGCATAACTGTGGACAGCCTGCGCGTCGCGGGCGGCATCCTGCTCTTCCTGGTGGCCATCGACATGCTGCGAGGCGTGCGCCAGCAGAAGAAGGTTACCGAGGCGGAATTGAGGGACGCCAACCAGCGGGAGGACGTATCTGTCTTTCCTCTGGCCATACCGCTGCTCACCGGTCCTGGGGCCATCACCACTGTGGTGGTGCTGATGGGAGCGGCGGGCACCCTCACCGAGAAGGCGCTGGTGCTCTTAGCGCTGATACTGACCTTCGCGGCTACCTTCTTCATCCTCAAGTTCTCGGAGTACATCGACCGGGCCCTGGGGATCACGGGCATCATGGTCACCACCAGGATCATGGGGCTGATCCTGGGGGCGGTGGCGGTGAACTTCGT
>JAPKYD010000089.1 GCA_026394475.1 Methanothrix sp.
AAGCCTACATGATGACCCGGCCGGAGGAGTTCGCGCGGTTTCAAGAGATCTTTCCGGAGGTGGGGGTGCTCCTGGACCTGGGGCATCTCAAGATCGCCTCCAGAAGATTCGGTTTTGAAGCAAAGGATCTCCTGAGAGCTGTCAAAGGCCGCGTCCTGGCGGTGCATGTTCATGAGAACGACGGGATTAGAGATCTGCAGCTGAAGCTGCAAGCGTCCGCAAGCTCTACTCCACCGTGACGCACTTCGCCAGGTTCCTGGGCTTATCGATGGGCAGACCGAGCTTGTTGGCCGTGTAGTATGCCAGAAGCTGCACCACCACGGTACAGAGCACCGCAGAGAAGACCGGCCTGGTCTCGGGCAGCTCAATCACCACACTCGCCACCTTGCCGATATCCGGGTCACCTTCCGAGGCCAGAGCAATTACATCCGCGCCGCGGGCCCTGACTTCCTTAATGTTGGACTGGATCTTCCTGCCGCAGGTGGCTAGCGCCACTACCGGCGTATTATCGGTAATCAGAGCCAGCGGCCCGTGTTTGAGCTCGCCTCCGGCATAGCCCTCCGAGGGGATGTAGGCGATCTCCTTCATCTTCAGAGCGCCCTCCAGTGAGATGGGATAGAGATAGTCCCTGCCGATGAAGAAGTAGCAGCCTGCATCAGCATAGGCCTCCGCGATCTCCCTGATCTCCTCCCGCTTCTCCAAAACCCTCTGCACAAGTCCGGGAAGCTTGGTGAGTTCGATGAGCATCTTCCTGGCCTGGTCCGGGGTCAGGTGGCCGCGGGCGCGGCCCAGTCGCACGGCCAGCAGAATGAGCGCCACGAGCTGGGAGGTGAAGGTCTTGGTCGCAGCCACTCCGATCTCCGGCCCACAGCGGGTGTAGATGGTTGCGTTCACCAGCTCCGTCACTGTGCTGCCGACGACATTGGTTATGGCCAGGCTCCGCATGCAGCAGGTCTTGGCCTTCTTCAGGGCCATCAGGGTGTCGGCCGTCTCCCCCGACTGAGTGATTCCCAAGAGCAGCGTCTTGGGCCTGACCTGGAGGTGCTGGAACTCGGAGGCCACCTCCACATCGACCGGCAACCCCGCCGCCCGGGCGAAGAGGTAGCGGGCGAGCATACCGGCATGATAGGATGTGCCGCAGGCGATGATGGTCACCCGCTCCAGGCTTGCCGTCTCCTCATCGCTCATGCCCAAGGGAAGCCGCACATCACCGTTTATCTCCGAGATGCGGCCAGCAATGGTCTCGCGAATGGCCCGCGGCTGCTCGTGAATCTCCTTCAGCATGAAGTGCGGATAGCCGCCCCGCTCCGCAGCGTCTGCATCCCAGGTGATGCGCTCGACCTCAGCCGCGTGGGGAACGCCTGCCAGATCCCTCAGCTCGACTCGATCATCATAGACGCAAGCAATCTCGCCGTCCTTCATGCGGATCACGTCTTTGGTGTAAGGAAGAAGCGCAGGCACATCAGATGCCACATAGGTTGCGCCCTCGCCCCGGCCCAGCACGAGGGGGCTGTCCTTGCGGGCACAAACCAGGTAAGGGGAGCTGGCCGCCAAGACAGCTATGGCATAAGAGCCCTCCACCCGCTCCAGGGCCCTGGAAACAGCCGAGAGGAGATCGCCTTGGTAGTAGAAGTTTATAAGATGCGCCAGAACCTCGCTGTCCGTCTCGGACTGGAACTCGTAGCCCATCTCTGTGAGAAGCTCTCTCAGATCCAGGTAGTTTTCAATGATGCCGTTATGCACTATGGCGACTTCGCCTGAGGTGTGGGGATGAGCATTCCTGTCACTGGGCCTCCCGTGGGTCGCCCAGCGAGTGTGGCCTATGCCCATGCTCTCTCCAGGACTGCCCAAGGCCATGTAGACCTTCTCCAGATCGGCTATCCGGCCAGCTGATTTTATGACCTCAATCGCTCCATCGGACTTGACCGCCACTCCTGCAGAATCGTAACCCCGATACTCCAGCCGTTTCAGCGTATCAAAGAGTATCGGCCCCGCCTTCTCATCGCCGATGTATGCGACTATTCCGCACATCTCTAGATCACCCTGCTCTCTCTCTCGATCCAGCCGTGAATTGTCGCTCCGGAGCCGATGCGCGCGCCCGTGCCCACGATTGATCCTGGGCTTATCAGGACTCTGCTTCCGACGGCTACATCATCGGCCAGGATGGCACCGAACTCCGCTTTATAAAACGCCTCTTCCACCTCTGTTACGGAAGCGCCAGTTTCAATGACGAGATGGTCGCCCAGCATGCAGCTTGCGCCCAAGACGGAGTCGGATATTATGGTTCCCGAGCCAATCCTGGCTCCGCTCATGATGATGCTGTTTCGAATCTCGGAGTGGGAGCCTATTCGGACCGAGTCGCCCACGGAAGTGGATGGCAAGACCGTCACATTGGGACCGATATCGCAGTCCTTGCCGAGGGATATCGGCCCTACCAGGTAAGATCCGGAGCGGACGATGCTGCCCTCGCCAATCTCCACTGGCCCCCTGATCCTGGCGCCCTCTTCCACCTCTCCCGAGATCCTGGTGTCCTTTATGCCCAGAGCCAGGCTGTTGGCATTGAGGAGATCCCAGGCGAAGATGGCATCTGCCCAGATGCCATTGCTGATTAATGGCACAATCTCCTTTCCGTCCTCGATCATCTGGGATATAGTTTGAGTAAGCTCGTAAGATCCGCGCTCGGAGATGGGCGTCCGGGAGAGATCTTCAAAGATGGCAGGGCTGAATTTGTAAGCTCCAGTATTGAGAATTCCAGCGCAGGGTCTTCCAGGCTTCTCGATTATGGCAATAACCCTCTCTTGTTCTATCATCAGGACTCCATAGTCGCCTGTATGCGGGCGAAGGGCGGCCAGAATAACGTTCTCCCCTTGAGCCGATATCAGCTCATTGATCGCCTTGGAGTCGATGAGATTGTCTCCATTGACCACAAGAAACTCTTCGTCCACATACGGCTCGGCCTTGCGCAAGGCATGTGCTGTTCCCAGGAGCTCATTTTGCTCAATATAGGTGATCTTCACATCAAAATCAAGGCCATCCTCGAAGTGGTCCATCACCCTTTCTTTCTGGTATCCTACCACCACGTAGAGATCTCGAACGCCATTTGCGGCCAACGCCAGGATGACATGCTCCATGAAGGGCTTATTGCCCACGGGCAGCATGACCTTGGATCTGGTCTGAGTAAGCGGCCTGCACCTGCGGCCCTCTCCGGCCGCCAATATGACTGCCTTCAAATCCATCACTGCCAGATAACTCAAACTGATATGTGGAGCAGAACTTGCTTTATATCTTTTCGGTCCATGATTTATAACCTTAACTCCGCGATTTAGGGCTTAACTTTGATTTTATTTTGAATTTTTATCCTCTTGTAACTCTTTTTAAGGGAAATCTATAAATATATGTATACCCTAATATACCATACATGGACGAATGGGCAAAATCATGGCT
>JAPKYD010000086.1 GCA_026394475.1 Methanothrix sp.
TGGGCAATAGAGAGGCCTTGGCCTTCGGCTCTGCATCAGCGACCAATAACATCAAAATTGTAACCAATCAGGTCTAAAGAGATTAAGCCGTCCAAGCCCAGGAGCGGTTTCGATTTTTTTTGTCTCGAGGCCGCCTGTTGGGCGTTCCTCTCTTTCTTGGGTGGCAGTCTAACGCATTGGCTTCTCTTTTCCAGCAGCGTTCATCTCTTCGCTCAAGAGTGGGAGTGTATCCTCGGTATGATGATTATTACTTCGTCTCTATAAATTAGCGCTCATTGGCGAATCCGGAAGTCTGCGCTTTTTTGCCATGAATGTGGTGGGGCTATATAGTCTACTTTGGTATTTGCTTGCGATCTATAGACTTTATGCCTATCGGCTCATAACAATATGGTTTTTATTTTACGGTATAGAGTAAATATAATATTAAGGATAAGAACTTCACCCAATTACAGCAAAAGAGAAATGTATTTTGGGTTGGTGAGGGTATAATATTGGACAGACATCCTTTGCTTCTTATGGGATATGCCATCCATGCTTATCAGTTCACTGATATTCTGGTATTATATTCTGCGTTGATCTTGGACTCAAAGGCAGCAATATCGAGGCTAATTTGCTGAGATATTTCCGGAGTTATGAGATGCATCCAGATGCAAAATCTAATATGTCTTACCAAAAAATATAAGTATTATTAATACCAACAAAAGACTATATTAAAGGATGTATGGGGTGAGACTATCGAAAAAATAGGAGTATTATTGGTTCTGGCCATAGCTATCCTCCTGGCTCCAGTCATGGCTCAGGGAGCATATGGCGGCGACGGAGTAGACATCTTGGGTGACGGGATCTTCGAGACCGATGGGAGCGCGTTTAGCTTCCCTGTGGACTACACGGATACCAACTACGACTCGGTGCAAGTGGGAGATGATAAGGCTACCGCCTTTGGAACGGACAGTGGCTTTCCCTTTGGATTCCGCAATGGCCCTGCCAATGCCGAGAACAACCTAGAGATCAAGAAGAACCAGGATTCTGGTATCTGCAGCCCATGTGATACTTATGACGACGAAGGCTATCCTACTGGTTGCATGGACTCCTGCCTCAACCTTAACATTGAGCAGATCAAGGTTGGCAACAGGGAGGCTCTCGCGTTCGGATTCGCATCAGCCGTCAACAACGTCAAGATAGTGACCAATCAGGCCGAGTCAGAAGCCGCCGCTTGAATGAATTGACATGAAGGAGATCTCGAAACCCACTGGCTTGGTGCTGGTGGGAATTCTCTTTATTCTCATTTACCCAGTCTCCTCAGTGGGCCAGCCGTATTTGGATGGTTTAGGACAGCGAACTGATCTCAAAGATTCGAATTACGATCTCCTTCATCATCAACAGAATTCCGATTTAGGAAAGCTCAAGCTCTCTGGCAATACCGTCTATTTTCCTTGGGCCTCGCGACATGTTCCGGGCATAAGCCCTCCCCTTTTTGCCTCCAGGCCCTCTCTCCCGCCAATGAATGAAAAGATCCTCCTGGACAGCTCAGATTCAGAGGCGAGAGTACAGGATCTGTTCGCGATAAATGCCGCAAGACAGAGGGATCTGATCTACAAGGATTCACAGAATAGAGGTCCTGGAGATCAAAGCTTAGCCAACTCTCTGGACATATCGGTGAAGGGCGGCGGGAATAATGCCGGAGATGAACAGCATGAGGTGATAAGTGGCGGAAATTACCTGAATGTGGAGGTCAGCGGCATAACCGTCAACGCCATAAATACTGTGGAAGGGGGACGTGCTGTGGCCACTTCCAATATAATCATAGAGCCAGTACAGACCATCGTTTATGCTCCGGAGGTGGAAGAGAAACTGAGATAAAGAATATGTGGCTGTTAGAAGCCCATTGCCCTCTTCTGTGGTACTTTTTTCCATCATCTTTCCTTTTCCCAGGCCTCGGATCCCTTGCCTTCTGCCAAAATCCAATGGGCGAAGGCCCAATCCATCCGCATTTTGAGCTTCTCTCAGTATTGATTTAATAATATTATGTTAATAGAGCTGCTCTATCCTCCAATTTTCGATATCTGTTGTAGGTCTCCTATTATTCCTCTCACATACCAAATGCAAAATTTTCTATTTAGAATATTTCTATAATTCTATTACTTTCCAGTAATAAGCACCAAAACGTATAAATATAATTGGGTGTCAGTTAAGCTTAACCTAAAAAGATTTACGGGGTGAGACTATCAGAAGAGTAGCAATATTCTTGGTGCTGGCTATAGCTGTAGCAGCTCTTGCGGCTCCGGCTATGGCTCAGAGCGCAATGGTCGGAAGCGGCGGTGTAGATATACTTGGGCAGGGCATTTTTGAGACTGGAAGCAGTGCATTCAAGTTCCCGCCAGCAGCAGATACCAACTTTGACTCTGTTGACGTAGGAAATGATAACGCTTTGGCGATAGGAGTGGGCCTTCAGGGGGCACTTCCCTTCGGGACTAATACGGCGGCGGTCACCGCTCAGAACAACCTGAAGATCAAGAAGAACCAGGACTCTGGCGAGTGCGCCTGCTGTCAGGCTCTTGACCCCTCCTGCCCCTGCCAAGACTGCTGCACTAAATACAATGTGGAGCAGATCAAAGTAGGCAGCAGGAGTGCCACCGCCATCGGGCTCAGTGCTCAGGGAGCTTTTCCATTTGCACGCAACACTGTCTCCACAATGGCCCAGAACAACGTAGAAATTGTGACCAACCAGCAGTAGCTTCAGGTCTCAAGACCTGAGGATGGAATATGGACCGAATGCTTGGACCCACCGGCGCAACGCTGGTGGGAACCGTTTTTCTTTGCTTTATTTTGGTGCTTGGTGTATCGGCATCAGAGCCGCAATCAAATCTATATGATTCGCTTGGCAATATCCAGGAGCATCATTTCGACATCAGGCATCACAAATCAGATTCCGAGACGGGACAGCTCAAGCTTGCGGGCAATACGATCTGCTTTCCCTGGGCATCGCAGCATATTCCAGGGTTGGAGCCCCCTCGTTCAGAAGTCATGCCTCGCTTTCCGCCAACAAGAGATGAGATCATCATGAAGGGGTCTCAATCGGAAGAACGGGTGCAGGATCTTGAGGCAATTAATGCTGTTAAGCAGAGGGATATAGTCTATGACCAGTCTCAGAATGGAGATCCGGATTCGCAGGGCTTGGTCAATTCTATGGGGGTAAGGGTAACCGGTAATGGACAGAGCAAAAGAGAATGGCCCGGAGAAGGTCTGGGGGATAATAGCCTCGAAGAATTTGTGGATAATGCAATCAATTCTCGCATGAAAGATAATAAAGTTGATGGCAAAGTGACCGAAGGATCTCCAGGGCAAAAGCGCCTGGGCAATTATATGGATATCGATGTGAGCGGCGTTTCCGTCAGTGCCATAAACACCCAAGAAGGGGGAAGCGCAGTGGCGACTTCCAATATCATCATTAAGCCAGTTCAGGTCATCGTCTGTCCTTCTGAGGCCGAAGAGAAGCTCAAATGAGACGCGAGGAGGCTTGTGGTCCCGGATCTGACACCAGGCATAATTCGATCTGCGAAACTCCAGGCACCCTTAGCAGTAAGGGCCCAGAGGATCATTATGGCCAGAGCCAGGGCCATCATGAGAAGCGCTGTTTTGGGGTCGGACCCCACGACGATGGGAATGGGTCCGAGCATGACCACGCCACCGCCTCTCATCTTCGCGTGCTCCTCTTCTTCTCCAGAGTTCGGAAAATAGCGATTCTTCTCTTTTCTTTGGGGCCAATGCAGCAGCAAAAGCCCCAGGAAGAGCAGAAAGGAGAGGATCATGAGGGCGACGGCCAGGAGCATAGCGGCAGCAGCTGTTCCGGGATTGGAGCCGAAGACTATGGGGATGGGGCCGATCAGGATAACTCCCCCGTAGTTGGCATTGCCCTGCCAGGCCGCCTGCATAAATGATATCATTATCAGGAGGAATCCTGCCGCTACCAGTAGCCATCCCCATTCCCGGCTCATGAATGCTTAATTGCCATCACAAACTATAAGGGCATTTTGTGCTATCCTTTTGGTGATATGACCATCCAGAGACCGAGAGGTACCAGGGACTTTCTTCCCGCTGAGGCATGGCGCAGGGGCAGAGCCAGGAAGGCCATGCAAAATGTGCTGGAGCGCTGGGGATACCAGGAGATAGCCACTCCTACTTTCGAGCACCTCGAGCTCTTCACCTTGAAGTCTGGCGAATCCGTCTTAGAAGAGATCTACAGCTTCAAGGACAAGGGGGGGCGCGATCTGGCCCTGCGCCCGGAGCTGACGGCGCCGGTGATGCGCATGTACGTCTCCGAGCTGCAGAACTCTCCCAAACCGCAGAGGCTCTACTACTTCGGCAGCTGCTTCCGCTATGAGCGGCCCCAAAAGGGGCGCTTCCGGGAGTTCTGGCAGCTGGGGGCAGAGCTGATCGGCGGGGCAAAACCGGACTCGGAGGCGGAGGTCATCGCCCTGGCGGACCAGATGCTCGGAAGCGTGAATGTGAAGGGAGACCTTCACGTCGGCTATCTTGGGCTGGTCAGGTCCCTCCTGGGCAAGATCGGGGCTGAGCATCGGTCCGCGCTCATGAGGATGATTGACAAAAAAGAGCGCGAGGCTCTGAAGGAGTACCTGGAAGAAATAGACGCCAGCCATCTCGGCCTGCTGGAGCTGATCGACCTGAAAGGCAAGAATGCTCTGGATAAGGCGGCGGAGATCTCTCAAGACCTGGAGGCCAGGGGGGCATCTTTGGCTTCGCCAGCCGGGGAGCAGGCGGCGTCGCCAGCAGCGGGGCGGGTTTCGGCCCGCACAGGTCGTGCGGTAACTGCAGAGCTGAGGATGGATGAGTTTCGGGAGACTGTGGAGCTGCTGGATGCCTACGGAGTAGAATTCACCATCGACTTCGAGATCGTGCGGGGCCTGGAGTACTACTCGGGCACAGTCTTCGAGATTTATGCCCAAGGTTTAGGGGCGCAAAAGCAGGTTTGTGGAGGAGGAACCTACGAGCTGGCCAGCCTCTTTGGCGGCAAGGAGACTTCGTCTACGGGCTTCGGCCTGGGGTTCGATAGGATCATGGAGATTGCACAGGTCGATGAGAGGCGAAATTCTCCGGTCTTTCTGGCCTACACGCCCGACGTCAAGGTCGAGGCGGTGAAGATGGCAAAGACGCTGCGCCAGAAGGTGCCCGTCGTCCTGGACGTTATGGGTCGCGGGCTGGGGGCGCAGCTCAAGGCCGCAGCCAGCGCCGGTGCACAGTTCGCAATAATAGTAGGCAG
The DNA here is from genome assembly GCA_026394475.1 of Methanothrix sp. Classification (GTDB taxonomy): domain Archaea; phylum Halobacteriota; class Methanosarcinia; order Methanotrichales; family Methanotrichaceae; genus Methanothrix. Next base: position 5,279 of record JAPKYD010000086.1, read on the forward strand.
AACCGAGCTGGATTCGGGAAAGCTCACATTGCGCGACATGTTGAAAGGATCGCAGGAGAGCCTGACGCTTGAGGAGATCGAGGAGACGCTAAAAGAACGGCTCTCGTGCTTATGAACTGGTTGTGAGGCCTCTTCGCGAAGATCTTCGTAATCTCGATGGAGCTCTAGGCGGAGGTAGCGGATACGATTATCAGCATGAGAAAGGCCGTGGTTACCATGCAGAGGAGGATCAGGTCTATGTATTTATTTTTCAGCGTGCTGTCCAGAAACCTCTTCATTGCCCGTTGATCCTCATATTCTTCCATGGACACACCAGCATGATTTTTCGTTAAGCTTATTGTGCATTCATAATTTAAGTAAGTTTTCCTTGAAGATTCTTGTCTGAAACGCCAAAGTTTGCGTAAAGCTTGAATAATGATTTGCAAATTCCCTAAATCATATTATCAAAATAGATATTTTCCACATCTCTCCCTCAGAAACATTTAAAGAATTGGTACGTGTTTAGCTCCCCAAGAATCGCTCGATAGATGCTGGTTTTAGTCGATGAAAGCATGACGAAAAAGAACTTGCGCCGGATTGAAAATCGATATCGATAGCCGAAGTTGCATCAAATTGGCCCTTGGAGACTGGCGGCGCGAGAAATCACGAAATAGGTTTATTGATGCGGATTGGTGTGAGCTAAACACGTACAAGAATTGTTTATCGTTCTAAGATAAGGTGAGCAGTGATGGTCAGCATAGATGATATCCCTCCTCAGCTAAGATGGGAGATTGCAGCCAAGTCGGCGACGGGCAAGGCGAAAAGATAGGGCCTGGGCGAGTTTGCCTTCGGTGCTTATAGATTTCTCCCGCTACTTGGCCGAAATTCATAGACTTAACGGGCTTGAAGGTCATCTTTCATTTCAGCGATGGCTTTCTTCAGCTCCGGTACGTCCCTCTCCACAACGTCCCAGGTCAGCTTAAGGTCCACACCGAAATATTGGTGAATAAGGTAATCCCTCATTCCTGCAGCTCTCCTCCAGGGGATTTCCGTATGATTGGCTTTAAGCTCTTCTGGCAGGTTCTTCACCGCCTCCCCGATGATCTCCAGTCTTCGGATAACTTTATCCTGGAGATCAACGGATTCGAGGAAGTCGTCTTTCGTTTGGCCTTGCGTGTACCTCTCGATGAGATCAATGCTCTGGGATATGTGGTCCAGAAACACCTTTGCATCTTTCTTCAAAGTATGGCCACCTGCTCTTTCAGGATTCTTTCCTTCAGCAACGGATGCAGCGAGTCGTAGGTTAGGACATCGAACTTGCGATGGAATCTGTCCTCAAGGTCGAGCTTCAGCCCAATCAGATCCAGCAGGCTCTTCCTGCCCTCGAACTCCACCAGAAGATCGACATCGCTATCTTCGCTGGCCTCGCCCCGCACCACGGAGCCGAAGAGCGAGGCTCTCTTGACCTCGTGTTTGCGAAGGATGGCGATGATATTTTCTTTGATCTCTTGGATGTCGATCATGGCGGTCCTTATTATTGGAGAAGATCTTCCGAATCGTAGGCCTGTTCCTGCATCTCAATAAGCTGACCGTCATCCTTGATGAGAAACACGCCGCTAACCATCGCAGACCCCTTTTCTGGAATGATCACAAATTAAAATAAAATGAGGCTAAAGCAGCCCCATGTTCTCCAGCTGCTGGCGCACGATGCGCACGCCCTCCTCGCACTCCTCCGGAGACTTGCCCCCCGTGACCACCAATTTGCCGGAGCTGAATATCAATACTACTACCTTGGGGTGCTTGATCCTGTAGACCAGGCCGGGAAACTGCTCAGGCTCGTACTCGATATTCTCCAGGCCCAGGCCCAGGGCGATGGCGTTCAAATTCAGATCGGTCTTCAGGTCTGCGGAAGCCACAATGTTCTGAACGTGGATCTCAGGCTCTAAGTCGATTTTCTCGAAGCCGATGGATTTGAGCGTCTTGGCCATGTTGGTGATGACCGTGCGAACGTCCTCAACGTTCTTGGCTCCGGTGCATACCACCTTTCCCGAGGTGAAGATCAGAAAAGCAGCTCTGGGGGCCTTAACCCTGTAGACGAGGCCGGGAAACTTCTCTTTGTTGTACTCCGCGCCCTCCAACTCGGCCTCGATCTTGTGCAGGTCGAACTCCTCTGCCAGCTTGGTAGATGCCACCACGTTCTCTATATTTATTGTGGACTCCATACGCAAGTATCTCCAGAATACCTTTATAAACTGGGGGTATATAAACATGAGTATTTAAGATTTATAAACGACTTATAAACAGCTTATATATGGTTTATAAGTTGGCCGGAAGACGCCCTTATCGCGAATAGATAACCTGTAAAAAAAAATAAAATCCAAAGAAAACATAAAAAGCCGCCGATGGGATTCGAACCCATGAACTGCTGATCTTTCGGATCTCCTTACGAATCAGCCGCTTTAACCGGGCTAAGCCACGGCGGCCCTGATAATCGTCTACAGCTCATAGCAATTGCGAATTTAAGATTTGCGATCCAGACACGATGCTGGCTTCATCCCCACCTTCTGCTTTTCAATCTCCTCCGCCAGCTGGGGCAAGAAGATTCCTATATCCGTCACCAGGCCGATGGCCTGAGCCGATCCCCGGTCCATGAGCTTGGTCACTGTAGCGGGATTGATATCCACGCAGATGGTCTTGACAAAGGATGGTAGAAGATTTCCTACAGCGATGGAGTGCAGCATGGTCCCAAGCATTATGGTCATATCCACGCCCCGCAGCGCCTGGTCCATGGCATCCTTGGCTTTCGAAGTGTCAGTGATCACCTCGGGCAAGGGCCCATCATCGCGAATGGAGCCTGCCAGGATGAAAGGGACTCCTCTCTTCACAGCCTCGTACATGATCCCGCCCTGCAGCTTGCCTTCCGCTATGGCATTGTGGATGGAGCCGCTGGCCATGATCTCGCTGATGGCGTAGAGATGGTTTCTATGGCCGCCGGAGATGGCATTGCCCGCGCAGTTCATGCCCAGGCTGGTGCCGAAGAGCTGGCGCTCGATGTCGTGCACCGCCACGGCATTTCCTGCCAGCAGCACATCCACATATCCCTCCCGGATGAGCTGGGCCAGGGAGGGCGCAGCGCCGGTGTGAACCACAGCCGGCCCGCAGACCACGGCAATCTTGCCGCCGGCGCGTTTGGTGCGGATGATCTCCTGGGCCAGCTGCCGTACAAGCTCTCCGCTGGGCCGCTCTGAGGAGACCTCGTTGGACATGAATCCGAAGAAGGTCTTCTCCCTGGGCCGCTCAGGCAAAACGACCTTTACGCCAGAGGTTCCAATCACCACCCTGTCGCCTTTCTTGATGTGCCCTATGGGTGTGCATATCGCGTGACCGTCTTCGAGGACAATGAGACAGTCCATGTGGTTATGCTCCACCTCCACCCAGGAGCCCTGGTAGCGCACATAGGTAGGATGATTGGTGGTGGAATAAAATCCCCTGGGCACGACCATGTCGCTTGGGGCTATGCCCGTCCGGATATCGTCCATCTCCACCAGTCGCGCTCCCAAGGCATGCAGCTCCAGCAGTATCCTGTCCAGATGAGCGGCATCCTCGCCATTGACTGTGATCTGCACGTAGCTGGTGTCGTTCTTCTTCTGGCCTATCCGAAAGTTCTTGATCTCGAACTCGCCGCCCATGTCCATGATCTTGTCCAGGACCCTTGTCAGCATCTGCGAGTCAATGAGATGGCCCTCCATCTCGATATCAGCTATCTCGCTCATAAGCCGGCCTTCACCACATCTCCCCTTCCAGGAGCGCCTGGGTTTTATCGTTTGTGCTCATGATCAGCTTGGTGATTCTGATCAAATAGCCGTCGTCATCGGGTTCCGGCTGGTCGAAGATGGCCCGCATGCCGCTCCTATGCAGGTGGTATTCGAACTCTTTGGCCGTCTGCAGGCTTTTCACCCGGATCTGCACCTTCTGCACGATATTTTCTCCGCTGCTCTTCCTCTGGATGGTATCCACTAAAGGCAGAAGAATGCTCTCTCCCAGCCGCAGAGCCCTGGCTTTGCGCTCTTCTTCGGACTCATTCCACTCCACAGACTGGAAGCCCTCTCGAACTGCCCGAGATACAAAGAAGTCCAGAGCATAGTCATTGTAGTACCGGAAGGCCACCGCCAGGTCGCCGCAATTGCTCTCTGAGCTGGTGTACTTCAGCGGAGGCGCCCTATTTTCAGGATCCTTCATCACCACGCCCTCTCGCCCCCGACGGCCGAGCTTTCTTACGATGTGCTCGATCCTCTCCGGAGCGCTCTCCTTCCTGAACTCCCCCAAGAGGGCTGTGGCCTTCAGGCTGTAATCCCTGGCGAACTCGTGGGTCTTGTAAACGCCCAGAGTGCTCTTGCCGTTCTTCCGGGAGAGGTCGAATAAATAGAAGTCAATAGTCTCCGTGGGATAGATATCCTTAGGGACGTAGGGATTCTCCGGCCCCACCATCTCTCCGCAAAGGACAACTCCTGGATGCTCTTCGAAGATCTCCTCCGCCAGGAGCCGACGTGCCACCTCCGTCGAGTAAGGACAGATGAATCCGCCTCGCGTCAAGGCCACCGTCTCGCCATCAACGGACGTCACGCGTACGTTGTGTCCATTCATCTTCTCCTCTACGGCCACAACGTCGGAAAAATGTTTTTTTATTGCCGGGGCGAGCATCAGGGCGCGGCGGATCTTCGGATAGCCAAAGACGATCTCGCCGTTTTCGAATACGACTGTCCCTGCCTCGATTCCCGAGGTTGTCTTCTCAAACCTCAGGAGTCGAGGCTCGGGCCAGCTCGATCTCTTGACTGCGGTCCCTTGCAGGCCGTCCAGCCTTTCCTTGGTTATTCCTAGTTTTTCTGATATCCTCTCCAGATTCATCTGGTCCTCACCAGATAATCGAGGAGAGACCTCCTGGTGATCATCCCCACCACCTCTTCCTTGCGGTTGAGAACGGGCAGGCCGCCTCTGTTCTCAGTGAGGATTATCTTCTTCACCTCTTCTAGGGGGGTATCCGTGTAGACGTACAACACGTCGTGGGTCATCACGTCTGAGACCAGGAGGTTGTAGATGCGGGCGTATTGCTTGCTGGCGGTGTTGTTCAGGTCCCGGAAGGCGCGCAAGGACTTGGCAACGTCCCTCTCGGTGATTATGCCCACCAGCCGGCCTGCCTCCACCACGGGCAGCCGGCCCACGTTTCTGTCCAGCATCATCCTCCGGGCGTGGACCAGCCGGTCGTTGGGATTTGCGGTCAGAGGGAATCTCATGGCATCGCTGGCCTGGCCGCTCAGGTTCACTGCCGCCAGAATGTCTCTTGGCCGAACCCAGCCCAGGATTTTATCGCTATCCACCGCCACCAGCACCGAGGTCTTCTGCAGGAGGACCATGGCATCGTCCACGCTCATATCCGGCAAGACCTTGATTACAGCGTCCAGGGTGGCAGCCGCTACATGCAGAGAAGAGGCGGGCATGCCCAGGCTCTTTCTGGTGCCAAGCACGCGGGCGATCTGTCTTGTGGTTATTATGCCGCCCATCTTGTCCTTGTTGGTTACCAAAAGCCTGCGCATGCCGTTCTTCTCCATCAGATCCAGCGCGTGGCCGATCCTCTCGGATTTGTCAATGGTAACGGGCTCGGTCATGATATCCTTTACCTGCATTACTTTTGCCTCCCTATCTCGGCGATGATCTCATCGGCAGAGAAGTAGCCCACCACATCGTTCTTCTCCATGACAGGCATGCCGATGATGCCCTTCAGGGCGAGCGTCTTCGCAGCCTCCACTGCCTTCGTCTCCGGGCTTATGGTTATGAGGGGTGAGGTCATGATGTCCTCGGCCACGAAGGGCATCTGCCTCACGTACCTGTACTGCTTTCTCCCGGCAGTGCTCTCTTTCCTGGTCATTTTTATGTTCTTGGTCTCCATCTCGTCCTTCGGCCCCATGATCTCGGAGAATGTGAGGCCGGAGCGGGTGATGATGCCTACGAGAGTGGTATTATCCTCATAGACCAGGGCACGGCTGGTGCCCTGCACATTCATCTCATCCAGGACATGGCTGATGGTGTGGTGGCGGTGAACATTCAAGACATTCTTGTTCATCAGGTCGCCGACTGTGGCTTTGACGTCCTGATCGGCGAAGTACCTCAACATGTCCCGGGAGGTGATCATGCCTAAGATCTCGCCCTCTCGCTCCACAGGCAAGCCACTGATGTCGTTCTCCAGCATGAGTTCCGCTGCCTGGGACATGGTGGCATCCGGGAATATGGTGATGGGCTTCTCGGTCATCACCACCTGTATGGGAACCTTGTCTATGGGTCGTCTGCGCCACTCCGGAGCGGCCTGATTGAATCGGTTGGTGATGTCGTACTTGGTGACGATGCCCACCAGCTTGCCATTATCTAAGACGGGCAGCCTGCCGATGCCGTACTTGAACATAAGGTTCCTGGCTCTTTGAATGGGCTCGTTTCGCTCAATGACGTATATGGGAGCGCTCATGTACTCTTTGACTTTCTTCATGATCATGATAGTATTCCCCTGTTCTCGGCTAACGCCCTCACGTAGTCTCTCTCCGTGAGAATTCCGGCCAGCAATCCCTTGTCCATGACCGGCAGGGACCCGATGTCTCCATCCATCATCCTTCTGGCCGCTGCCCCCAGGTCAGCCTTCTTCTCCGTGACCACCAGGCCTCTCTTGATCAAGCTCTTGATGGGCTGATTCATGACTTCCCCAATGTCGCCTGTAACGACTTTTTCGAAGGCATCGCCACTGCCCAGATACTTCATGATATCCGAGGCTGTGACCATGCCCATGAGAACTCCGTCCTGCACCACGGGCATGCGCCGGAAGCCCTTCTGGATGATCATCCTGGTCATCTTCTCGATGGTGGTTTGGGCTGGAGCAGTTACCACATTGTGGCTCATGAAGGACTCCACAGAGAGGCCGGTCTCCAGGCCGCTGCAGAAGCGTACGAAGTCCTCTTCGGTTATTATGGCCTTGATCCGGGTCTCATTATCCACTATGGGCAGGCCGCCCACGTTCTTCTCGTACATCAGCCTGAGGACGTCGTTTAAGGAGGAGTTGTCGTTGGCGTAGGTGAGCTTGGTGCTCATGATCTCTCTGATATCGGCATTTATGGCCGTGAAGATGTTGCCGCCGTACTTCTCTCGCAGGAGGTTGTGCCGCAGTCCGCCGCCCAGGAAGTCCACGATGTCTACGGATGTCACAAAGCCGATCAGCCTCTTCGTGCCTGCATCGGCTATGGGAAGCCTGGAGAAACCATAGAAGGTCATGGTCTTTATGGCTCCCATGATAGTTGTAGTGGGCGGAACTGTGACCACATCCGGCGAAGCCGCACTCAAGGCCTCGCCCATGCGCTTGGCGTGCCTTGAGTCGAATTGGAGAGGTCCTCTCTCCCCGGAACCGGGAGATAGGGGCATTCTTTCGTTCCTTTGCGGTATCCTTGTTACATCCTTTCCACTTGTTAGCCCTTTGCTCATCTTCCCTCACCCCAGGTAGCTTTTGATCAGATCGTCTCTATCCACTATTCCCACGAGCTTTCCCTCGTTCACCACGGATATCCTGCCCACTTCGTGCTTGAGCATCAGCTCGATGGCCTTTGTCAGGCTGGCCTCTGGCTCTAAGCTGTACAGCGGCGTGCTCATCAGCTTCTCCACGTGCATATGCGTGGAATCGACGGGCCTGGTATCGCTCTCCTTGCTGATCCTGGCCCAGCCTCTCTTCAGGATATCGAACCTGGTGATCATCCCTATGGGCTTGTCGTCTCTAACCACGGGCAAACCGGTGAAGTCCTCCTCCACCATCTTGTCCCAGACCTTAGTTAAGGGATCGTCCGGCTTGGCGACTACAACTTTGGTGCTCATGATCTCGCCGATCTGCTTGTCCGGAATCTTGGCAAGATCGATGTGCTTGAATACATCCAGGAGGGTCACGACGCCTTTCAGTACAGGGTTCTCCATGGACTCGACCACCGGCAGCAATGGACTCTTCTCCTTGAGCATGAGGCGGGCGGCTTCGAGCATCTCCATCTGCCCCGTCACCAACGGAACCTGCACCGTGAAGCCGGCCACAGTTACATTCGACTTGGTCGACGTCACCCTCAACATATCCTGAGTGGTGACAATCCCCCGCACATGCCCTTTATTGCTCACGACCGGCAATCCGCGCACGTGGTTATCCCTGATCAATTGACGTGCTTTTGTCAGAAAAGTGGAATCCTCTACGTAAAGAGGATCTCTGGACAAAATATCTTCTACCAACATAGCATCTCCCTGCTGTCCAGCAATAAATCTACCTGTTTCCGTCCCTGCAACTCCAGCAGAGCAACTCGCCGTTTATGCTTTCTAAGGAATCCGAGAGCTGGCCACAAACTTCACAAATTCCGCGCACCATCCCCCTAGGCTGCTCGAAGTGAATACCCTCCCGGTGCATCTCCAGGAGATCGCTTAGGATCTCATTCATGCCGAGTGATGACCCAGAGACCAAATCTGTATCCGTAATTATTCCCACGAGCTTTCCGTTGGATATCACGGGGAGCCGCTTTACCCCCGACTGGAGCATCAGAGCCGCGGCATCGCGTAGGCTAGCATCAGGTTCGATAGCGACTACCGGAGAGCTCATGATCTCTCCTACCTTCACATTTCTAGGATCGACCGCCTGGGCTACGATCTTCTTGACCAGATCTCTCTCCGTCAGAATGCCCGTGGGCTTATTTCCGGATACTACTATCAGACAGCCCACATTGGCAGAGCCCATCCTCTTGGCAGCGCTCAAAATGTCCAGGTCGACATCAGCGGTGATCACCGGGCGGGTCATGATGTCCCGCACTGGAATCTCTGTCTCCATTGGCCTATACTCTCCGTGATAGCTCTATATCATTATCAGCGTGCTACAGATATAAAAGGCTACTGCGGCTTAATAAATTTTGATACGATTACTATTATTTTTTTCTTTATTCCCCAATATGCTTGAGAATATGTCCTATCTCTGCCAGGATAAGCTCCATACCCAGCCTGGCGGCGTTCGGCGAGCCGGGCAGACAGAAGACAGGCTTGCCATGATAAATTCCGGCCGCCGCCCTGGTGAGTATGGCCCTGGTTCCCACCACCTCCAGGCTTCGCCAGCGGAAGATCTCACCGAAGCCAGGAAGCGTCTTTTCGAACAGCGGCTCGACGGCTTCCATGGTCAGATCCAGATGAGTAAGCCCTGTGCCTCCGCAGATGACCACAGCGTCGGCTTTGCTTTTCTTAACCGCTTCTCGGATGGGCTCGATGCCGTCCGGCATAAGCTGGTAGCGGGCTTCGTATCCTGCAGCCTTTATCTTCACCAGGATCACCTCGCCGGATAGATCCTCTGCATCTTCCGGGCAGGTCGCAGACCCGTATCTCTGAAAGCGGGAGGTGCTCGCGACAACTACATCAATGATCATGCTTTTCACTTCTCGGATAAGGATAAAATTTTTCCCGTGCAATTGCTTTATTCCCTTGGAGATTTGAATAGAGAGATATGTCGCTCTTAGCAGTTGATGTGGGCGCAGGCACCCAGGACATCCTGCTTTCCCGGGAGGATGTGCCTTTGGAGGGCTCTTTTAAGATGGTGCTGCCCAGTCAGACGGTCCTGGTGGGAAACAGGATAAATCGGGCCAGGCTGGCAGGAAGAGATGTGTTCCTGCATGGCCCGACCATGGGCGGCGGAGCCTCCACTGCCGCAGTGAGATGGCATCTGGCCGCCGGCTTGAAGGTCTACGCCACGCCATCGGCAGCAGCCACCATAAACGACAATCCGGAGCGCGTGGCTGCTTTGGGCGTCATCATTCAGGAGGATGCTCCCGCCTTCGCACAGACCATAAAGACTGGTGACATCGATGTAAACGCTTTGCTCCGGGCCTTCCAGATCTTCGACATTGCCCTTCCGGACGATATCGCTGTGGCTGTTCAGGATCATGGTTATTCCCCGCAAAGGTCAAATCGTCTGGTTCGATTCGAGCATCTGACCGAGGCCATTCGCTCCGGCGGGAGCCTTGAGGCCTTCGCCTACCGGGAACCGCCCCAGGCCATGACCAGAATGCTTGCCGTCCGGGACTGCCTGGCAGAGGAAGGATTTCAGCCTCTCCTCATGGACACCGGCCCTGCGGCCATCTTTGGTGCCTCTCTGGACCCGCGCTGCCAAGAGCCTGCCCTCATCGTCAACTTCGGCAACGGCCACACCGTGGCGGCCCTTCTGGACGCCGGCCGGATAACTGCCGTCTTCGAGCACCATACCTCCCAGCTACGCTCGGAAAGGCTGCGCACTTTCGCGGAAAAGCTGTGCGCCGGAACCTTGAATAACTCCGAGGTCTTTGAAGATGGAGGCCATGGAGTTTATATCCATGAAGTGCCCGAAAAGATCATCTCTACCCTTGTCACCGGCCCACGCCGGGAGCAGTTCCTTCGGTCTGGGGCTCTGAAGGACGCAGTGGCGGCTTCACCCGGAGGGGATATGATGATCACGGGCTGCATCGGTCTGACATTGGCCTGGAGCCGGAAAGAGGATTTATGGAGATAGGCAGAGGCGCAGAAGCGGTCGTGACTCTAGAGAATGGCACCGTCAAGAAATGGAGGCTGCCCAAGAGCTATCGGCAGCCGGAGCTGGATTTGCGTATTCGCCAGGAGCGAACCCTAAGAGAGGCCCGCATCACCTCCGATGCCCGCAGGTGCGGTGTTCTTACACCCATAATCCGCGATATCTCCCGCTTCGAGCTGAAGATGGAGCATGTGCAAGGCAAGAAGCTGAAGGAGGTCATCGTTCCCGAACTCTCCGAGAAGGTGGGAGAGATGGTGGGCAGGCTGCACAAGGGCGGAATCATCCACGGGGATCTCACCACCTCGAATATGATTCTGCGAGAGGGCAAGATCTGCCTCATCGATTTCGGCCTGGCCTTTTACGAAAGCTCCCTGGAGGCGCAGGGAGTGGATGTGCATGTTTATTTTCAGACCATTGAGAGCACCCACGACCGGCCAAAGGAGCTGATCGAGGCCTTCCAGGCCGGATACGTCCGAACTTATCCTGAAGCAGAGGCGGTCCTGAAAAGGGTCAAGGAGATCAAGGCGAGGGGCAGATACCTCTGACTATTGTCTCATAACAACCACGTAAATCAGCAACCAGGTCCAGAAAGAGTATCATCAGCAACTTTATCTATGATACGGTCGTTAGTTCAAATTTAATTCCAAGGTGATAAGCCAATGGCTGAAGATGATGTCGTGTTCGTCGGCAACAAACCTGTGATGAACTACGTGCTGGCAGTGGTCACTCAGTTCAACCGTGGCGCAAAGGATGTCAGGATAATGGCCCGGGGTCGAGCCATCTCCAGAGCGGTGGATGTGGCCGAGGTGTCCAGGTCCCGCTTTCTGCCGGATGTGACCGTGAAGGGCATCCAGATCTCCACTGAGACTCTCAACACTGATCGAGGAGAGACCAACGTCTCTGCGATTGAGATCACCATTGGGAAGTGAGCTTTTAGGTTGACCGTCTCCGTCGGTGTCCTATCCTCCGGTCGGGGCGAGAACCTCCGCTACATCCTGAAGGCGGAGCGCTCGGGCTATCTGCCTGTTCAGGTGAAGATGGTGCTGGCCGACCAGCCAAAAGCAGGAGCTCTTCAGATCGCCCGCGAGTTCGACGTTCCTTGCCTTTACCTGGACCCGTCAGGCTCAAGTCGCGAGGAATACGACCGGCGGCTGATGCAGCACCTCGATGCTGCCGGCGTGGAGCTGGTAGTTCTCACGGGGTTCTTGAGGATCCTCTCTGGGACCTTTGTGAAGCACTATCAGAATAGGATCCTGAACATTCATCCCGCCCTGTTGCCCTCCTTCCGGGGCAAGGATGCCTTCCAGCAGGCCCTGGATCACGGTGTGAAATGGACGGGTACTACTATTCATATCGTGGACGAGGACGTGGACCACGGCCCTATCATCTACCAGGTTCCCGTACCTGTCCGGGAGACCGACACCCACGATAGCCTCAAAGCCAGGATTCAGAGGGCGGAGCAGAGGGCCTATCCTAAGGCGATCAAGATATTCCTGGAGGGATTTAGGTTGGAGAATTTATGGGCGCCCTGGAGGATCGATTACATCCTGAGCAAGAAGCCTCCCGGCTGCATATTCTGTGACAAGCCCCGCGAGGAAAAGGATGAGGAGAACCTGATTCTTTACCGGGGAAAGTATAACTTCATCATCATGAACGCCTTTCCCTACAACAACGGCCACCTGATGGTCGTGCCCTACAAGCATACTGCCTCCTTATCGGGCTGGCAGCCGGAGGAGCAGCAGGAGATGATGAAGCTGGCCGAGATGGGCGTGGAGCTGCTCCGCAAAACCATGAAACCGGACGGCTTCAACCTGGGGATAAACATGGGTCTAGTCGCCGGTGCCGGGGTGGCCGATCACATCCACCTGCATATCGTGCCGCGCTGGAATGGCGACACCAACTTCATGCTCGTGCTCTCGGACACGAGGGTGCTATCGGAGCATCTGCGGGCGACCTACGGGAAGCTGAAAGAGGCGCTTGCAGCGAAAGAGAGAAAGTAGGCAGTACCGCTGGAAAGCGGGCGGCAGGGCGGGCTTGCATGGCTTCGCTGGAATGGGCTGGGCCTGAGACTAGTCTTTTTTTAAGCCTTAATCCGTCTTTCTGGAGATCGCATCCTCGCGTCCGATGTCGTTAGATCCCTCTTTTCGAAGCTTGCGGTTCTTCTTCGATGGAGACCAGGGGCAATGAAGCCGGACTTGGGACCTGGGAACCAGGCCAAGAACTAGGGCAAGAAACTAGGTGTGTAGTCCCGAAAGTAGGTAGTCTACCTTCATTGAGTTGACCTTTCCTTCGTGGATCGCATGGATGGCACGACAGGAGTTGATTGTGTTCGATTGGCTCCCCATAAGTGCCATCTAGGCAGACGATGTCTTTTGCTGCGGTTTTCATGTTCAACAACTCATTATCGGTAGTCTACCGGCAAGTGTGCAATCGCTTTAAGGGCATCTCCAGCCTGTAGATGCATTCTTGGGCGTTGGCTGACCGGGAGTGGGATTATCTGCTCATA
>JAPKYD010000110.1 GCA_026394475.1 Methanothrix sp.
CTCGGAGAGGCCCAGCTTCTTGAAGGTGGCCGCCACCTGGCGGGCTCCGATATCCTGGAACTCGCGAAGGCCCCTTTTGCCCAGCTTGCGGGCGACGTAGCCGCTGCTGCCGTAGAAGCTCCCCATCCACATGGCCACCACGCGCTGCTGGATCTGCTCTAGAGGAATGTCAGGGACATCGGTCATGCAAGAAGGCCAACTACCTGGAAGGATTTAATCCTATTGCGCTGCCATCCATTTGTCGGATTTATCAACGGACATGATATCCTCTGAGCCAAGAGAATTAGGCGGCAGGTTTTGCGGGCGCTACCGATGGGCGGGCGCTGGGGCCTCGGGGTGCATGCGTCCGCGTGGGGGTGGGAGCGGGTGGCCAGCGGGCCCGCCCGAGCGGCCACGTGCCCGCACGCTCGCGCGCGGGGGGGGGCCTGCTTTGTCAGACATCTTTCCTTCCTTCTGCCAGGATCGTCCAAGCTGAATCCGGCAACTATAGCGAGGCTACCGTAGCCTCAACGAAATCCAAGGGGAAATACGCCGGGAGATAGGGTGCAAATCCTCGAATTAGTGAACTTCAAAAGCCCTTTATATTAAAGATCTCCATAGTAATCTTTGAGAGTTGAGAGGACCATGAGAAGATCTGAGATCCTGCAGACACTTGCGGCCCATCGAGATACGCTGACCCGGATGGGGGTAAAGACTCTGGCAATCTTCGGATCTGTCGCCAGGGACGAGGCCAGCCCGGATAGCGATGTGGACATCCTGGTGGAGTTCCAGGGCCCGGCCACCTTCAACGGTTACATGGATCTCAAGTTCTTCCTTGAGGATCTGCTGGGCCGTCCTGTCGATCTGGTCACCCGCAAGTCCATCCGGCCCAGGCTCAAGACACAGATTGAGAGAGAGGCCCTCTATGTCCAGGGATTACCTGCTGTATCTTGAAGATATGCAGACCTCCTGCGGGAAGATATTGCGTTATACTGAGGATATCGACTTTGATCAGTTCGCTGCAGATGAAAGAACTTACGATGCGGTAATTTTTAATCTAGTAATTCTTGGCGAAGCCGCCAAGCACGTGCCTCCGGTTGTAAGAGAACGCTATCCTAACGTCCCATGGCGCAAGGTAGCGGGCCTGAGAGATATCTCCGTACACAGGTACTTCGGCCTGGACGAGGAGATACTCTGGGATATTCTGCAAAAACAAATTCGGCCAATTCTGGATCAGATCAATCAGATCCTCGCCGATGAGGCTCTTTTCGATTCCGCTTGAAACCGGCATCAACACCCGTGCGCCCTCGTCAAGAAGGGCAACATGGAGAAGCTGGCGCGCCACCGGGGCAGGATCATTGCTGGCATCCTCGAACGTTAGCTGGAAAGGGCAGTGGAGGCTTGCGGGGGAGTCGGCGCTCCCGATGGGCGGGAGCGGATGGCGATCAATCTCCGCAGCCGAGGGCGCGGCCCCGCCCATGCGGAGTGCGCGAATGCACGCGGGAGGAAACAGGCCGTTATGACGAATTCCTCAACCTCGCATTGGCGGCCAGCGATTTGATCGCCGCTTGATTTATCCTTTTTTCCGCAGCCCCTGTTTCCTTTGACAGCACCAGGGAAGAATGCTTCCTGAATCGGATTAAAATATAAGTTAATCCGCATATCATATGCTATAGAAGGAGAGGTAGGATTGAAGGTCGCTATTATTGGCGGTGGCATTGCAGGCGCAGAACTTTTGAGGATTGCTCTGCCCGGCCCTTCCGAGATCACCCTGATCGAGCCAAAGCAGCAGATAGAGTGCCAGGCCCTCTACCCAGAGTATTTGGCGGGCATAGTGAGAATTGAAGATCTTACCGCACCCTTGAAGCCTTTTTGCGAACGAGTAGGCGCCAGGTTTGTTAATGAGCGTGCCATCCGACTGGAAAAGAACCTGGTGATATGCAACAAGAGCCAGATAGAGTATGACTTTAGCAATAATTGCCACGGGCGCTGTCCAAAATTACTTTGGCATCCTTGGAGCGGATCGGACCTTTTCCGTCAACACCCTGGAAGGAATAATGAAAGCCAGGGATTTCCTGGAGCGCAGGAAGCCTGATAAGATAGCAATAATTGGCGCAGGACTGACGGGCATAGAAATAGCCTGTAATCTTACAGAAAGCATTGCTGCAAGCATATATCTGGTGGAGACAAAGACTAGACTGATTCCCCAATTCTCTGAGAACGTCTCCAGTATGATAGAGAAGACGTTGTCTGAAAAAGGCGTGAAGACATTGGTCTCCACTAAAGTTCAGGAGATCGAGGAGGATCGAATCATACTGTCCGACGGCAGATCCATGGAATGCGATATGGCTATCTGGACAGCAGGTATAAAGCCATGCGATCTCGTCCAGAGTTTACCATTTGCCAAGTGGAGAGACGAATGGATCTTGGCTGATCCCTATCTGCGCGCCTCGGAGAATATCTTTGCCCTGGGAGATAACGCCTGGATTGACATTGATGGGAAAGTGGCGAGCAAGACTGCCGTGGAAGCTGAACGCCAAGCCAGACACATGGCTGCAAACTTGGCACGCCTGGCCGAAGGAAAAAACTTGAAACGCTACTCGATCCTGGCCTCAACAGACTCTCAGGTTGCACTAATATCCATAGGGCGAGAGTGCGCAGTGGGGGTTTACGGAGATATGTGTGTAACGATGCCCACAAAGCTCATCCGTGCTCTGAAGTATTGGATAGATAAATCCTTCATCCAGCGGTTCAAATAATGAGAATATTCCACCATAAGAATATTGCGACGATCGGCATTCGCGATTCATGCATTAGCAAGCCTCCCTCTCAAGAACCTCCCCGTATGGCTTGCCTCGACCTGTGCCACCTCCTCCGGAGTGCCTATGGCCACGATCTGCCCGCCCTTGTCCCCGCCCTCCGGCCCGAGGTCGATGATGTGGTCTGCAGACTTGATCACGTCCAGATTGTGCTCAATCACCACCACGGTATTGCCCTTCTCCACCAGGTCGTTTAAGACTGCGATCAGCTTCTTGACGTCGTCGAAGTGCAGCCCCGTGGTGGGCTCGTCTAGCAGGTAGACGGTCCTTCCCGTGGCCTTCTTGGACAGCTCCCGTGTAAGCTTGATCCTCTGGGCCTCGCCTCCGGAGAGCGTCGTGGAGCTCTGGCCCAGCTTGATGTAGCCCAAACCCACTCTCGCCAGAGTCTCCAGCTTGCTCCTGATAGCAGGCACATTCTGGAAGTGCTCCCTTGCCTCCTCCACGGTCATGTCCAGCACCTCGGCGATGGACCTGCCCTTGTACTTGACCTCCAGCGTCTCGCGGTTATAGCGGGTGCCCTTGCACTCCTCGCACTCGATGAACACATCCGGCAGGAAATTCATCTCGATCTTGATCAGCCCGTCGCCCTGGCAGGCCTCACAGCGCCCGCCCTTCACATTGAAGGAGAACCGCCCTTCCTTGTAGCCTCTGATTCTGGCCTCCTTGGTCTCCGCGAATGCCTTCCTGATGGGATCGAAGACCTTGGTATATGTCGCCGGATTGGAGCGGGGAGTCCTGCCGATAGGGCTCTGGTCGATCACGATGACCTTATCGATCTGGGAGTCGAAGGACAGCTCAATGTGCTCTCCGGGGGCCTCGCTGGAACCGTAGATCTTCCTCATCAGGGCCCGATAGAGGGTATCGTAGATCAGCGTGGACTTGCCCGAGCCCGAGACGCCCGTCACCACCGTCAGAACGCCCGCCGGGATCGCCACGTCGATGTCCTTCAGGTTGTTCTCCCGGCAGCCCTTGATGCGGATGAAGGACCCGCTCTTCCTGCGGGACGAAGGAACCTCGATCCTTCTCCTGCCGCAAAGATACTGGCCGGTCAGAGACCCTGGATTCTTCTCGATCTCCTCCGGAGTGCCTTCGGCCACGATCCATCCGCCGTGAATGCCAGCTCCTGGCCCGATGTCCAGGACGTGATCTGCTCTGCGGATGGTCTCCTCGTCGTGCTCCACCACGATCAGCGTGTTCCCCAAATCCCGAAGCTTCTTCAATGTCTGGATCAGCCGGTCGTTGTCCCTTTGGTGCAGCCCGATGGAGGGCTCGTCCAGGACGTAGAGCACACCCATCAGGTTTGACCCGATCTGAGTAGCCAGCCGGATGCGCTGGGCCTCTCCGCCGGAGAGCGTGCCCGCATTCCTGGAAAGAGTGAGATACCCCAGGCCCACATGCTCCAAAAAGCCGAGGCGGGATCGGATCTCCTTTAGCACCTGCCGGGCGATCTCCCGGTCCTTTTCTGAGAGCTCTGGCTCGAGACGCTCAAAGAATTGGATCGCTTCGCCGACCGAAAGATCGGTCACATCCACAATGGACTTTCCTGCGATCCTGACCGCTAGCACCTTCTCCTTCAACCTTTGGCCGCGGCAGGCCGGGCAGGGCAGGATCTTCATGAACCGCTCCAACTCCTCCCGACGGTAGTCGGAGTTCGTCTGGCCGTAGAGCCGCACCGACTGAGGGATGAGACCCTCCCATTGGCTGTTGTGGGACCAGTAGGCATCCCCGTTCTTCATGCTCATCTGGAACTGGATGCGCTCCACTGAGCCGTACATGAGGGCGTTGTACTGCTCTTCGGTCAGGTCTTTTAAAGGAGTGAAGATGTCGAAGCCAAAGTGCCTGGCCACGGCGGCCAGATGCTGGCCCCGCCAGCCGTCGATGGCGTTTCGGTAGAGAGCCACTGCTCCGTCCGCAATGCACAGCTCTTTGTCTGGTATGATCAGATCCGGGTCGAACTCCATGCGGATGCCAAGACCATTGCAGGCCTCGCAGGCTCCGAAGGGGCTGTTGAAGGAGAACATGCGGGGCTGCAGCTCCTCGAAGGCCATGCCGCAGACCGGACAGGCCATCCGGGAGGAGAACAGCCGCTCCCCTCCCTCTGCATCCAGGGCGATGAGCAGACCTTCTGCCTTCTTGAGGGCATTCTCGCAGGCCTCCACCAGCCGGGAGCGATCCTTCCTGGGGTCCAGCCGGTCCACTACGACTTGGATGTCATGCTTCTTGTAGCGGTCGAGTTCGATCTCCTCGTCGACTCTATGCATCTCTCCGTTCACCCGCACCCGGGCAAAGCCCTCGGCGTGAAGGTCACGAAAGAGCTGCCCGTAGGTCCCCTTCTTCTGGCGGATGATGGGGGCGAGGATGGCGACCGCGGCACCGGCTTTTTTGTCGGCGTCTGCACTGATGCTGTCGGCGATCTTCTCCGGCGACTGGGAATCGATCCTGATGGCGTGAACTGGACAGTGAGGCACGCCGATGCGGGCGAAGAGCAGCCGCAGGTAGTCGTAGATCTCGGTGACCGTGCCCACTGTGCTCCGCGGATTCTTGGAGGTCGTCTTCTGCTCAATGGAGATGGCCGGGGAGAGCCCTTCGATGCTGTCGACGTCGGGCTTGTTCATCTGCCCCAGGAACTGGCGGGCGTAGGCGGAGAGAGATTCCACATAGCGGCGCTGCCCTTCGGCGTAGATGGTATCGAAGGCCAGGGTGGACTTGCCGGAGCCCGAGACACCGGTGATGACGATGAATTTGTCCCGGGGGAGCTCGACGGTGATGTTCTTCAGATTGTGCTGCCTGGCACCTTTGATGAGGATGGATTTCATTTTGCTAGCTCGCTGTATTCTAGTAAATGGTGGTTAGTGATGCTGTTGGTGAGGAGGATAGACTTAACCCTTTTCCAGCACCTCCGAGAAACGTGAGATTTTTTCATAGTATTAGTATTATATAAAATTTAGATATCGAAAATTTCTTTAGGTTTTTAGTGATCCTCCGTTATCATAATTTATATTTTTCTTGACGTAGTTAACGCCTGATGACCGGATGGCTTACGACTTATTGAAGTTCCCTTCGCGAATTCTGCCAGCCATCTATTATACTTATAGAGCTAAAAATTTCAGAGATATATCGATTGTAAAATCTTAAATACTTTAATTGCATAATAACTTTTGAATGCCTGCAACTGAGCTCATAGGGAGTGGTAGATACGACATTCATGGAGAGCTTGGGTTGTCTTCATCATATCTCCAATTTTCGTTATCCGTTAGGGGTGATATATCATGATGCAGACAGGGGATGAATAGCAATTGATCTCGCCGAGGTGAGGGAGAGACGAGAATAGGGAAGCTATTCATTATTATCGCAATTATCACCATCAGCCTTGCGGCCGCAGAGATGCCGTCCTCTTATTATGAAGCCATGGCAAAGATGAAGAACGAAGACACTCTTTGCGTCAAGAATTATAATGCCGGTGCAAGCTTAGCCGAAGCCTACACCGACTTCGAATACCTCAATAAGAATACAGAGGTCGTAAGTAAATCCAGCGAAAACCTTACAGGCAGCTCTGTCCTGGCGGCAAGGATAAATTCCGAAGTCATTGGCAACGCGCAATTAGTCTGGCAATCTTTGATCCCCAATGCAGACATCACAGGCCGCCATGCCGTGCTAAGTCGAAATGAAGAGAATCTGACTGGAGTCTTTTCTGTTGAGAAGTTCATCCAGCTCTCCTCCAATAACACGCTCGGAGTGAGTGGCCTGGAGTGGCTGCCCTGCAGTTGATGCCGCCTTTCAGTCGCCTAGATCCGATGTGCAATGCGGGCAGCGCACGGCGGCCTTGGGGATGCTCTCCTTGCAAAAGTCGCATTCCTTGGTGTTCGGCTCGGGAGGAGCAGGCTTGCGCTTCATGGCGTTCACCTGGCGGATAACCACGAATATGGCCAGGGCCACGATCAGGAAGTTGATGATCGTGTTTATAAAGAGGCCATAGTTGATGGTCGGTGCGCCCGCCGCCTGGGCTGCGGCCAGGGATGCATAGCTCTTTCCATCCAGAGAGAGGAACAGATCGGCGAAATTCACCTTGCCGAGGATCAGCCCCAGGGGCGGCGTGATGATGTCCTTCACCAGAGAATTTACGATTCCACCAAAGGCCACTCCGATGATGATACCTACCGCCATGTCCAGGACGTTTCCTTTCATGGCGAACTCCTTGAACTCGCCTATAAATCCCATGAGATCACACCCCACTAAAATCTTAAAGTCAGTTCCAATTGTGCACGCAAAATATAAATTCTTTTAGTCGTTGAAAAGCAACACTTCAATTATTATGAAACTATGATCACGACATCATTTCGTTATTGGAAGGAGATGCACGATGAACGCGATAGAGACCATGGATTTGACTAAAAAGTTCGGCAGTCTGACAGTCGTCGATAGCGTGAACATAAAGGTGGAGCAGGGCGGGATCTTCGGGCTTTTGGGCCCAAACGGAGCCGGTAAAAGCACCATCATTTCTATGCTCTGCACCATCCTCAAGCCCACGTCCGGCACTGCCCTGGTCAATGGTTATGATATCGTCAAATTTCCTTCCCAGGTCAGAAAATCCATCGGCATCGTGTTCCAGGACCCGAGCGTTGACGACCGCCTGACCGGAAAGGAAAACCTGGAGATGCATGCTGATCTCTATGGGGTTCCCGCGTCCGAGAAGAGATCGCAGATTGATAAAGTGCTGGAACTGGTCGAGCTGTCGGACCGCGGGAACGACCTGGTGCGAAACTATTCGAGCGGCATGCGCCGAAGGCTGGAGATCGCTCGAAGCCTGGTGCACACGCCCAAGGTGCTCTTTTTAGACGAGCCCACCATTGGCCTCGATCCCCAGAGCCGCGATCACATATGGTCATACATTCGGGAGCTATTGAAGACCGAGGATATCACGATCATCTTAACGACTCACTACATGGAAGAGGCCGATAAGCTGTGCAAGCAGGTGGCGATCGTCGATCGCGGCCAGATCGTCGCGCTGGATACGCCTGAAAGCCTGAAGGAGAAGCTGGGAGGTGAGACCATCACCGTCAAGAGCCAGAATAATCCTCTGTACGTGGAGAAGATCAAGGAGGCGGGCATCGCCAAGAGCGTCGTCATCGCTGGCGACGAAGTTAAGGTGACCGTCGACAGTGCTCATACTATTCTGCCCTCTATTGTGAACATAGCCGCCTTAAATCACATATTTATTGAATCGATCTCTCTCCAGGAGCCTCAACTGGATGATGTGTTCCTGCATTACACCGGAAGGGCGCTGCGTGAAGGCGGCGGCAAGGAGCTCTCCGGAATGGGCGCCATAATGAGGAGGCAGATAAGATGAGCGAGCTTCGGGGCATTTATACGCTGTGGCAGAGAGAAATCAAGCGATATTTGCGGGAGCGGACTCGCCTGGCCAGCTCCTTCTTCCAGCCGCTGCTGTGGCTGGTCATCTTCGGTTCCGGCCTGGGGTTATCGATCAGGAGCAGCACTGGCCTCAACTATCAGGAGTATATCTTCCCGGGCATCATAGGCCAGACGCTGCTGTTCACGTCCATGTTCATGGGCATATCGCTGATATGGGATCGCCAGTTTGGATTTTTAAAGGAGATACTGGTGGCGCCCATCTCCCGCATATCCATCTTCGTCGGCAAAATGCTGGGCGTGAGCACAGATTCCATGATCCAGGGCATGATCGTGCTGATGCTAGGGTTTTTGATAGGCGTCAAAATTACCCTGCCCATTGTAATCAAGGTCATACCTCTGATGCTGCTCGTCACCCTGGGCACGGCGTGCATCGGATTGACTCTGGCCTGCTTCATGGACAGCCTGGAGAGCTACGGCACCATAATGACCTTCGTGAACATGCCCATGTTCTTCCTCAGCGGCGCCCTGTTCCCCGTGAACAACCTTCCATCCTGGCTGCAGTGGGTCGTCTACGTCAATCCCCTCACTTACGGCGTGGATGCTCTGAGGATCGTCATCCTCGACGGCGCATACGTTTCGTCCTTCCCGCTCTACATGGACCTGACGATCATCATCGCCTTCGACGTCTTTATGATACTAGCAGGGACGTACTCGTTCAGCCTGCGCAAATGATTAAAACGTGAACAAGGCGCAACGCAGCCAAAAATCCCGATAATTCAAGACCGGCCGGATTTAAATTAAAATTCATATGAAAAAATGAAACATGGATTCCCTAACCCTGTCTCTATATTACTACTATCGCTTGAGATCCTTACCACGGCTCTTTGCTTCCACCTTTTCCAGGTAAAGGATACCCGTGGGCGTGGCTCTGTAGCCGCCTTCCGCCCGCTCGACCACCAGGGCCTTCTCCAGCATGGAGAGGTGATACTCTGCTTGGTCCGCTCTTAGGTGAAACTCCCTCTCGATCTGCTCTCTGCTTCTCATCCCACCGGAAATGAACTTGAGAATCTGGCGTCTGAGCCCGAGCTGCATAACCTCCAGGGCGAATCTGTGGCCTTCAGCCGTTTCCCACCACTTGGTTTCACCAGTCGCCACCGGAGGTGCGCCGCCTGCCCTTTGATCCTCGTAAGAGATCATGAATTCAAGCCATAAAATAAGGTTGGCTCTGGATCCTGGCGGCAGTCAATCCTTTTTCGCCCCGTGAATCTCGCAGGCCCCGCTGTTAACCTCGCAGGCCCGGCAGATTTCGCGCTCCTCGTCCAGGTGGCGTGTGGCCGTGGCCAGCACGCTGGCGTTGACCAGGTTTCCCGCCAGGAATACGGCTGCTGCAATCTCATCCTCGGAGATGTCCATCTTGGAGGCCAAATGGATATGCAGCTTCAGGCAGTGGCTGCAGCGCATCGCTGCCGAGACGGCAATGGAGATCAGCTCGATGGTCTTCATATCCAGGGTCGAGCTCCTCAAGATGGCGTTGTTGTGTAGCACCTTGGTGATGAGTATCTCAGGATTGTCCCTCATGAACGAAAAGACATAAGGGAGCTCCCCGTAGGTGCTCTCTACTGCTCTTAAAATATCCTCTGCCGCCTTATCCTTGCCCTTGGTCAGAATGGCATCCAGATCATCTTCGAAGCTCATGATCTCACCAGGGCCAAAGACCTATGAGTCCCTGGCCCTAACAGTCCCGGGCCCTAGAAGACAAACCCGGTCTCAGAGGCAGGCAATATCCTCACAAGTATATATTCTTTCATCCTGGACGGCTTTATGGTGGCGATCTCCCCCAGCTTCACGCCCTCGTCGAACGTCACCGCTTTTACGGCATCCCTGTAGCCCTGGTAAGGCAGCTTCACCCGAAGACCGTTGAGGTTGAGCGCGATGGGAAGCGGCGAGTAAGAGTACTCCACCTCCGGCACCTGCTCCCGAACGGCATCCATCACCCTGGGCGGCGAGGTCGTGAGCGGGTCCTTGGATATCTCGTTCCTTGTTCTGTCCAGGGCTCTGCCCACGGCATCGATGATACTGTCCAGAGTGCCTATCTCCGTCGCCTTCCTGGCCCGATGGGCCACGCGCCCAATGGAAGGCACATACTCGAAGGCATAGGGCAGATCTTCCTTTGGTATCTTTGGCCCGCCCGTGACCACCACAGGCACGCTGATGTTCCGGTAGAGGCTCTCCTTCTTGCGGATGCACTCTGCGAAGTTGCCGAAGATGAACACGGCAGCATCGTGCTCGTTTATCAGGGCTGATTCGTACTCGTTGATCTGCGCAATCTCCCGACCGACTCCGCGGGCCAGGCCCATCATGTTCGACTTGGCTCCGTTCCGACGCAGATATTCAGCTATATCGCACGCCGTGTGCGGCAGATGATGAATGGCCAGGGTGGGAGTCACCACCGCCACCTCTGTGCCCGCCAGCGGAGCCCGCACCAGCTCGCCCCTTAGCTCCTTGATCAGGCTCTCCAGGGCGGGCATGTCTTCGGTGGGAACCAGCAGTAAGAGGATGACTTCGCTCTGAGTCACGTTCTTTTGCAGAACGTAGCCGCCCAGGTCTTCCACCAGCTCTATGACCAGGTCATGCTTATACACCCCGCCGGTGAACATCACAGGCTCAAGCATTTTCCATCTCCCTGATCTTCTGTTTCATCTCTGCGATCATCTCAGGCTTCAAGGTCTCCTCAGCGGCGATGAAGAAGAAGCTGTCTTTGGTCATTTCATTCCTTCGGTTGCGAAAGCCCTCTGGCGCCACTCTCAGCAGAGCATCCGTAAGGTCCTGCAGGAACTCCGCCTCCAGGTCCGCCACTGTAAGCCCGGAGGGTGGTGTATCCGAGGCTATGACCACAATATCCCTCGACGGCTGCTCCACTCGCTCCCGGCCATACTGGGCCCACAAGACCTTGAGGAGGTCAGACATGTGCTCTTCATCGTTTATCTTGATCTGGTAGCCGCCCTCCACTTTCAGCACATCGCCCACGTCTTTGACCGTCAGGGGCGGAATACCGCTTCTCAAGAGCCCGTAAACGGCGAAGACCGGCTTCATGATGTCAATGTAAACGTACAACCTGCCGATGGACCGGATGAGGCCGAGGTCCTGGAGGATGTCCATGATGATCTCCCGGTACTTCTTAGCCCCGAACTCCTCCTGCCCGGTGACCTCTATCTTAAAGACCTCCATGGGGTCCATCTTCAGCCCTCCAGCAATCCTGAGACCAGGAGCGCGGCACCCACAGCGCCGATAAACTGGGCGTACTTGGGCACAGTGACCTTGGTCTGGAGGAGCTGCTCCATGGCCCGGGGAAGGCCCTCGATGAGCGAGGTTCCGCCCACCATGATCACGGGCTCCTTCACCTCTATCTCCTGCAGCTGCTGCTCATAGACCTGCTCCGCAACGGAATGACAGGCGGCCATGGCCACATCCTCCGGCTTACAGCCCATGGACAGGCTGTTGACCAGGCTCTGCGTGCCGAAGACGATGCAGTAGCTGTTCATGGCCACATTCTTGTAGTTCCCTTTCAGCGCCAGCTTGCCCAGCTCCGTGATCTCGACTCCCAGGCGCTTCGCCGCCAGCTCCAGGAACCGGCCCGAGGCTCCGGCACAGATGCCCCCCATGGTGAAGCCTCCAGGTATGCCGTCCTGCACGGATATGGCCTTGTTGTCCATGCCTCCGATATCGATGACCGTCGCAGGGCCCTTCTGGGCGTCCGCCAGAAAGACCGCGCCTTTGGAGTTGACGGTGATCTCCTCCTGGATCAGCCTGGCGTTGACATGCTTGCCCACCAAAAAACGACCATAGCCGGTCACTCCCACTGCCTGGATCTCCTCTTTCTTGATGCCTGCCTCCTGCAGCGCAGCTGCAAAGGCATCATCAGCGCTCTTCAGGACCTCCGTGGTGGGCACCCAGCCCGTGCCTATCACCTGGTTGTCCCTCATCACCACGGCTTTGGTAGTAGTAGATCCTGAGTCGATTCCGGCGGTGAGGCCCTTCTGGTTCTCTCGCGCCAGCAGGCCTCTGTACTTAACCGTAGTGACCAGAGCCTCCATCCTGGTCAGCAGCGTCTCTGCTGTAGTCCTCTCCGTGAAGGAGTAGCTCAAGACGGGAATCCTGGAGTGCTCATGAATGAATTTTCTTATCTCCGATCGGATGATGGCCGCCTCAGCACATCGAAAGCAGGTCATGACGATGACCGCATCGGCCAGCTCCGGATTCTCCACAATCCTGACGGCGCGAGCCATGGCCATGTTCAGGTCGCCGCTGGCCACGGATACCCCGAACTTCTTCTCCACATTAAGGATGTCCTCCAGGGATACCTCAGGGTAGATGATCTTGGCACCCACCTTCTCTGCTGCGCGATCGATCTCCTTCTGAATGCCGCTGTACTCCGCTCCGCAGGACAGCTGTGCAACGCGGATCACTTCAACTCCCCCAGAAAGGCCTTGATCTTCTGCACAAAGGCTTTGGCCTCGGCATCGTCTGTGGGATAGCTCAGATCTAAGACAGGCACTCCCTTGGTTCTGATCAGCAGCCTCACCAGCTCATTGGTGCGAGAGCAGCCCGCACATCCTGTCAGCCAACCTGGATCTTCCACGATGATGGCCGCCTCTGCCTCCTCGATCAGAGGCCCTATCAGAGCCATCCGGCCTCTTACTCCAGAGGGTACATCCACGGCCGCATAGCGCAGACCTTTCTTCGGCTCCTCAGGGGTGACGTTCAAAGGCGGCGACTCGATCTCATCTGCAGTGGCCAGCTTCCTCACTGATTCTGGAACTACGAGCGCCTTGTGCCCCATCCTCTCCACAAGGTCCGAGAGTATCATGCTGGTCGGAGGATAAACGATAACTTTAGCCATGGAATACCTCAGGATAAATCCTCTTTCACAATCTCTTCCAGCCTCTTGGGCTTAAGAGGTTTCTTCTTCTCAGGGATGGGAGGAGCCTCTCCTTTTGATGCCAGCGCCCTGGAAATCATGGGCAGCATCTTGGATTCCGACTCGATCATGTAAAAGCCTGGCCGGGCTCCGCCGCCTCTGCGGCCCCTGCACCGCCTCGGATCGCCGGGCGGAAATCCTCTCTCCTTGATAAAGATCCCTGAGGGATCGAGAGCCCTGATCTCCTTCACCAGCGAGTTTATCACTTCCTCTTCGCCGCTCACCACGACTCCAAAGCAGGTCTCCTTGACGTTGACATCGTATTTTGAACCGTAAATCTTCATGGCAATATCCGATGGAAGAATATCCGATTCAGAGGAGGTTATCACGTACTTCGTGACCTTCACGTCCGCACCTCCAGAACGTAAATCGTCTCCCCTTCTTTCACATCTCGCAGCTTCTCCGGTTCGAGCACCCGGCCAATGATGTTCGTCGCCTCAAACTTCTCGCCCGAAGGCCCGTAGCGTCTGTCTTCTGCGAGCTTCACTCCCACGTACCCGATCTTCTTGGCCACCTGATTGGAGACGCCGATAGAGCCCGCAGGCACGGGACCGGTGGGCTTGTTCTCGGGCAGCAGTTCCTTGTAGCTGGTAGCCTCGATCTCAGGCTTGAAGAGCAGGGTGTTCTCGTAGACAAAATAGACAGGCAAAGGGCCGACGGGCCTCTCTTTGAGGCCGGTGACATGCCGGAAGTAATCCAGGGATTTGGGAGCCTGATCATAATAAAGCTCGATGGCGACCAGACGGCTGGCGGGAATGCAGGTGAGCTTTACTTTCTTTTCTTTCAGGATCTGCATGGTCGTCCCCGGCTCCTGCCTCACCACCACCGCGTCCTCGCCCGTTGTGCCTTCTACCTGGACATCTATTCCTCGCTCTTTCATGAGCTGGATGGCAGCTTCCAGCCCGGATCCCATGAGCATGATGCGCCCGGGCTTCACCCGCACCGTCAGCAGATGGCCCAGCCCTGCCAGCTTCACCATGTCCATCCCTGCCGTTACCCGCGCCACCACAGAATGGCCGGGATTTGAGGTTCGATCGGACTTGTAGATGAATATCTTGCCCAGGCCCCGCCCGCTGGTTCGAACGGTCACCGTCCCTTCCAGGCGCGGCTCACGATGCTCAAAGGTTATGGGCTCAGTCAATAGCTGATCCGATGAGATGTAAGAGCTGGAGACGGAATCGACCTTGAAGGTCTCGTCCCTGGTCAGAGCCAGGAAAAACTCCGCCCCAAAAGGTGCATCCTCGATAAGCTCGGCCCGGATCTCCGTGAATATCTCCATGCCGTCTTCTAAAGAAAGAGCCAGATCTCTGGTGGCCAGCTTCTCCGTAAGATCCTCCCATTCCACGATGGGCTCGAGGCCCAGAATCCTGTCGCCCTTGTCCAGCCGATCCAGGGTGTTCTTGCCGCCCACAACATGGGCGAACACTCCGCCTTCGGCCGGGGTGCCGTAGGCGGCCGTATGCCTCCTGCGCACGAAGATCAGATGGGTCTTCCCCGCTTCAAACCCGGCTGCCCCCAGCGCCACCTCCCAGCGGTTGTACTCATGGGCCTCCCGACCGAAGGAGAGCGCAGATACAAAGGGCCCAAAGGCTATGCCGTCTGCCGAGGCCCATCTCACCTCGGATCCATCGATCTTGCCCACGCTCTCATGCCAGACCTTCTGCAGATCCGTTTCCAGAAGCTCGATCCTGAGTTTTCCTTTGGTCGTGTTGAGCCAGTAGGAGTTGGTCTGGCGAGCCTTCTCGCCCCTCCCTTTGACCACACCCACAATGGCCCCTTCGGCAGGAACGGCGCCTGCTTTTCCCAGCGCATCGGCCAAAGTGCTGCCCGCCGCCAGCTCGACCACTTTGCCGTTAACAAGGACTCTCAAATTAACTCCCCAGCATCTCCTTCTCTTCGTCTTCTGTGATCTTGGCCAGGACTTCGGCGGGATTGCCTGCATAGACCGTTCTTCCATTGCGCATGAGCATCGCCCGGTCGCAAGCATTCTTCACAAAGTCCATGTCGTGGCTCACGATGACGAAGGTCTCGCCCAGCTCCTCGCGGGCATTGAGAATGGATTTTGTTACCTCGATCTTGGTGATGGCGTCCATGGTCCCGGTGGGCTCGTCCAGGATGACAATGCTTGGCTCTTTTATCAAGACCTGAGCCATGGCCACCCGGTGACGCTCTCCTTCCGATAGCTCGTCCGGCATCTTGGAGAGCACTGTCTCCGCCTGCTCCTCCGTGAATCCCACGGTCTCCAGGGTGTGGATGGCCTTCCTCTCTGCCAGCTCGAAGGGCAGGGACAGGCCGATGGACTCAGTCAGATTCTCGATGACGCTTCTCGAGGGATAAAGGGTATACTCCTGATGGAGAATGCCGATGTACTTGGTGGCGCGCCCACGACCATTGGACCCTAAAACGGTCATATCCACCCAATCGTCTCCCACCCGCACCGAGATGCTGCCGCTGGTGGGGGTGATAATGCCGCTCAATATCTTGGACAGAGTGGTCTTGCCTCCACCCGAAACGCCGACCAGGCCGAAGATCTCGCCTTCCTTCACATCCAGGCTCACGTTGTCCACGGCCTTGACCACGCCCCGATCAATGCTGATGTACCTCTTGGATAGATTGCTGGCCTTGATTATAGGTGCCCCTACCTTGACCTCTTCCCGCTTGCCCAGCTCTCCGGCCATGGACAGGAACTGCGCGGCGATCTCTTTGGGCACCCCTTCGGCCCTGATCTCTCCCTGATCCAGGAGTATGGCCCTATCGGCCAGCTCGACCATCACATCTTCCCAGTGGCTGGTGATGACCAGGGTCATATTGAAGTCCTCGACGGCGCGCTTGATGGACTCATGCACCACCCTGGCAGTAGCCGGATCAAGAGTTCCTGTAGGCTCGTCGGCCAGCAGGACCATGGGCGACTTGGCAAGCTGGCGGGCGAGCACCACCCGCTGCTTCTCTCCACCCGAAAGCTCTCTGGCCACGTGCATCAGCCTGTGGGACAGGCTGACCTCGTCCAGCAGATCCGCGGCGCGATGGACGCTCATGGATTCTCCTGTCTCCTCCACGGCTCGCATGACGTTCACTATCACCCTCTCGTCGCCGTAGAGAGCAAAGGTCCTCTGCAGCATGATGGCGATCCTTCTCACGATGTCACGCCTCAAAGGATCGTTTATGTCCAAAGCCACAAAATCAGCATCAAAAGGCTTTAGAACTCCTCCGCACCGGCACTTTTCTCCAGCGCGGCTGGGCACTTCCACGTGTCTGCACTTATTGCATCTGGATACGTGAAAGATCACACTTCCGCTGATGCCTGGGAAGGATTCCACTCCGCGCAAGACATGCATCAGGACGCTCTTGCCCGAGCCGCTCCTGCCCAAAATGCCTACCGACTCGCCCTCCTCTATGGCCAGATTTATGTTGCGCAGAGCAACAACCTCACCGAATCGAACTGTCAGATCCCGAATCTCGATAAAAGGTGCCAAACTATCATGCCCCATAAACTCATTGTAATGTCAGCTTCATCCGATACCAATCCCATCCTTGCCACAATGCTACTTAAGTTTATCCGAAGCTTTGAATGGGTTCAGCCGATAACGATTGTTACAGGCTTTTCTCCTAAAAAGATCCTCGAAATCAGAGACTAAAGAAGTTCCTTTTGGGAGATCGCCTCTTTGGCCCTCTGCGAAGAATGCGAGGTCGAGGATGATTCAGTATCCCGATATCTTTCCTGTGACCTTCTCAATAGCTATTACTCGGGACTTTGATTTGGGTCCCGATACTTTTTATTCCTGGCCAAGGCCAAAAGGGATGTAAAATTTTTTAAGCAAATAAAAGGAGAGACGATAGCATGAAAGTCAAGGCCAGCGAGGCCATCGGCATGGCTATGCGTGCCGCAGGCGCAAAGGTAGCGACCTGTGTGCCGGGCCTGGGGGCCACGGAGATATTTTCCGACTATTGTTCCCAGCCCTCTCAAGAACCGATCTTCTCTTTTCATGAGGAGGTGGCCTACACCGTTGCCCACGGGGCGGCCCTGGCAGGCAGAAGGGCCTTCGCCTCCCTGAAGACGCATGGATTCATCAAGGCTGGAAACAGCATAATCGACTCGCTCTACTCAGGAACCGTGGCCGGCTTTGTCTGCGTGGTGGTGGACGATCGCCAGGGAATACAATCGGACAGCATAGTTGATACGGCGGCCTTTGTAAAAGGCATAGGCATTCCACATAAGGCAGCGGACGTGGAAGATGTCTACCGAGATGTCCTGGAGGGCTTCGAGCTTTCGGAAAGGCTCAGCCTTCCTTTCGCCCTCATCATCGATGCGAGCGATCTGGACCGGACCTCCGTCGTTTCTGCAGAGCGAAAGCTTAGCACTACTACCCACCAGTATCGCAGAGACATAGCTCAGCATGTTCTCTGCCCGCCCTTCTGCAGATACCAGAGGGAAGTTTTGGGCTGCAAAAACCAGGGAGGCGACTGGACAAGCATCCCGAGACCCGCCCTTTTGCCCATCCCTGAATCGCTGCCTGAGAGATGGAAGCCGATAGCTAGGAAGTATGCCCGGCTCTTCGAAGCCTTCAAATCCGTAAAAGGCCCCATCGTGGCAGGCGATACAGGAATATCGACTCTTTTCGCCCTCCCGCCTTACGACTGCATCGATGTTACGACTTACATGGGCGGCAGCTTGCCTTTGGCCATCGGTGCGTACCTGGCAGGATGCAGACCTGCCTGGGCGGTCACTGGCGATTTCTCCTTCATTGCCGCGGGCCATCTTGGGCTGATCGAGGCGGCTTTGCGGAACATTCCTCTCAAGGTTCTGGTGCTCTGTAACGGAAAGGCGGAGACTACAGGCGGCCAGAGGATTCCCGACGGAGCTCTGGAGTGCGTAGTCAAAGGCTATACGGATCGTGTGACCTATATTCATGATCCTCAGAATAGTGACGAGATCGAAGATGTTCTGGGAAAAGCCGCCCACGCTGATGAGCTGAGCCTGGTGATTGCGGATCTCCGCGAGAGCAAAAGCGCATTTCGGTAAACTGCGGGGCCTGTTCCTGTTATTGGATCGCCATAAATGGGCAGGAATATGGACGAGTTCTCTTCTCATATTTTGCTATTATCACCGATATTTTTGGTTTTTCTATCCCTTTTCGCATCAGCGACAATTCCGTCGCATAATAGCTCAGTATGTACTCTCAGGTGCCTTCTTCCCTCCAGGCGGGAGACGATGGCATTGGGAATGCTGGCGTATCCTACCTGGCTGGTGGAGCCGTCTTACGGCAAAACAACTCTTGCAATTTATTTAGGTTAATTGATATTATTATTGTCATTATTATCATTATTATTCTAAAAGGCCATTCCTAGATTCACAGGAGGGACAATCTTGGGATCTTCAGCATTCGCTTTAAGGTTTTCCTTCGGTCGTATGTATCGCTAAAGGCCTCTATGCCCTTCGGACTGCCTATCAAAGCCAGAATATCGCCTCCTTTTATCAGCATGTTCGAACCCGGTACTGCGACTGTCTCTGTCATCCTCTCCAGGGCAACTACTCTGCAGCCGAACCTTCCCGGCAGATTCAGCTCTCCTAGAGTCCATCCTGCCAGACGTGATCTTTTCCCCACATTAAAGACCTTGAGTTCCAGATCGTCATAGAGCAGATTCAGCTCCTCCTCTTCATCCTGGATGATCTTGGCCAGCATGTGGCTGGCAACGATAGGCACGGATGCCACATAGTCCGCTCCCGCCTGATAGATCTTCTCTGCCGACTTGAGCCGATTTGCCCTGACCACCACGAAGGCATCCCGATTCAGATTCTTGGCCAGAAGGGTGGCATAAACGGCATCAGAATCTTGATTGAGCAAGACCAGGACGCCCACCGCCTTCTGGATGCCTGCTCCTATCAGGTTGACCTCCAGAGTGGCATCGCCAGTGATATACTCAAAGGGAATCGCCTCCAGATCGCGCCTATCCACAATCAGAGGGCTTATTCCACAGTCTCCCAGGACCCTCGCCACTCGCCTTCCCACGTCCCCGTACCCCAAGATTATGAGAGGGCCCTCTTTTCGAGTGCCGAAGGTAAGATCTCTTATCCGCGAGAGCTGCTCGATATTTCCCACGGCCATCAGCACGGAGTTCGATCGCACCACCTCTTCTGGCCCAGGATCGGGAACGAAGACCCCTCTCTGCCATATGCCGACGATGCCTGCACCCGTCTCCTCGACCACCTTCTCCTCCAGCTTCTTTCCAATCAGCCCCGCGCCAGGGTAAATAGGCAGCTCCACCAGCTTGAGATCACCGAAGAGCTGGATGGCACCAGGGAACACGCCCCTCCTCGGCGGCGAGGTGATCTGGGCGATGAAGGTGCCAAGCAGAGTCTTTGGTGAGATTATGCGTGATGCTCCGGCATAGCTCAGGAATCTGGATCTGGTGAGGTCGCCTACCAGCGCGATTATCTCGATATCCGAGCTCTCCCGCAAGGTCAGAATTACCTCCGCATTCAGCTCGTCATTCTCGTTGGCTATGAAGAGCCGAGCAGAGCCTATGCTTGCTCTGGATAGCACTTTTCTCTCGGAGGGGTCTCCTAAAATCACAGGATACTCTTGATAGATACCTCTGGCGACCTCCTCCGACCTTTCGATGATCAAGAAGGGAATTTTGCGCAGGGAGAACCTATCTGCCAGCGTCTCCACGATGGGATTGTATCCTGAAATTATTATATGACCAGCCATCTTCGCAGGCGCTGAGCTGGGGACTGCTCTGATCATCTGCTCTAGCCGGGGAGTGATGATAAGAGGCATGATCACCGCCCAGAGTATGGCTACCCCCGAGAGGGCCACGAAGATGCTGAAGAAGCGGCCAGACTGGCTGTGGAACACAATATCTCCATAGCCCAGAGTGGTTATGGTGACAACAACCCAGTAGAAAGCAGTGATCGGGTTTACATTCTCGTATTGGCCCTCATAATGCATCAGAGATACAAAGATTGTGCTGTAGAGGGCTAAGAGCAGGAATATCCCCAGGATCAGCTTGATGCCTTTGCGCATTCTCAATCACCTTAAGATCTGAGGTATAAAATTAAAAAGATTCCGCAGTGCCCGTGAGATCCACAAACTCGCAAATTCTCCTCTCCAGGCGCTCCTTCAGATCGTCGTCCGAGCCTGCCAGGGCGACCACGGCACCATCCCAGTGGCCACCGTCAAGTCCAGCCTGGGCAAACTTTAGCGAATATTTCTCGAAGCTGCCTTGGGGTACTGTATTTGAGCCCATCATACACCACCAGAGAACAACCCAGCCTTCATCTTTTGCTCTGCAAAGTAGCTTTTCAGCCAGCGTCATGTCTGCCGAATCGAGGTAGGGAGGATCGATGAGCAGCAGCCCGGGAGGCGAATGGTCCAGAAGGGATCTGACTCCAAGAAAGCCATCTCCCAGATGAAAAGCGACCTGGGAATATCCGCGCCAGGCTTCGGCAACCTCGTCATCGATGTCCCAGACCTCGGCCTGAAGCTTCGATCTGCGCCTTTGGGCGGCCTGCAAGACCAGGCAGGCCGAGCCCGGATAGCGCCTCAGGCCGCCTGGGTTAAATTCGGCCATGATGTTAAAATAGCAAAAATTTTTAAGGAAGGGAAGAATCGGCCAGCACTTACCGATTCCGCTCTCCCAATCACCAGGCGTGCTCAGGGCATACTTGGGGCGTCCCACATGGGTTTCCGCATAAGCCAAGCTGCTATCGGGGATGAAGAGATAGTCAGCTACCTCCAGCAGAAGGAAATGCTTCCAGACGTCGCCTGCATTGCCCGCATGCACTCTGTGATCGTAATTAGGCATATGCAGCGCAAGTTCGTTACTCTTGGTACATCTTCTTGGCGATGTTGAAGGCCTGGGCCGGTGTGGCCACGGCTATCTTCTGGGAGTCATCGAAGGACGCCTTGGAGGCGGCACCCCAGGAGATGAACGCGGCAGCTCCTCCCAGAAGAACGTTGCCTGCAAAACCAGGGCGGATTATGGTCACATCCCCAGCGCTCTCCTCGCGTGGCTTGATGAAGCCGTTGTCGCTCACCAGGGCGTTGATGATGCCTCCTACAGCGCCGCTCAACATGATTATGCCGATGGACACCAACATTGACGTTATCTATCCCTCCTCTATTTCCCCTCTGATTCAGGTGATTTGCATCCATCCACTCTGCAGTTGAACAGACCCGAATCTTATTATGTCTTACTAAGTTTATTAAGAATGATAGCTCACAATACTATTTGAACTTTGTGCTAGATTCGAGGCTTAATCTGGTTCGAATAGCCAAAAAATTTCTGCATGTTCACAATATTATATAATTAAAGAATTTTTTTTAAAAGCAGTGCTAGCGCAAAAGAGATTTATTCTCAAATCACTCCCCTTCAAACCGCAAAATCACAAATTGGGAGCACTCGTTTGAAGATTATCCTTATGGGCAACCCCAATGTGGGCAAGAGCGTGATCTTCTCCCGCCTCACTGGCATCGAGGTGATCTGTGCCAACTATCCAGGAACTACAGTTGGGTATACCGAAGGACGGATGAAGCTGGGAGAGATGATGGCCACGCTGGTGGATGCCCCCGGCGTCTACTCTCTTGATCCCACCTCCAAGGTGGAAGAGGTCACCCGCGAGATCATCGCCAAGGATGCTGACGTGGTGGTAAACGTAATCGATGCCACCAACCTGGAGCGCAACCTCAATCTTACACTGCAGATCCTGGGAAGGGGGGTGCCCACGGTCGTTGCCCTCAATCTCTGGGATGTGGCGGTGCATAAAGGGATCCAGATCGACATCAGGGCGCTGGAAAGGGAGCTGGGCGTGCCCGTCGTGGCCACAGTGGCTGTGAGCGGTCAGGGCATCCACGAGCTGGTGCAGGCCATAGCCAAGGCCAGAATTCCTCCGCCCGTGCGCTTTGAATCATCAGACCAGCGGTGGGCCCGCATTGGGGAGATTGCCAGCAAAACTCAGAAGGTGCTGCACCGACACCCCTCCCTGCTCGACAAGCTGGAGGACTTCTCCATCCAGCCCCTGACCGGGATACCCATGGCCTTTCTGGTTCTCTACCTCTCCTTCAGCCTGGTTATAGAGCTGGGGGAGCTTTTGCAGCAAAAAGTCACCGATCCGATCTTCGCCGCCTACTCTCTGTTCATCACCTCGGTGGTGGAGAGCCATACTTCCGGCCTGTGGCGGGACATTCTGGTCGGCACATCGCCAGAGCTGCTCAAGTCCTTTGGCATCCTCACTACCGGCCTCTACATTCCCCTGGGTGTGGTCCTGCCCTTCCTCATTCCCTTTTACCTGGTGCTGGGGATTCTAGAGGATATCGGCTACCTGCCCAGGCTCAGCGTTCTTCTGGATGCCCTGATGCACAGGATCGGGCTGCATGGCGCGGCCATTCTGCCCTGCGTGCTGGGCATGGGCTGCAGCGTGCCGGCGGTTATGTCGGTCAGAATCCTGGAATCGCCCAAGCAGAGGTATCTGGCAGCGACTCTCATGACCATGGCCATTCCCTGCGCCTCCCAGAGCGCCATGGTCTTTGGCATGCTGGCTCCCTACGGCCTGAAGTATATCGTCATGGTTTACCTGGCCCTCTTCACCACCTTTGTGGTCACAGGGTACATGCTGCACAGGATCATCGGCGGCGAGTCGCCGGAGATCTTTCTGGAGATTCCGCCTTACCGCATGCCCAATTTGAGCTCGCTCTTCAAGAAGACCTTCATCAGGATCAGGGAGTTTCTGAAAGAGGCAGTGCCTTACATCGCATTGGGCATGATCATCATGAACTTCTTTTACTTGTCTGGCTTGATGCAGTATATCGGCCAGATCCTGCGGCCGGTGGTGTCCGGGATGCTTGGCCTGCCCAGTGACGCAGCCACGGCGCTGATTATTGGTTTTCTGAGGAAGGATGTAGGGATCGGCATGTTCGCGCCCCTGGATATGACGCCTGAGCAGCTGGTGATCGCCTCTGTGGTGCTGGCCATGTATTTTCCCTGCGTAGCCACCTTCATGGTGATGCTGAAGGAGCTGGGGATCTGGGGAACGATTAAATCCGTGGGTTTAAGGATGGTAGCGGCGCTGATTGTGGGCACTGCCCTGCACCTTTTGCTCATGTAGCCGATGACGGGTGCGTTTGAGCCCAATCGCTGGTTGATTCCCAC
Organism: Methanothrix sp.; assembly: GCA_026394475.1. GTDB lineage: Archaea > Halobacteriota > Methanosarcinia > Methanotrichales > Methanotrichaceae > Methanothrix. The sequence continues at coordinate 23,296 of JAPKYD010000110.1, forward strand.
TTTTTTAAGTAAAGGGCCATCTCTGTCAGTTCTACGAGACCCGTCAGGATCTTATCGAAATTCTTGTGCCCTATTTTAAAGCGGGTCTTGCCTGCAATGAGTTCTGCATGTGGATCACTTCGCTGCCTCTGCAGGTTGAGCAGGCCATAGAGGCCTTACGAGCTTCGGTTCCAGACCTGGATCGTTACCTGGCCAAAGGTCAGATTGAGATTCTCGACTGCAGCCAGTGGTACACACAATTTGGAAAGTCATCTTCTGGCGAGATGCTTCAAGGCTGGATGGACGATCTGGCAGCCGCCCAAAAGCGGGGACATGAAGGCCTGCGTCTGGCCGGAAGCGCTATATGGCTGGAGCAGGCAGTTTGGGAGGATTTCACCAGATATGAGGAAGCGGTCAATAGCGTCATGGACCGGTACAATATTCTGGCGATCTGTACATACTTCCTTCCCAAGTGTGGCGCCAGGGAGACACTAGATGTCGTCGTGAATCATCAGTCTGTCCTGGTCAAACGTTGCGGTCGGTGGGAGATCGTCAAGGACGCTCACCACAAAAAGATGGAACAGGCACTGCGCGAGGCGCGAGATTCGCTGAAGCTGAAGGTTTTGGAAAGGACGGCAGAGCTGTCCGAGGCCATAGAAGATCTGGAGGCGGCCAATGAGAAGCTTCAGATCGAGATCGAAGGGCACCGGCAGCTGGGAGCCGATCTTTTGAAAGCCAAGGAGACCGCCGAGGCGGCTGCCAAAGCCAAAGCTCAGTTCATGGCCAACGTGTCTCATGAGCTTCGCACGCCCATGAACTCTGTGATCGGCATGACCAGCTTGCTCCTGGACCAAGATTTGACGCCAGAGCAAAAGGACTTTGTAGAGACCATAAGAAACGGCGGCGACGCCCTCATGACGCTTATCAACGAGATACTGGACTTCTCCAGGACGGAGAGGGAGAAGACGGAGCTAGAGCTTCAGCCATTTGATCTGAGAGCCTGTGTGGAAGAGGCTCTGGATCTGGTAGCGGCGAGGGCAGGAGAGAAGGGCCTAGAGCTGGCTTACTCATTCCATGAAGACGTGCCCGAAGCCATCATTGGCGATCCTGCCAGGCTCCGGCAGATCCTAGGAAACCTCCTTGGCAATGCCGTCAAGTTCACAGAGATGGGTGAAGTGGTGCTCACTGTCTTTGCATCCCCGCAGAGCGGAGAGATTCACTTCCAAGTCATGGACACGGGCATAGGAATTCCTCAGGACCAGATGCATAAGTTATTCCAGCCCTTTAGCCAGCTGGACGCATCCCCATCGCGCATCTATGAAGGAACGGGTTTGGGCCTGGCCATAAGCAAGAAGCTCGTGGATCTCATGGATGGCAGAATCTGGATTGAAAGTGAAATAGGCAAGGGCTCGACCTTTCATGTCGAGTTGAAGGTCTGCGAAGTTGCCAGCGGGCAAAAGATCTCTCGGCCCGAGTTCCCGGACAAGCGTGTCCTTATCGTGGAGGGTAACAGAACTCAGCGGCGCATCCTGAGTCATCAGGTCAAGTTGTGGGGGATGGTACCTGTAACTGCAGAATCCGCTTCTGAGGCCAGGAAAAGCCTGAGCTTTGGCGGCTTCGATATCGCTATATTGGATCTGTGCATGCCTGATGCCATCGCTCTGGCCAGGGAGGTCCGCAAGGGCTGGAGGAGCATGCCCATGATCCTGCTCATGGCCCTGGGCCAGAAGGTGCCCATCGACCTTGGCGAGTTTTGCCTCACCAAGCCCCTCAAGCCCGTTCAGCTCAGCCAGGCCATGAGTGAGATCTTCGAGAAAAGGAAGACCTGGACGCCAAAAGATAGCACTCTGAAGAAGGCCGAAGGCGATCATCTGCGCATTCTGCTGGCGGAAGACAATCTTCCTAACCAGAAGGCAACTTTGCAGATGCTCAAGCGGCTTGGCTATCATGCCGATTTGGCAAGCAATGGCCTTGAGGTGCTACAAGCTCTGGAGCGCCAGCCCTACGATATAATCCTCATGGATCTCAAGATGCCGGTGATGGACGGCCTGGAGGCTACTTTGGAGATATGCCGGCGCTGGCCCTCGGCAAGGCCGCGTATAATCGCCATTACAGCCTATGCTCTGGCCGGAGATAAGGAGCGGTGCCTGGACGCTGGTATGGATGACTACATCTCCAAGCCTGTCCAGATAGAGGAGCTGCGATCGGTGCTTGGGCGTTACAATAAAGAATCATGAGATGATAATAAAACCTTAAGATCCAACCTTGAGATCCAGAACGGATCTTTCTCCTTCCAAGTTGTGATTGAATCATGGCTAAAAAAACCGAAGAAATGGCTCCCTCCAGGGCTATCCCGCGCGAGTCGGACAACCCCATCGTCGAAGAGTTCAAGGAAGATATGCTGGAAGGAAGAAAATAAAATAGGAATTTTCAGCGGCAGCCGCAACCGCAGCCCTTGGGGCCTGGGTTGCCCAGGTACTTGGCCGGATTCTCCTCGAAGGCCTTCTTGCATCCCGGGGCACAGAAGTAGTAAGTGTTGCCTTTATAATAAGTCTTGAGCTTGGCCGTCTTCTCATCGACGGTCATATTGCATACCGGATCTATAGCCATTTTTCAACCTCCAACCTCTCTATTTAATCTGGCCGGGGGTATATACCTTTTGAGAAGGAGAGAGAACGAGACCACGGTTACAGAGCTGAGGGCCATGGCCAGGCCGGCCAACTCCGGCCGGAAGGTTATGCCAAAGACTGGATAGAGCACTCCTGCAGCCACAGGAACCAGCCCGGCGTTGTAGGCAAAAGCCCAGAAGATGTTCAGCTTGATTCTCGATATCACCTTGCGGCTGAGCTGGATGGATGCCACGACATCCAGCAGGTCATCTCTTATTAATACTATCTCTCCTGCCTCAATGGCCACATCCGTGCCGCTGCCGATGGCGATGCCTACATCCGCCTGCGCCAGCGCCGGCGCATCGTTGATGCCGTCGCCCACGAAGGCCACCTTGCTTCCGCTCTGCTGCAGCCTTTTAACCTCGCCCGCTTTCTCTTCGGGCAGGACCTCCGAGAGAATCCGTTCAATGCCGAGCTGGCCGGCGATCGCGGCGGCGCTGCGGGCATTGTCTCCGGTGATCATAACCACGTCGAGCTTCATCTTCTTCAGCTCGGCCACCGCTCCTGGAGCCGAGTCCTTCAGCCGGTCGGCTATGGCCAGAACTCCACAAGCTCTGCCCTCCAGGGCCACCAGCACGGCGGTCTTTCCCTGCTCTTCATAGCTCACAGCTCTGGAGAGAAGCTCCTCGGGAATGTCGATGCCTTTCTCTCTGAAGAGCATCCTGTTTCCCGCCAAGACGCTCCTTCCATCAAGCCGGGCCACCACCCCTTTTCCTGCCAGGGCCTCGAACTTTTCGGCCTTGGCAAGGCCGATCCCATCAGCCTCGGCCCTTCTCATCACGGCCTCGGCCAGGGGATGCTCTGAGTTCTTCTCCGCGGACGCCGTCAGCCTCAAGAGCTCCTTTTCATCCATGCCGAAGGACGCCATATCTGTGACCTCCGGGCGGCCCACGGTCAGGGTGCCGGTCTTGTCGAAAGCAACGGCATTGAGCTTCTCTGAAGCTTCCAGGGCCTCGCCGCTTTTGATGAGGATGCCAAGCTCCGCGCCCCGGCCAATGCCTACCGTAACCGCCGTGGGTGTGGCCAGGCCCAGGGCGCAGGGGCATGCTACTACCAATACGGATATGAGGGCCGTCAGCGAAAAAAGAAGCGTGTTGTGGGCGATGAAGTACCAGTAAACGAAAGCGGCAAAGGCGATAGTGAGAATGGTGGGGATGAAGTAGCCGACCGCCCGGTCGGCAATCCTCTGGATGGGCGGCCTCGACCCCTGCGCCTCCTCCACCAGGGAGATGATCTGCGCCAGGACTGTATCTCTGCCCACCTTGGTGGCCCTGAATCTGAGAACCCCGTTCTTGTTGAGGGTGCCTCCCACCACGTTTTGGCCTTCTTCCTTGCGGGCAGGAACCGGCTCCCCGGTGATCATGGACTCATCGACGTAGCTTTGGCCCTCGATGACCAGGCCGTCCACAGGAATCTTCTCTCCCGGCTTTACTAAAATCAGATCATCAAGCTGCACCTCTTCCACGACCACCTCAAACTCATGCCCGTCTTTTTGGATCGTCGCTCTCTTGGGCTGCAGGGCTACCAGCTTTTTGATGGCCTCAGAGGTGCGGCCTTTGGCTTTGGTCTCCAGATAACGACCGAGCGTCAGAAAAGAGGCGAGCATGACCGCCGTCTCGTAGAACATGAAGTCGGGGGTGAGCACAATCCCGAAGGTTCCAAGGATGCTGGAGCCAAAAGCCACGCCGATGCCTAATGCGTACATCACATCCATGTCCAGACTCCGGTTGCGAAGCGCCCTTCCGGCAGCGTTGAAGATGGGAGAGCTGACGTAAACGAAGACAGGTGCGGATACCGCCAGCATGAAAAAGTTCATGAAATTCATGGGCATGGCCATGAGAATGTTCATGGGAATGATGTAGTGCAGAGGCAGGTACATCAGAGTCATCAGGAAGAGGCTGGTGGCAAAGCCGATGATGATGCGCCGCTTCTTGTCTGCCAGGTCCTTCTCCAGCGCCTCCTTCTCCCTGTCCGCCACCGCCTCCTCACCGGCCACTCCCAGGAACTGATAGCCCGTGTCCTCGATGGCCTTCTTCATCTCTTCCAAGGTGACCATCCTGGGATTGAAGGTGATATACGCCTTCTCAGCTGCCAGGTTTACCCTGACGTCGACGACACCGTCCAATTTCTTGAGAGCGATCTCAAGAGCGCCCACGCACATGGCGCAGACCATGCCGCCTATCTTCAATACCACCTTCTCATCGATTACATCGTAGCCTGTATCTCGGATCGCCTTTTCCAGGTCGGAGAGCTTGAGTCTCTCGGGATCGTACTCTACGGATGCGATCTCTGTCCCCAGGTTGACCTGGGCCAGGACGACGCCGTCCAGGTTCTTGAGGGCCTTCTCGATGGCCGCAGTGCAGGCGGCACAGACCATGCCCGACACCTTCAGCTCTGCCCTCTTATTCTCAGTCATGGCTCCCTTTTTGGTTTGAATTTTCTAGATTCTACCTAGCAAAGCTGCAGACGGCGAGAGTAGCTATATAAACCGTTCAAATCTGTCTTTGCCTGCCTTGCAGATGGGGCAGATCTCCGGGGGCCCCTCCCGGCCGCAGAGGTAGCCGCAGACCAGACACCTCCAAATGGGCACGGCCAGATTCAAAGGACCCGCCGTCAGGCTTGCGCCCAAAGCTTCAGGCTGTCGCCTCTTCTCCAATGCGGGCGGCCTTCTTTCCGGAATGGAGCCGAGCCTCTTTTCGCCTTTCAGAACTGCTCCCGAGACATAAAGCGCACAATAGCAGGCTCCGTATTCAACGACATCCGCGTCTCTGTAGTAGCAGGGGCAGATGATATCCAGGTCTTGCTCTTTGTCATCTGCGGCCAGCCGGCAGGGGCAAGCTCTGTAATTATATCTTCTCTCGTTTACTATCAGGCCTCTCACCAGGCCTTTGGTGAACTCCGCGTCGGGATTGAAGCTGTAGCCTCCCTGCTTCGCCTCCCTCTCCAGGCGAGCATAGAGCTTAGCCACCTCTTCTTCAGTCGGCTCTTGGAGATTCTCAATCATCCATCAAGTGCCTCCTTGATCTCCTTCTCTCTGAATCCCACAATGCTTTCTTCTCCAATCACCAGCGTCGGAAAAGATACGCTGGAATTGAAGCGCCTGACCTCTTCGACTGCCCTGGATCTCTCCTCTCCCTTCAGCAAATCCACATAGATGTAGTCGAAGGTGACGCCCAGGCTTGATAGAAGTTCCCTGGTCTTCTTGCACCAGATGCAGGTGCTTAATGCATAGAGGGTGATCTTGCCCATATCCTTTCCTGAGACGTGCTCAAAATCCATTAAACCACCGACTTTCAGATGATATGTCTCCAGCGGATAAATAAGTTCTCGGACGGAACACTGGATAACCAATATAGGTAGTGTAACTTATTTTCTGTAAAATGATATTTAGGCCCTGTATCCATTATAGCTATGGAATCAAGGAGGACACAGGAGTTACTAGTATTTAGAATCCAAATTATCGCAACAATAACCTAGGTAGAGCTGCCTCCTGGCATCTCATCCATTTTATATTTCCATGTGAAAATTGTTGGTGCTTTATTTAAATAATCGAAATACTCATCTATCCTACTTTTGAGTTCATCTTTCGAAGCTACGCGGATTCCACGCAGCATGCTTCTGGCCATTTTGCTGAAAAGGCTTTCAATAATATTCAGCCATGATGCATGTTTTGGCGT
>JAPKYD010000026.1 GCA_026394475.1 Methanothrix sp.
AGAGCGCTGCGATTTCGCGAGACCTGCACCAGAGGCTTCGGGTGGGAGCAGGAAGAGGAAGAAGAATTGGACTATGCTTTGGCCGTGTCCCTCTACGGCCTGGATGCCATCGCCTCGGGCCTGGCCGGGGTGCTTGGTGAGCTGTCCTCGGTCAGGATAGTGCACCGGGATCTGGAAGAGCGGCTTTTGGCTATTTTGAAGATCCTGGAGGCCCTGCAGAACTTCCTTGAAATGCCGCAGGGCCATGGCAAAGGCCTGACCATGCCCTTCTGGCCTTTCCGAGCTGGCGGCAACGCTAGACGAGCTTGAGCCCGCGGCCACAATTGGCAAAAGATTGCCGCTTTAATACTATCTTCTGCTCCCTGGACGGCTACAAGATCCGCGCCGACCCAAGGCGTGGCTGAGGGGAGGGCGCTGCCCGCCAGAGGTCGTCCGGGCGCAGCGCGCCCCCAGCAGTGCCTTCATTGAGCCGGAATGCGAGCTCTAATAAACCATGAGCTCGATCGCATGGAAAACGTAGAGTCATTATGAGTGAAGAAAATCAAAAGAATCCCAAAGAGGACATCCTGCAGACAGCGCGCCGGATCATCGCCCTTGGCCCCATCTGCGACAGCTGCCTTGGTCGCCAGTTCGCCATGCTCTCCACCGGCCTGACCAATGCCGAGCGCGGCCGGTCCATCAAGACCGTGCTGGCCATGCAGGCATCGGCGGTCGATGACAGGGCCCTTCTGGAAGAGCTGGCCCCCTCTTTTCGCAGCGCACGGCTCAAGCTGGGCCGCAAAGACGAGGATGACGCTCGCTGCTCCGTCTGCCTGGGGGAGCTGGCACCGGAAACCCTGGATGCCTGGGCAGAGAAGGCAGCAGCTGCGCTGCAGGGCCGCGAGTTCGCTACCCTTCTTGTGGGAACGAGGATGAGCGGCCTCCTGGCGGAGAACGAGGAGCTTCTGCTCGCGGACGGCGGCTCCAATCACGCCGAGCCCTTCAAGTCCGAGTTGAACCGCGAGGTGGGAAAAAGGCTTTCGGCCAAAACTGGCAAGCAGGTCGATTTGAAGAGCCCTGATGTAATCGTTCATCTCAATTTGGAGAAGAGCGAGATCCACTTGCAGGTCGCCTCTCTCTTCATCCGCGGAAGGTACCGAAAGCTGGTGCGCGGCATTCCCCAGACCAGGTGGCCCTGCCGGGAATGCCATGGCCGGGGCTGCCCTCGCTGCGCCGGAACAGGTCGAATGTACCAGGAGTCTGTGGACGAGCTGATCCGGCCCGCCGTGATCGTGGCTGCCCAGGCGGAGGACACGGTCTTTCATGGCGCGGGCCGGGAGGACATCGATGCCCGCATGCTCGGAACGGGCAGGCCCTTCATCGTCGAGGCCGTGCATCCCAGGCTCAGAAGCCTCGATCTGGCGAAGCTCCAGGAGGAGATAAACTGGCAAGCCAGCGGAAAGGTGGAGGTCCTGGACCTGGCGCCCGCTGCAGCGGAGCAAGTGGAACGGCTCAAAGAGGCAGTCTTCCTGAAGACTTATTCCGCCCTGGTGAAGTTCGGAGCAGAGGTCCCAGAAGAAAAGCTTAAATCGGCCTTGAAAGAATTGGTAGGGTCAATCGATCAGCGGACGCCAACTCGCGTCTCCCACCGAAGAGCAGATAAGCTCAGGGTGAGAAAAGTTTATAGCGCGGATCTAATTGAGGTCTCGGGCAATTTGGCCCGGATATCTATAAGAGGCGACAGCGGCCTGTACATTAAGGAGCTGATCTCCGGAGATGGCGGCAGGACAAGGCCAAGCCTCGTGGATTCCTTGAGAGTCGACGCGGTCGTTGAAGAGTTGGATGTAATAGATGTAGGTGGAGAATCAGATGGCACATCATCACGGAATGAGGAAGAAAACGAGAAACAAGCTGAGCAAGACGGTCAGGGGTAGGGGAATTTCTCCCGTAATCAGGGCGATTCAGGAGTTTGCGCCCGGAGCCAAAGTGCACGTGCAGATCGATCCCAGCATACACAAGGGCATGCCTCACCCCAGATTCCATGGAAAGACGGGCGAGGTGGTGGGCAAGAGAGGCAGAGCCTTCGTCCTGAAGGTCACAGATGGCGACGCCACCAAGACCCTGATCGCATTACCTGAACATCTCACAGCGCAAAAATAGATGATTGTCAAGAGAGTATTGCAGGAGGATCTCCTGACCCTGGCTGAGGTCAAGGAGATCCTCGACCAGATCCGGCTGAAGCGGGCCGAGGAAGAGGAACTGGGTTACGAGCTGCGGCGGGCTATTCGGCATGCTGAACTCTTCGCCAAAGGCACTGCCGAAGAGAGCCGGAGCATAGTGGAGCAGCTCATGAAGCTGGAGAAGATGACGCCGGATATCGCCGTAAAGATAGCCGACATCAGGCCTGCCGCCAAGGATGAGCTCAGGGCGATTTATGCCAAGGAAAGATTCACATTGGGTGAAGAAGAGCTGAACGGTATTTTAGATATAGTATTCAGGGGGTAGAGGCAATGCCCGAGGGGAGACCGCCGAAGAGAGAAGAGGTAGCTAGGGTTCTCGATTATCTCCCCTATGGGCGGGCTCATGACTCCAGAAGCTACCAGAAGCAGCCTCTAGTCCAGGCCGTAGGCGAGTCCAACTTTGTGCTCATGGAGATGACTCCCAAAGAGGGCGTGGTGCCGGCGGCAGGCACCAGGGTCTATATCGGCAGCGGTGAGCGGGATGTGATCGATCACGTCAACCGCAGGATCGACTACAATGAGCTCTCCAACAGCGCCAAGCTGGAGCTGCCTTTTGAGATGCAGAGGATCGTCCTGGAAAAAGAGGCCAGGTTCATCCGTTTCTTCAATGAGGCCGGACCCATCACGACCCGTATGCACGCCCTGGAGCTCTTACCGGGCATAGGCAAGAAGCTGATGTGGGCGGTGCTGAATGAGCGCAAGAAGGGGCCTTTCAAGGATTTCGCGGACCTGATGGAGAGGGTGAAAGGGCTGCACAACCCCGAGAAGCTCATCGCCAAGCGCGTGGAGGACGAGCTGATGGACGATAGGATAAAGTACCGGGTCTTCACCTCCTTGCCCCGCGTAAGATGAAAAAGAAGGGCCAGCATTTTCTTGTGGATCGCGCCGTATTAGAGCGCATCGCGAGCTATGCCGAGCTGAAGCAGGATGACAGAGTGCTGGAGATTGGACCTGGCAGTGGCAATCTCACCGGCGTCCTAGCGGCTCACGCTGCTCGCGTCTGTGCGGTAGAGGTCGATCCCAATCTGGCGGCGGAGCTTCGCGCTCGTTTCCCGAATGTTCAGGTGATAAATGCCGACGCCCTGACCATCAAGCTTCCCGATTGCAACAAAGTCGTCTCCAACCTGCCCTACCAGATCTCCTCGAAGATAACTTACCGTCTGCTCTCCAGGCCCTTCGAGCTGGCGGTTTTGATGTACCAGAAGGAGTTTGCCCTGCGCATGGTCGTGCCCCCGGGCAGCAGGCTATATGGCAGACTGGCCATGGTGGTGGGCTTTCTCTGCGAGGCACAGATCCTGGAGACTGTGCCCAAGGGGGCCTTCCGGCCCGTGCCTGAAGTGAACTCGGCGATAGTCAGGCTCCGGCCAAAGGCGGAAAGGCCTGCGGAGGATGCCGAAAAATTCATGCGGCTGGCCGAGGGACTCTTTTGCCATCGTCGCAAAAAGGTGAAGAAGGCGCTGGCAGCCTTGGGTGTCAGCCGGGAGACTCTGGCGGAGCTGGATCAAGAGCTCTTGGAGAAGAGACCGGAGGAGCTGACGCCGGAGGAGGCGGCGGGATTGGCAAAGGCAATAGCCGGTTAGGCGGAAACTGTGCTGTCCCCCGGCATCGAGAAGGCCAAATATAAAAACACTGTATCGATCCCAATAAAGAAAAGATCCCGGCAAAGAAAACCTAAATATCCAATCAAAGCGCAAGGGCCTTTGATCTTTCGTGCCCGATCCCAAGACCAGCAAAAATATAATACTGCTGGGTTTCGTCAGCCTTCTGAACGATATCAGCAGCGAGATCATCCAGCCTATTCTGCCTCTTTTCATCACCTCTCTGGGAGGAGGTTCTCTGGCCGTGGGCCTCATCGGCGGCATCAGTGACGGCCTGCCGAGCATCATCCAGGTCTTTGCCGGATACTGGTCTGATCGTTTGGGAAGACGAAAGCCACTGGTGGTGGCAGGCTACGGCCTCTCTGCCATTGGAAAGCTGCTCTTGCCTTTATCTGGTGCCTGGCAGCAGGTCTTCGTGCTCAAGACCATTGACCGAACCGGCAAGGGGATACGTTCCGCGCCCAGGGACGCCCTGATCTCCGAGTCGACGGACAAGAACAACCGTGGAAAGGGCTTCGGACTGCACAGGGCCATGGATTCATCCGGCGCGGTCATCGGCTCGATTATGGCATATGCCCTCTGGAAGGGCGGCCTGAACTTCAACTCTATCTTTCTTGTTGCAGGCGTCCTGGCCGTGGGGGCCCTCATTCCCTTTATTGCAGTCAGGGAGAGCTTCCGGCCGCCCCGCGACCAGCTCACCCTGAAGCTCTCCGATCTTTCGCCGGACCTGCAAAGGTTCATAGCCATTGCCTCCCTCTTCGCTCTGGGAAACTTCAGCTACATGTTCTTCATTCTGCGAGCCCAGGCGCTCTTTGGCGGCGGGGAAGCGGTGGCCGCTCCGCTGCTTTTGTACGTTCTCTTCAACCTGGTCTACGCCGGCCTGGCCATGCCTATCGGGATATGGTCGGATAAGATCGGCAGGAAAAATGTTCTGACCCTAGGCTACGCCCTCTTCGCTGTAACGGCTCTTGGGTTTGCCGCTGTCTCCTCTCTAGCAGGCATGATAATTCTCTTCGCCCTTTACGGCCTGGTCTATGCCATAATCGACGCTTCACAGAGCGCCTTTGTCTCGGACCTCAGCGGCACGGAGCGGAGGAGCACATCGCTCGGGCTTTATTATGGCGCAGTGGGCGTGTCGGCCATCTTATCAGGTCTTGTAGCCGGTGAGCTGTGGGCCCGGCTTGGCCCCAGCGCGGCCTTTATCTTCGGGGCAGCGGCGGCTATCCTGGCCTCCCTGGCCCTTCTGAGGATGAAGAAGATTGAAGTGCAATCCTAGCCACAAGCCAATAAATCCGACAAAGGACGTGGAAAGAATAGCTCGGGACAAATATCTTAAATAAATGCGAAGACTATATATTGATCATGACAGAGGAAGAGACGGAGAAGAAGCTAAGGGAGCTGCTTTCCAAGGGCGTTTCCCAGGAAGAGATGCTAAAGCAGCTTAGCCTGGCGGAGGGGTGCGGGCTCAAGCTCTGGTGCCAGGAGCAGATCGTTCCAGGCTCTGGCAAGAAGATACACCGCTGGTGCGGCTATGTCACTCGTTGCGATGATCCTGCAGAGAACGTCGGGGAACCCCTCTGCGGGGCATGGATAGAGGGGGCCTGCCCGGAAAAGTGATTCAATTCCCCAGGCGGATGTGCTTTGTCTCCAGATATGCCTCCAGGCCGTGGTGCCCCAGCTCTCTTCCCAGGCCGCTCTGCTTCCATCCCCCAAAGGGCGCCTGCATGTCCACCACGCTGTTCACATTGACCCCGATGCTTCCCGCCTCCAGGCGCTCCGATGCATAAAGGGCGGTCTTCAGATCGCTGGTGAAGACGTAGGCTGCGAGGCCGTATTCCGTGTCGTTGGCCAGAAAGACAGCCTCCTCCAGTTTCTTGAACTGCATGATGGGTGCCACCGGCCCGAAGGTCTCCTCTCGCATGACCTTCATGCTGTGATCGGCACCGGAGAGGATGGTGGGCAAAAAGAAGAAGCCTCTGGCAAAAGCCGCGCCCTCCGGCTCGCGGCCGCCATAGAGAAGCTCGGCTCCTCTGGCAAGGGCATCGGCCACATGTTCCCTGGTCTTCTCCCGCATAGCTTCGCTGAACATCGGCCCCAGGTCCACGTCAGGCTCCATGCCGTTGCCTATCCGCAGCTGCTCTGTGCGCTGCACCAGCTTCTCCGTGAACTCCTCGGCGACTTCATCTGCGACGTACACCCGGTTGACACTCATGCAGATCTGGCCCATGTTGGAAAAGGCGCGCTGGGCGCAGGCGGCAGCGGCCTTCTCCAGGTCGGCATCCGGGCAGACGATGAAGGGCGATTGTCCGCCCAGCTCCAGGGATATGCGCTTGATCTGCCCGGCAGCGTGAGCCATGATCCAGCGCCCGGTTTTGGTCTCTCCGGTGAAGGCGATCTTTCGGGATATCGGATTTTCCACCAGCTCCGCACCCACCTCGCCTCCTGGCCCGTGCACCACGTTGGCCGCTCCCGGCGGCAGCCCGGCGTCGTTCACAGCACGCACGAACTCCGTGGCCGCGAGGGGGGCTGCGCTCGGCGGCTTGGCCACAAAGGTGCAGCCCGCCGCCAGGGCTGGCCCCACCTTCCAGGCCAGAAGGTCCACAGGGAAGTTCCAGGGCGTAATCAGCGCCGCGACGCCTACGGGCTGCCTCAGCACAATGCTGCGGCTTTGCGATGAGGTTATCCATTCTCCGAAGTTTCTCTTGCCCTCCTCGGCGTAGTAGTCGAGGGCGTCCGCCGCAGACAGAACCTCCATCCTGGCGTTTTTCAGGGGCTTGCCCTGCTCCAGAGTGAGCAGGCGGGCGATCTCTTCCGCTCGCGTACGGACAAGATCGGCCGCGGCATGCAGGATCTTGGCGCGCTTCTGGCTGGGGGTTTCCGACCATACGGGAAAGGCCTGCTCTGCCGCCTGCAGGGCCAGGCGGGCATCCTCGCGGCCCCCCACAGAGACCTCGGCTACGGGCTCCTGATTGGCCGGATTCTTGATGACCTCGACTTTGCCGGATAAGGAGGCGACCTGCTCTCCGTTGATGAGCATCTGAGATTGGCGCATAAAGACCTCTTAATGCCTTCTTTGCTTTTCAAGACTCTTGTTTGCAAGGCCGAAAAAGTATTTAGGCTTGGATGGCCAGGGGAGAGGTCAATGCAACTACGGAAAAGGGGGCCTGGACTTTGCCGACCGAAGATCTCTGGGTCATCTCATTCATAGGCAGGGACAGGCCGGGCCTGATTCGCGATATCCTGCAAGAGCCTGCTCTGCAGAAGGTGAACATCGTGGACATGGACCAGAGGGTGATGCAGGGCATATTT
>JAPKYD010000007.1 GCA_026394475.1 Methanothrix sp.
GCATCTTTAGGAAGCGACTTCGTCAAGGTGAACTACCCCCAGAAAGCAGGATGTAATTCGGCAGAGATCTTCAAGGAGGCAGTATGGGCAGCAGGCAGGACTAAGGTGGTCTGCGCCGGAGGCGAGAGTACCGATGCCAGATTCTTCCTGCAGCGTCTGCACGATCAGATTCATATCAGCGGCGCGGCCGGAAACGCCACGGGCCGAAATATCCACCAGAGGCCTCTGGCGGAGGCGGTGAGGCTGTGCAACTCCATCTATGCCGTGACTGTGGAGAACGCGAGCACAGAAGAGGCCTGGGAGATCTATCAGGGAGACTGACAGAGAGGAGGTCTTATGTCCAGGCTGGTTTTGCTCAGGCACGGCCAGAGCCTCTGGAACCAAGAAGGCAGGTTCACGGGATGGACGGATATTGATCTCTCCGAAAAGGGCAGAGAAGAGGCGAGAGCTGCCGGCCGGCTCCTGCGAGAGTGCGACTTGGCCTTCGACATTGCCTGCACCTCGGTCTTGAAGCGCGCCATCCGCACCCTCTGGATAGTGCTGGATGAGATGGACCTGATGTGGATTCCAGCCGCTCCCTGCTGGCGTCTGAACGAGCGCTTTTACGGAGATCTGCAGGGACGGAGCAAGAAGGAGATGGAGGAGAAATACGGAAAAGAGCAGGTGCAGCGCTGGCGGCGGGGCTTCTGTGACCTGCCCCCGCCTCTGCCAAAGGGCGACGAACGCTCTCCTCGGCACGATCCCAGGTACCGCGGCCTGACCGAGGATCAGATTCCAAGGACGGAGTCGCTGCAGGATACTTCAAACCGCATGCTGCCCTGCTGGCAGGGACAGATAGCGCCAGAGCTGCAGCAGGGCAAGAGCGTCTTCGTTGCCTCGCACGGCAACACCCTGCGGGCCCTGGTCAAGCACCTGGAGGGCATCTCAGATGAGGAGATCGAGTTGGTGGAGATACCGACGGGCATTCCCCTGGTTTACGAGCTGGACGACCGGCTTCGGCCGAAGGCTCGTTTCTATCTGCATAGCGAAGAGGACGGCAAGAAGAGATCAGGGGGATGGCGAGAAGAACTAGGGGGATCTTAGATGACCTACAGTGTCGAGCTCATATCCATCGAGCGAAAAGAGGAGCTGGCGGAGCGCTTTGCTGGCCAGATACTATACGAGATCAAGTCAGAGATCTATGGATGCTGCATCAAGCTCTTAACGGGAATCTCGTCGGTCAAGGACCGCTGGGAGGAGAGCTTCTATTCCGCCTCGCAGGGCCTTCGCTCCCATGGGCGGCTCTACGTCCTCCAGGACGCCTACGAGGTGCAGAATAGGGTCTGCTACGATCCCCAGTCCAAGACCTGCTTCCTGTTCAATGTGGACTACTACGGCTGGATAAAGTCGCTGGCGCTGAGCGTGGCCGGGGACATCCTGGAGGATGAGCATGCCATATACTCCGTACACGGAGCGTGTCTGGATGCCAGGGGAAGGGGCCTGTGCCTTTTGGGCGGCTCGGGCGCGGGCAAGACCACGCACACCTACGGGCTCTTGCGCAGCCCGAGGATGCGCGTAGTCTCAGACGACTGGTTCTTTGCACGAGTTTACGGGGAGGACATCCTGGCTTTTGGCTCCGAGAAGAACTTCTACATCCGCGCGGATCTTTCCGACATCTGGAAGGAGTATGCCGGGCTGGTGCAGAAGGCCATCTTTGACGAAAAGGGCCGATCTGTGGTGGACCTGCGCTGGGTGATTGGAAAGGGACGCATCCTGCCGCTCACCACCCTGGAGAATGTGATCATCCTGAAGCGAGATCCCGAGCAGAAGGAGGAGGTGCGAGAGCTGAAGCCGGAGGAGGCGCTGCAGATCCTGGAGGAGAACGACTACTTCAATCCTCACTTGCTGGTGCAGAGCAACTTCAAGCGCAGGCTTCGCAGCCGCTTCTTCCGAGAGCTGCTCCTCCGATCAAGTGTGCATGAGGTCAACACCAGGGGCAGACCGGAGGAGAGCCAGCGGTTGATCAGAGGATTGGTGGGGATCGAGTAGCTATGGACAGATATCTTTACTTATGATCAATCTCCTTCAGGGATCTGGTGATCATATGTTTCCCGGATTAGGAGGTTTAGGCGGAAGGGGGCAAATGAGCCCCAGAAAGATGAAGGGCATGCTGAAGAGCATGGGCATCGACATCGACGAGCTTGAGAATGTCTTGGAAGTCGTCATTCGCATGCCGGACAAGGAGATCGTCATCGCAAATCCCTCGGTCGCGGTCATGGACTCGCACGGCGTGCGCAGCTACCAGATATCGGGCGATGTCACAGAGCGATCTGTCTCTTTAGAGGAGCCCGTGCTGGATATCCCGGACTCGGACGTGGAGCTGGTGGTGGCTCAGACCGGCGTGAAGGCGGAGGATGCCAAGGCCGCCTTGCTGGAGGCCAAAGGAGATCTGGCCGCGGCCATAATGAAACTGGGGGCCAAATAGGCTCTGACCATCGATTGGGATCTTACCGTGAAGAACGAGCCTGTGACCCTTCACGACCCCGTTCACGGGGCCATCCAGGCAGATGAGCTGGAGTGGCTGCTCATCCAGTCCCGGCCGGTGCAGCGCCTCAAGGGCATAAAGCAGCTGGGCCTGGTGGATGCTGTCTATCCCGGAGCCAATCACACCAGGTTCGAGCATAGCCTGGGAACCATGTACGTGGCCGGTCTGATGGCCAGCCGTTTGGGCCTTTCCCAGGAAGAGGTGCGCAAGGTCAGGCTAGCCGGTCTCCTGCACGACCTGGGACACTCGGCGCTCTCTCACGCCGTGGAGGGCGTGCTCAGCCGCAACCCGGATATCCAGCCCCTGATTGCAGGCCGGCGCGCTTCCAGGCACGAAGAGTTCACCCGCGAGATCATAAACTCTCACCCATTTGGCGAGGAGGCCATCCGGGCGTGCGACCAGGTCTTCGGCAACGCTGATGAGATCTTCCGGGAGGTGGCAGATATCGCTTCTGGGGGAAGGCCGCCTCTCGGCCAGATCATCTCCGGGGACCTAGATGCCGACAGGATAGACTTTCTGCTGCGGGATTCGCATCACTCCGGCGTTAACCTGGGCCTGGTGGACACCAACCAGATCCTGCAGGCACTCACCATCAGCAACGGCCGGATAGTTCTGGCGGGAATCGGTGATTTTCGGGCTGAGATGTCCCAGACCGCAGCGGAATCGATGCTCATCGCCCGGGCGCATCACTACAACGCCCTCATCTACCACCCATCCGTTCAGTCCATCCGAACCATGCTCCTGGCCGCCCTGGAAAATGCCCTGGCGAGGATGGAGGCAGAGGAAGCCAGGTCCAGGGTAGTTCTATTCTTCCGGGAGTACACAGACCCGGATCTTCTCAGGTTCATCTGGGAGAAGGGAGACGACCAATCGCGAGAGATCTTGGAGCGAATAAAATATGGCCGAGAATTTCCTCTGGCGGCCAGGTTCGATCACAGGTCTCTGCCGCCGGACATCGGGATGGCGCTGTCCACCATCTCTCGTCACGGGAGGATGAGGAAGCTCTTCGAAGACGGCCTTGGCAAGAGATATGGAGCATTGGTTGACATCACCGCTGGAAGCGGAGTGCCGCGATCCATGAGAACAGAGGCAAACGGATTTCTCTATGACGAATCCGCGCTGGCCGCAGGCCTGGTGAAATCCTTGACCCGCCAGATCGCTCTCTCCTTCTTCTCCGACTCCGGGGCAGAGGTCTCCCTGGAGGAGGTGAGATTGCAGGCGGCAAAGCTCCTCAGCTTCATTCGGGCGGAGAGCTATCTTCCCATCGACGGCCTGCTGCTGCTCTTCTACAGCCTGCATAATATGCTCTCCGAGGCCTTCGGCCAGAGGATCCTTGTCCCCAGGATCAGGAACATAACCTGGCTTTACAGGACGGTGCAAAGGCTCAAAGATCTGGGCCAGGCCAGTCTATCCAGCCTTTACGATTACTCCTTCCACTCCGACTACGGATTTCCCTACAGCGAAAAGCTCTTCGAGGACATCCAGATCCTGGTGGCCATGGGCATGATCTATCAGGATCAGCGTCACTACGAGCGGAATGGTCAGTGGCTGCAGCGATACGAGTACATGCTCACCGCCGAGGGAGTAGGGTACGCAGAAGAAGTTGCCACATCCTACCGAAAAGAGGCCGGGCTGCTCCGCGCGCATCTGAAGATGGAGAAGCACGCCATACCCTATGACGTGGTGAGCCTTCATCTCAAGAGGTATAGGGGGGACTCGTCAAGATGACGAAGCCTAATAGAGAATATCTGTCGGACAGACGCGCAAAAGCGCGCCCGTCGCCAGATAATAAAAAAAACTGATATCAGTTCATCTGATGCATCTTGTAGGGAGCTTGAACATCAATTCCCACTGGTGCGGAAGGAGTCCAGCTGTCGTCGAGGAAATCGTAGATGGATTCGCCAGTATATGGGATGTATCCCTGCTTGTTTTGTGCGGATGCATAGAACAATGGGGAGGATGGAGCGGGAGACTTGTAGCTGCTGTTGTTCAGGAAATCGTAAAATGCGTAGCTCGTCCTGGCAATGGTTCCATTGAGGCTCTTGGGTGACGCGGAAGCGTAGAATACCTCTGGCACATAAGCGCTGGATGCCCAGCCTTCGCCGAGGAAATCGGCTATGGAAGGCGTTGTGAAAAGGGTGTTCTGTGCCGGTTCTGGCGATGGCGCCAACTTGTTTGAAAGACCAACTGGAGCGGCAGGCTCTGCCCATGCTGCTTGCATGAGCGTGCCCAGGGCCACCAATGCGATTAGTGCAAGTATAATTTGTCTCATGCAGTCTGTATTATCCCTCAGGTATCCATAAAGCTTTCCGTCGTTCAGATAAATTTCAGTAACAATTTTAAAGATCTTGGCCTCTTTTCCTTCTCCCCAAGTCTCTCAGCTCTCCCGTTGTCGCTTTTGGGTGCTCGGTGAGATATCTTGCCACTTCTGGGTCGTGTACGAGCTTGCAGTCGATGCAGCTCCAGACCCTCTTACCTCGTTTGGTTCTCACGAACCTGCCCAGATCCAGATCCTGGCAAGGATAGAGGGGGCAGAAGCAGTGAGTGCATTCCTGAGTCGGGAAGTGATGGCAGGGATAGTATTCACAATTGCTTTTGCCTGTAGCCTGCACTGGCTGGTCGGCGACCTCTCTGATCAGGCAGGGATTATCGGTGACCAGACCGTCTGCCCCCAGGCGAAGGAGCCAGCTTGCATCCTCTTTACTATTCACCGTCCAGGGAAAGACCTCCAGATCCTGGCGACGAGCCTCTTGGAATAGCCTGGGATTTACCCTTTTGGGAAATATGGCATCGGCCTCGGCCCAGAGGGCCAGCTGCACGGGCTTCACAGGCAGCGAGGAGATGATGATCCCCGTCCGGAGGTCCGACAGCTTCTTGATCTCGCGCAGACTGGAGTGATAAAAAGACGTCACCATGGAATTGCTGCCTTTCAGTGTCTCGGCCACCAGCTCCTCGAGACCCTCTTCCTTCATCTCCACCACCAGGCCTAATCTCAGCTCTCTGGCAGCAGCAAAGGCCTCCGCCAGGGTGGGGACCCGCTGGCCGTCCACATCCAGGGCTTTTATCTCCTCAAGGCTCAGCTCCTCCACCAAGCCTTTGCCATTGGTGGTCCTGTCCACAGTTTCATCATGCATCAGGACGAGGCCGCCGTCGCAGGAGAGCCGCACGTCCACCTCGACCCAGTCTGCCCGGCAACGGGCAGCAGCCCTGAAGCCCTCTAAGGTATTCTCCGCAGCCAGGGCCTTGGCCCCGCGGTGCCCAATCACCAAAGCCATCAAACTTGAGATGCCTGGAAAATATATGTTTTTATGCCTTGAAATGCGCGAAGTCGAGGCAAAGAAACACGCGAGACCCCAGGCAAGCCCGATTTTTGATTCTTGACTCTCAATCCAAGTAATCATGCAGCACTCGGCCGTAGGGTAGAGTTAAATCCGCGATAATGTGCCGTCCCTCCAGCACCTTTTTCACAGGAAGATCAGCCACGGGAGCATTTGCGTGGGGAATGAGATGAAGCCTGGCGGGTCCTGACCAGGCACCCTTAAAGACAACGTCACTCAGGTTGTAGGCCGCAAGCTGGGCAATGATCGGATTTCCGTCCACTCCTGGAATTAGCTTAAGGTTCACCTGGGTTTTGGTCAGGGCGGCCAGCATGCTCTTTTCGCTGCCGGAGAGATCGTAATGCTTGTAGCCCATGGTCCCCGTGGCCACTCTTTGCCCGGCATAATCCAGGGTTCCAGTAAGCGTATCCCCTACCACTTCAAGTTTGGGAAGGCCGAATTTCTTGGGGAAACCCCATATCTCTCTGCCTGCGGATATTGGTGGTTCATTATCCAGATACATCTGCACAACATAGTTGCAGGGCTCTCCCTTGAAGCGGCAGGGGATGACGCATCCGCTCTCCATGTAGCTGCCAACCCCTGAGGAATCGGGCATGCGAATCCACTCGAAATTCACCAGATTCTCATCATCCAAAAGCAGAGGCTCGGGAACTATTTCGGCGATGGCATCCTGGTCGCTTTCATAGGTGATGATAAAGTACTCTCTATCGATGAATCGGTAGGGTCCGCGAGGATAGCTGGGGCTGATAGCGGGCATGGAGGGCTGGGAAAGGATTTGCTGGGAGTTCATGATTCAAACCTCTTCTCAGGGAGAGGCTTCGAATGGTATAAACTTATTATTAGCTGATCGGCTCTTGACCTCATCAATCATTTCATTTCTCGCCTTTTCCTCTCCTCGATACAGAGTTCCATTCCTCAAGAACGGGAATGGATTTTGGCAAATCCTATACGATCTGCAGATTCTTTGTCATTCCAAATTCACAGCTTCCTATTCCCATGCTTTCTTCCGGATACAAGAAAGCCCGCATACGAACAGAAGAAGCAGCCCTTCTTGTAGGCTTCTCTCAAGGCCTCAAGCCAGCCTTCAGCTTGACTCAGCGAGACATAACCCATATTCCGACCCCCGTATTCGGTTAATATAAAAATCATTGTGCCATAGTGTTTACCTTAAAAGTTACGGTATGTGTATCATGTGATCAAAATGCCCGGAAAAAAGTTAAACGTGGACTGGAATCGGCAACTGAAGTCCGACATAAACCCGGTTTTATTAAAGTTCGAGAATTATCTGCGGTACCGGGATTACAGCCCGGTCACCAGCGAACGGTACCTAGCGCTCGTTAAGGCTTATCTTTCCCGGCGCGGCAACCGGCCAACTGTAGACGATGCGATTGAGTTCCGGGCCGAAATAGCGAACTCGAATTATAGCCGGGCAACCTTAAACCTGTATTCGGCTGCCATCAAGTCGTTTCACAAGATGAACGGCGAGGGAGTAGACTTGCCGTATCTGAAATTGGACAACAAGCTGCCGTACTTTCTGACAGCCGATAACATACTTGAAATCTTGTCCGGGATAACCAACCTAAAGCACTACGCGATGATCAGCCTGTCCTTCTACTGCATGTTGAGGGCAAGTGAAGTCTGCAACCTCGACGATTCTGACCTGAATCTTAAGGACCCTGACACTGCGGATTCGGAACGGGAAAGGACGCAAGGATGCCATCCTGCTGGTAAAACAGGTATACGAGAAACACCATAAAGGAAAGAACGTAAAGCCTATCGAGAAAGCCAAACCGGAAACCGCAAATGACATGGGGGCAGGCGTGTTTTTGGTCGCAGGATACGGGTCTTCGAGCCAGGGGGTATGGTCTAGCAGATTGACCAAAAACAAAAAGGTGGGCATGCTTGCGATGGGACCCATTTTGGTGCTAGACATCAATTTCGTCGCTAGGCAGTGCTTTTCAGTAACTCACGTACGCCACCCACAAACTATTTCGTTAGGTAAGTCAAATATACGAACATGGAGGGAGATCCATTAGAGGAAAATTTGTTCTTGTTTTGATGACGTTGATTTTGTTTTGCATGTCGATTGTGTTGGCTCAAGAGAAAACCGCAGGCTCAGGTGCAGTTGAATGGCCCATAAGTGCCGGCGGCAAC
This sequence comes from Methanothrix sp., assembly GCA_026394475.1. Classification (GTDB taxonomy): domain Archaea; phylum Halobacteriota; class Methanosarcinia; order Methanotrichales; family Methanotrichaceae; genus Methanothrix. The sequence goes on from JAPKYD010000007.1 coordinate 8,017, forward strand.
GGACACTACTATGAAGCAGTGCTGGTGCCAGAGGGAATTTCATGGGATGACGCGGAAGCCGCAGCTGAGGCCAAAGGCGGGCATCTGGTGACAATAACGAGTGAAGCGGAAAACGAGTTTGTCTATAACTTGGTTGCTGGCGATGATCGATACTGGTTCGTAAGTAGTAGTTCCAACAATGGAATTGGGCCATTGTTAGGTGGATACCAGCCAGAAGGTTCGCCAGAACCAGCTGGAGGCTGGACCTGGATTACAGGAGAACCATTTTCTTATACAAATTGGGCTACAGGCACACCCGACAACTTCGAAGGCGAAAATAGATTAGATTTCTTGGGCTCTAAGACTCTGAAAAGCCCCGGGTGGAATGACCTTCCTCATGATTGGTCAGGTCCAAAAGGTTACATTGTGGAATGGGACGCCGAACTTGAAGCTTAGGGCCTGATGGAAAATAATTCTTGGTGTCCAAGAATCATTAAATGCTTATCAACTGATAGGAACCAACCGCATCGCTGCGGCAGGCCATATTTATCCGTTTAATTGTTCAGGGACACCAAGGCTTTATCTCATCCAGGGTAGGCTTTGGCCTGGATTTCGCTGGCTTTTTGGCGCCCTGGGGCATCTTGCGATGCATCGGGATCTTTTTTGTCCTTTTGGGATAAGTACCTGTGGATACTACTACGAGGATCTTTGCGCTCCCTTTCTCGTCAGGACCTCCGCAGCCATCAGCCTCGCGGTGACACAGATGATGGAGTCACCCAGGCCCCAGCTCAAGCTGTGCTCGATCCTGGCGCCCTCAATCCCGAACCCCTGAGTATATATCTTTTGAAGACTTCATAAGCTCCTTGATATGTTCTGCGAGTACATTCATGCTGCGCTGTCCAAGGCTACTTATGAGATCATCGAAGACGAAGAGCCCTTCTATGGAGAGGTTCCAGAGCTGCGAGGCGTGTGGGCTATTGGAAAGACCCTGGAAGAGTGTCGCGAGAACTTGAAAGGCGTCATCGAAGGCTGGATAGCCTTGAGGTTGAGGCTGGGACTGGCTATACCTCCAATCAATGGACATACAATAGAGACACCTTCGCGAGTTGAAGCAGTTGTATAGGCTTACAGGCGTCTCGTGGAATGAGCTGGTCAGGCGACTTCGAAAGCTCGGCTTCGAAGGTCCCTATCTCAGCAGCGGCCCTCATCCATATTTCATGAAGAGAGGGGACTTGACCGTTGACCTACCAAATCCGCACAAGCAGGATATTGGCGTTGGTCTTCTTCACAAGATCTTGAAGCAGGCGGAGATAAGCCGCGAAGAGTGGTTTTCAGCGGCTTGAATAAGCCAAAAAGATGATAGACTTGTCTGCAAATTTCGTACTCAGCCCGAACAGATTCGACCGCGGTCCTATTATTCTGGGAAATATCCAAAGCCATGAGATCGACATGCCTGCCGACCTATCTGGACACGGTGCTCTCGGAGAAGCTCAACCGCTCTGCAATTGGGTAATAGTAGTAAGCTGGCTCTTACTTGCGTTTGCATCTGAAGCTGTAGGTATCACCCATGTGGTAATGCATCTTCAAAAGGAGGGTGTCCGGAGATTCAAAACTTGCAGTGCCAAAGCCGCTAACCGGGTCCATCTCGTCTGAGCCTTCAAAGGAGAAAATCAGCCGGAGATCATCGTTATCCCGCTCAAATTGGCCATCAATGAAGCCGTCCCCCGCGCCGTACTGATAGTTCCCCGTCACCTCATTTTTGCTTTTCACCTCTATCAAGAGATGAGGATCTGGCGTCAAGCTGAGATAATCATCTACCAGATCCATGGCCTCGACGACTTTCCATTTGCCGGCAAAATCTCTTTCATTAAGCATCTTGGATACCTCGCGAAAAATTGTCCCTGAGCGATCTTGGGCATCAATCCGATGCAGCTTTTTTTGCCCAGATGTCCCGAGCGGCATGCGGAAGGTCAACAGAATCCGGATCGATATTCTTTAGCAGGCCAGTTATCTTATCGGCATTTGATTCTATTTTCTTGATCTCAATCACTCCCGCTTCACCATCAGTCGAGTCGATATCTCTAGGGATTTGAGAATATTGTTTTCCTGTCTTCCTTTCACAAGCTCCATATTTTATCGTTCTTGTTTAAAGAAGCATCTTCCCGGTCAAGGTTATGCGAATCTCTTTTGTCTTGCCCTTCTGGGAAATATCCAAAGCCTTGAGATCGACAAGCCTGCCGACCTGCCTGGATACGGTGCTCTCGGAGAGGCTTAGCCTTTGAGCCATCTCGGTAATGGTAGTAGGTTGGTTCTCATCTACATCCTTTAGCAACCTCTTGAGCTTTTCGTCAAGAACAGCCGTAATATTGGGCAGAGTGATCTCATTTAGGCTCCGTTCGATGTCGCTGAAGTTGGTAGTCTTATAAATTCTCTTAGAATGCAGGAGACATGTTATCGTAAAGGCGAGAAAGAGTTCTCTTGGTCCTCCGGAGAGATTGGCGATAACCAAACCTTCCGCCTTCTCCAGCAAATCTTTCAGAGATAGTACCATTCCTTCAAAATCCCGGTGATCGACGCGGTGGATCTGAAGATCTATGGAGCTATCGATCTGCCGGGAGAGGTCCCGGATGGCCTGGACTGTCAGCTCCCCGCGCGTGTCCTTCTCCTCTTCGGGGCGGATGAGGATGATCCGATCGCCGCCCTCGATTCCATATTTCACTATCAGAGATACGATTTGAGAGGAATCGAAACCCGAGAGGGATATGTAAGTCTTCATTATTCAGTATTGCAGTTTTAATGCATAAGTTCTTTTCCTTTGCAAATTTAAGAATTTAAAAGCATAAAATTGCAAAAAAATGAAATTATTGCAATAATAGACAGGTTTAAATGTAATGAAATGTAACGATCCAGAAGATGCCTCAAAAGATCATACTGATCACCCGGCCAGAGGCGGCATTTGAGATCCCTTCCAGCGAGGGCTACCAGCTCTACTCCGCTATCTTAGGCGTCATGCGGGAGGCGGATGAGACTGTCAGCAAACACACGCACAACTCGCCCATCAGCTCCATAGCCCTGAGCCCGCTGAGCGGCAAGTTCAGGCGCTGCGAGCGGCCCAAGCACAAAGCCGTCGACCCTCTGGAGAAGTACGAGCTGAAGATTGGGATCACGGACCCCAAAGAGGTCGAGATCTTCCGGTCCATCATCCAGCCGTTGATTCTGAGAGAGCGGAACCTTCACCTGGAGAAGGGAGAGCTGCGGGTGGAGGAGGCCAGCAGCTCCACGGCCAGCTTCGAGGATCTGGTCAGATCTGCTGGAGATCTCAAGGAGCCATGCGTCGATTTCGAGTTTAAATCTGCGACCTGCATCCAGTACCGGAATAGCAAGGTCTTCGAGATGTTCCCGCACCGGGAGGCGGTCTTTCACTCGCTTCTGTCGAAGTGGAATGCAGTTTGTCCAGAAGGGCTGAAGATGGGCATTGAGCGGGACGAGATGGCGCGCTACCTGGTGGAGAGGCCGCTGGCTTACGAGACATACAGCGTGGTGGTGAGCACAGTCTTCGATAAAGTCAAAGGCCATCCCAGGCCGATCATGAGGCAGGGCTTTGTGGGGCACTGCCAGTACAGCTTCACCAGGGACGCGCCCGCGGGCGTGAGGAACGGGATAGTGGCGCTGGCCAGGTTTGCCGAGTACAGCGGGGTCGGGAGCGCGGTCGCGCGCGGGTGCGGGGCGGTGAAGGTGACGGTGGGGGAGGTGGAGAGATGATTAATATTTTAGATTCAGACGATTTGGAAGAATACAATTTAGATGATATAGAAAAAATCTCAAAAGAGAAGGCAGATAACTATACAGAAATAAAACGTCGTATCAAAGAGTATGTGTCAATAGTCCTGCCACATCTGTTTAAGGAATCCGCTCAATTAGATGCAAAATTTAACAAAGCACTGAGCTTTTCCGCCCATGTAATTACAGCAGTTTTTGCCGGATCAATTTTGTACGTATATGATAGGATATCGACTGAGCAACCACTCCCAAATTCTCATGACATGAGACTACTTTGTACAGCACTTACCCTTCATGATGTCAATAAATATTGGAACGAAATAACTAACTCCAGATATCAAGGCAATTATTATAAATTAATTCAAGACTATTTTGAAACTGATCCGTTCAATATAAAGACATACTTCCCCGAATGGGAAAGTGAGCTGGATGAGATTATTTTTCTAGTTCAACATGCTGAGGAAAAGGATGTTTCGCAGTGTGAATCAAGATTCTTTCAGCCCAAATACGCCAGACTTCTACCATACGTAAAATTCGGGGATAAGGTCGCCAGTTTAGGTAAATCTGAATACCCATTGCAGGATATTCAAAAGCTACTGAACAGCAGTGGATACGACGTGCACATCTTGCTGCTACCTGAAATGCCGCAGCAACTACTATCTCAGATTGTATATAGAAG
>JAPKYD010000096.1 GCA_026394475.1 Methanothrix sp.
TGGGAGGCCACCGGCCTTTTGAGGCCATGCTGGCCGGGGTGATCGCAGGTCCTCCAGTGATCCAATCTTTCTGCAAATGGGAAATTTGATGTGAGCCAAATCGAATTGATGCCAGAATCAATCCAGTCACACCGCTTCAAAATATATTTTAGATATCAATATTTTATCAGCAAAAGCTAAATAGCCTACCTGGCAGTACTCATGATCGATGTTCTCCGGCTGGGATGAGTTTCGCCTGATCAATAAGGAGCTTGCCGAGCTGGCCAGGAGCTTGCCCCAGTCTGACCTTGGCGAGGTCATCGCTTACATCCTCTCTGCACCCGGAAAGAGGGTCAGGCCTCTGATCCTGATCCTCTCCGCTAAGGCGTTGGGCGGGACGGCATTCGAGGCGATGAACGCGGCTTTAGCCATCGAACTGGTTCACGCCGCGTCCCTGGTGCACGACGACATTCTGGATTGCGGGATGGAACGAAGGGGCTCTCCCAGCACCCTGGAGCGGTTTGGGTCCGAAGCCTCTCTGCTCGCGGGCGACTATCTCATCTCCCGGTCCATTGAGCTGATATCTCACTACAGCCAGCCGGTCATCAGCGCTTTCGCCAAAGCCTGCATGAGCATGTCCGAGGGGGAGATGCTGGATCTGTCCAGCACCTGCTCGCCCCAGGAGTATTATCAATGCATCTTAAAGAAAACCGCCTCGCTCTTCGCCGCCTCGGCCAAGATAGGCGGGCTCATAGCCAGCGCTTCAGAGGAGGACGTGGCCAGGTTTGAGAGCTACGGGATGAACTTGGGGCTCGGCTATCAGGTTCTGGACGACCTGGAGGAGTTTTTAGGGATAGATCAGGGAAAATCTTCTCAGAAGACTTCTGTAACCCTTCCCCGGATCTACAGCAGCCAGCACCCGGATGATGCTGCCCGGCAGATGTGCATCGGAGTCGTCGATGATCACAGCTCCAAGGCCAAGAAGGCTCTCTCTGAGTCTTCGGGCAGAGAGGAGATGAAGGCCCGCCTGGAGAGCATCGTTGACGAGATGACGTGCCGAGGATTGCAGAGATGCAGATCGCAAAAAAGCCTCTGCTGAGGATCGAGGCATCAGCAGAAGGAAGAGGCATCCTGTTCACCCCCAGGGGCCCTCTGGCTTCTCTGGCAGGGCCGGTCATCAGCAGGATCAATAAGGTCTTTGCCGATGAAAAGCCCATTCATCCCGGCCCGGACAGGTTCATCTTCTCCACCTGGATTCCGCCCGCTCCCAGCCCTGCCTTCGACCGCATGCTCTCCGCCCAGGTGGGAGCTATGACCAGACGCCCGGTTCCGGATCAGTTTTCCATAGCCATCATGAGAGCATGTCCAAACGACTGCATTCACTGCAGCGCGCCCTCCCGGCGGGGAGAGATCCTGGAGGGCGAGATCATCAAAAAGGCCATTGGCGAGGCGCTGGGGATGGGATCTTACCTCATCACCTTCGACGGAGGCGAGACCATGCTGCGCAGGGATCTGCCCGCCCTCGTCTCCTTCGTGGACCAGCGGGCCGTCGCCACAGCCTTCAGCAGCGGCTACCATCTTTCGCCCGAACTCGCAAAGCAGCTCAAGCAGGCCGGGCTTTACGCCGTGCGCATCAGCATCGACAGCCCCTTCCAGGAGGAGCACGATCGCGTGCGGGGCCGCAAGGGCGCCTTCCAGGATGCGCTCTCCGGAGCGAGAGCAGCCCTCGATGCTGGCCTGCTGGTGGACCTCTTCATGGTCACTTCCCCTCACAACATCGACCATCTGGAGGAGGCCTTCGCCCTGGCCGCAGAGCTGGGAGCGCATGAGCTTTCCCTCTACGAGATCGTGGCTGTGGGCCGCTGGTCCTCCCATGAGGACGAGGTGCTCTCCGCAAGAGATGTGGATCGGCTGGAGCGCTTCCACAAAGAGAAGAATCGGAGGGAGGGGCCTCGAGTTACGGCTTTGCCCTACCTTCTCAGCCCGGAGATGTTCGGCTGCTTTGCCGGCCGAAGGTGGATCCACGTGGACGCCGCAGGTGATGCCCTGCCCTGCGCCTACATGCCCCTCAGCTTCGGCAATATAAAACAGAAAAGCCTAAAGGAGATTTGGAAGACGATGTCGAGGTACGGGTGGTTCTCCGGCCGATGCTCCTGCCAGATGAGAGACCCCAAGTTCAGAGAGGCACACCGCCGGATCCTCTGAGGTTCAAAGCTCTGTTGAAGACGTCGCCCAAAATGTCACAGCCACCGGAACCATAGCGGGAAATAAGCTGAGCCTGGATGTACTCACCAGCGACCTGTCTCTCTTTCGCCTGAAGCTGACCATGAGCGGCAAATCCCTCTCGGGAGACTACCATGCCTTCAGCGCCACCCTTGTACCCTGGACAGGGATTGCTATGGGAAACATCCAAGCATAATCCAGGAAAATCCATTAAGCTTATTATTGAGGATCAACGCTTTAAGGATTGGCTCTTACAAAGGCGGCTCGAAAGGGCTTCATGCGTTTAAGCGCCACATTAAATTGGAGGTTCAGGATAAATGAAATTTAAACGACTAATCCTAACATCTTTGATTCTGCTGGGATATTTGTCAGCGAATGTGCATGCATTCGAGGACGCTGCCACGGTAACAGTAGGCCAAGGCGAATCTCTTGCGGAAAAGCTCCTCAATTCCAGCAAGGGTGAGGGTGTATATTCAAACAGCCAGGGGATGGCACCAACTCCCCAGAAATCCAGAGAGCTTCAAAAGAACAAAACTACGCTCGATTGGGAGATGCCCAGCAGCCTCGCCGGATTTGGCAGCAGCGCTAAATCATCCCGAGACAAAGCTGAGACGATGAGCAATGAAACCGCGTCGGGTGATGAAACATCTGCCACCAACCAGTCAGAGCTGTCGCCTTCCGAACCGGCAGTGGCATCCGCTGGTGGAAGCTGGTCCTTTGAGCTGAACGATAGCTCGAAGAAGTATGTGAGCCTCGCTCTCTTCCAGAACGGTAAGTACGTCTATGGAGTGGGAAACATGAGGGAAGGCAACAGCACCCTCCAGGTGGCGGCGTCGGGATCAGTTCAGGACGAAACGATGGACCTGGACATAATCTCCTGGGGGACCATCAGCCTCTACAAGCAGGCGCTCCACCTGAACGGAGATTCAGCCTCTGGGGACTATCAGGCGTTTTCCGCAAGCGGAGATACCTGGACGGGAAGCGCCGAAGGTCTGAGGATCGCGACTTAGGAGTAATTCAAGACCAAAGTCGGAGGCTCCGACATTGATTTTTTTTTCTTCTTGAAAGGATAAGCTTTAAACCTCTGAAGTGCGTTTATGTGAATGGAGGTATTAGGAGAATGGGATTTAGAAGTGTGGTAATAGCCTTGGCCTTGGTCGGATGCCTTAATGCGACGGTATTCGCCGAAGGATCGAAGAATCAGATCGTAGAGCCGCAGTCTCCGGGAGAGGAGATGTCAGGCAGTGTGATTTCCGATTTATCTTTCCGGAACGAGAGCTTATTTCTCATCAGAGCAGACACGGGTATGAGCCCCAATGTGCCCGCAAAAGGGGTAAGGACGCCGGTTGCGGCCATTCAGGGGCTGGGAATCGCACCCGCTGCGGGAAGCTGGTCTTTTACCCTGACTGACACCGCCACCAGGTACCTCAGTCTCGACCTCTACCAGACCGTGGATGCAGTCTTCGGCTCCGGAGAGCTGATGGACAGGGGAACCACCGCCCAGGTCACCGCGGGAGGAACTGTGCTGGGAGACAGGCTGTCCTTGTACGTGACCCCCATAGGCACCCAGAACCTCTACCGCTTCAGCTTGACCATAAAGCCCGGCTCCATGGACGGTGACTACATCTTCACTGCGCCGGGAATAACTCAGCCCGGGGTAGCTTTCGGAAGCCTGGTAGCGCCTCAGGGAGCTGCGGGGCAGAACCAATAGGGATGCTGAAATCCACCCAAATTTCGCTTTCAAGGCTAACTGGACATTCCCAGGATGCCTTTTTTTATCCTCATATCTCCCAAGAAGGCTTCTTTGGGACAACTTGCACCGCAGAGGATTACTATTATTAATATCAACTGCTATTTTCGATAGAGGGTTAGCAGACATGGCAACAAATCGAATGCTCATAGCAGTTTTATTATTCATCTCTCTGGCCATTTTGGCCAGCTCGCAGGGATACATGGGAACCGTCTCCACAGGCACGGGAATAGTGCCTCCTTTGACCGTCGGTTTGGGCTCAACTTCTGGCGCCAATGTGGGGGCATTGTCCTCCCTGGCCAACGTCACTGGAAGCTGGTCCGTCGATCTGAAGGGCCAGCAGATCAGGCACCTCGATCTGCAGATACTTCAGGAAAGTGACCTGATTATGGGGTATGGCCAGATGACTGCCGACGGCAGCAGCCAGAGTGTGGCCGCGGCCGGATCTGTAGCCGGGGACAGGCCTACCGTCTTCATCTCCCTCCTGGACGGGACGGAGACTTTCAGGCTGAAGCTCTCCTCCTCGGGAACCGCCCTTGCCGGAGAGTATGACACCCTTTCGGCAGCAGGAGATCGCGAGTCCGGGACAGTGACGGGAAGCATGGTCCTTGCTGTCAAGCAGAATAATCCGACTGCTCTCGGCATAGCCACCAATCCCAGCGCAACCGAGGGAGCATATGTGGGATCGAATGCCAAAAACCTGGGTGATCTGAGCAGCTCTGAAGGCCTAACAAAAAGCAGGAGCTCCTACCAGAGCACCACTGGCCAGGGCATTACAACCTCTGATGGGA
>JAPKYD010000104.1 GCA_026394475.1 Methanothrix sp.
TGGCAGCAGATCATTTTCCTGGAGCTGGACAACCGGCATAGAAGGCGCGGAATAATTGTGCAGGTCATGGGGGAATAGCCAAGTCACGTCACCTGCAGCTGCACGGGCATTCCTTGGCGCAGCAAGTCCATGCGCTGCAAAACCCGGCGGTTGCCTCCCCTATCCGCGAGAGTCAAGTTCTCCAGCTCCCAGTTGCCAATCTCAGATCCCTGAGGCAGGAGCATCCGGGCAACGTAGACTCCGTCCTTGGAACTGGCAAATGTGAGATTCTTGGCATCAAAGATCGCCACGGCCTCCTGGTCTCCCGAGGGGCTTTGGAAATATGCCGCACAAGCCCATGGGCCGTTCTGGTCGTCGATGATGTTTAGGGTTAAGTTGATGGCTCTCGGTGCAGAGGTCAGGATGGTCCTGGGCTCAAAATCGAAGCCTGCCAGACGGGGAGGCTGGTCATCCGTCGCGGGGGTTGCGGAAGGCGGGCTCAAGGGATCGCTCGCGCCCGCGGAGGCAAAGCACTCGCTGCTGCTTCCCAGTCGGATGGTCTTCTCCAGGGAGAAGGCGCCCACAAGATCCTCAACGCTTCTGCCGTAGGCTGATGCGCTTCCGGGCGCCAAAAGCAAAAGAAGCATCCCCAGAACCATAATCCGGGAAACCAAAATCCAGGAAACCAAATCCAATCATCTCTAGGTGGTTTTTCCCGGCAAGATCCATAAATATATTCCCTTTCGTTCAAGCCATCCAGAGGAAGGCCAGGAGAAAGACCAGCCGGACCAGGATGCTTATGCTCGTGGATAAGGCCACGACCGATAAACCGAGCCTGGGTCCAAAGAGGGCGGTGTAGTTCGGCGCCATGGAGCGAAGAGCGAAGACCGGGAGCATGAACATGCTTCCCAGCATGAGCACGATCATGGCCTGCACGACGGTGAGGCTGCCGCTTTGGATCATAGGGCCGAGCATGGTTATGCCCAGGACGGGGCTGGCCACGTAGGTGGTGAGAGGCACGATGCTCTCCCCAGGAATGCCAAAGATGCCCGCCAGGGGAAGAGGGCTCATCGTCTCGAAGAATCCCCGATCTTTGAGCGCAAAGATGAGAAAGGTCATGATGAGGTAGACTATGGCGATTCTGGCGAAGATCCTGGCCTGGCCTCGCATGGCTCTGGAGGCGGCCTGGGGGAGGGAGGCCATCGAGATCTTTTTGGTCAAGGCGCAGCTCTCCTGCTGGCGGGGCCGCTCACCGAACATGAATCTGCCCAATATTATTACTACCGAGATCTTGACCAGGGCGGTCATCATGAACACTGATGCATAAAGGCTGCCAGCCACAAGGCCCAGAGCCGGGACAACGATGGGAATTTGGTAGGTGAAGATCTCTCGGATGTAGGCGGGGATGCTGTTGACCATGGTGCAGAGGAAGACCTCCTTCGGCTGCATCAGCTCGTCTTCTCTGAAGCGGGCGATCATGCTGTTGGCCGCCACTGTGGAGCCTAAGGAGACCACAAAAGAGGATGCACAGACATCCGGCAGATGAGCGACCGCGACCAGAGGCCGTGATAAGACGGAGATGCGATTCAATATGCCCAGCTCCAGGAGCATTCCCGCAAAGAAGAGGCCGAGGAAGATGGTCAGGAGGACGGGTACGGCGAAGCTCAGGGTATCCTGGATTAAGTCTTGCATCCTTGACCCTATTATCGTTTTACGTAGATCAAACTAATCAGACCTGGCTTTCCACGAGAACATCTCCCTCTTTTGTGACGAAGATCCCAGCATCCTGCTGCACAGCCCTCTTCTTGAAGAGGCGGGGGGCTTTGCGCCTCAGCTGCACAATTATGTCCAGGGAGGTGACGGGCAGCCGGATTGATCTTTCGTCTGCTGCTGCGAAGATCATCTTGGGCAGGTCGAAGACGTCCGTTCCCGACTTAGCTTTCAATGATATCGGCGCGCGGATCATCATCCACTGCTGCAGCGTTCGCTCCGCTCGGCTGATGTTTTGATGGGCGCGCTTTTCCAGGATGCTGATGTTGGAGCGGGTCGTGCCCAGCAGGTCGGCCACCTCCTGCTGGGAGCGGCCCTGCAGTCGCAGCTGTAGCACCGTGAGCTGTCTTTCCGTGAGAAACGAGTCCTGAAACTCCAGAGCTTCAGTCTCTTCTCCTTCGCTTTCCGGCTTCATTTACCATTCAATCAAAAGAGGTACAAGAAGATAAAGGCATCTTTTGGCTGAAGATATCCTCGGGCCTGCCCCGTCCTGCCACCCTTCCTCCCTTGAGCACAGTGACCCGGTTAGCCAGCCTCTTGCACTGTTGCATGTTGTGCGTGGCCATGATCACCGCGGTCTTCTGCCCGGAGAAGTCCCGGATGATCTGGTCTATCGAGGCAGCGCTCTTCGGATCCAGGTTGGCAGTGGGCTCATCCAGGAGGAGAAGCTCCGGCTCCAGGATCAGCGCTCTGGCCAGCGCTATCCTCTGCATCTCTCCCCCGGAGAGGGTATTGGCATCCCTGGTCTCGTAGCCTAAAAGCCCGACGGCCTCTAGAGCATCTCTCACCTTTTCCTCTTCGCTCTTGCCTCTTATTTTGAGGCCATAAGATACATTCTCGCGCACGCTGGCCTTGAACATGACCGGCTTCTGGAAGACCATGGCCATCCTCCGGCGAGCCTTTTGCCTCTCCTTCTCCGGCAGGGCCGAGACCAGGACGCCGTCGAACACTACGCTTCCCTCGTCCGGTTGCTCCAGGAGGTCGATCAATCGAAGCAATGTGGTCTTTCCCGATCCAGTGGGGCCGATGAGGGCCATGATCTCGCCCTTCTCCACCGTCAGGTCGATTTCTTCTAGGATCTTTGCCTGACCGTAGCTCTTGTTCAGCCCTTTTATCTCCAGAAATGCCATCTCATCGTCCCTGAAACCTGTTCATCAGCAGATTGACCACCAGCGAAATGGATATCAGGATCATTCCCAGGGCCATGGAGAGCTCGAGGTTGCCCATGGAGGTCTCCAGAGCGATGGATGTGGTGAGAACGCGGGTGTAGCCCCGGATGTTCCCGCCGATCATCATGGCCACGCCCACCTCGGACAGCGCCCGCCCAAAGCCCAAGAGCAGCGCTGCCACCACCGCCTGCCTGGCCTCTTTTATCACGGTTATTATTATCTGCAGCTCGGTTGCACCCAGCGACTTGGCCGTATCCTTGATCTGAGGATTGACAGCTGCCAGGGCCGTAATGGTGAGCCCGATCATGATGGGGCTGACGAGGAGGGCCTGGCCCAGGATTATTCCCGGGGGAGTGAAAAGGAGGCCAAAGCCGCCCAACGGCCCGGAACGGGAGATGAGCAGGAAGACCAGAAGGCCCACGGTAACCGTGGGAAGGCTGTAGAGGGTTTGGACAACATTTATCAGCATCCTCTTGCCCCGGAAGCGGTGAAACTCGATGAGCCCGCCCAGGGGAATGCAGACCAGGGCCGCCAGAAAGGCGGAGGATAAAGAAATGGTCAGAGATCTGGTGGTGATCTCCACCACCTCTGGATTAAGGGTGACGATGAGCTCTAAGGCCCTGAGAAATCCATTCCAGATCTCTTCCAACTGCCTTCACCACTAACTTGTCTTCACTCTTCATGCTGCAGCGCAGGAGGCGCTTGTCGGCACAGCGCACTCGAGATCTGAGCAGCCGATGAGGGCGCAGTTGCCCTTGGCTGGAGAGAAGCCGTTACTCGCGATCAGTTGCTGGCCTTCATCGGATACTAGGAAGTTGATGAACTCATTGGCCAGCTCGCAGTTCACGCCGGGGTGCTTTTTCGGGTTCACGGCCATGGCCACATAAACGTTCAGGAGATCTGCTCCGCCCTCGATGAGAGGCACAAGGGTCAGGTTGCCCTGGTAGGCCCTGAAGGTGGATTCGTCGCTCAGAGTGTAGGCCTGCTTCTCATTGGCCATATTGAGGGTGGCTCCCATGCCCTGCCCGGCCTCGATGTACCAGGGCCCGGTGGTGTTGACCTGAGAGTAATTGTAGCCCGCCTTCTTCCAGAGCAGCTTCTCGCGGCCGTGGGTGCCGGAGTTGTCGCCTCTGGATACGAACGCTATCTCGCCTGGATCGGCTTTGCCCTTCTCCATGATGGTGGCCAATGCTGCGGAGGCATCCATGCCGCTGATGCCGGCGGGATCATCCTTTGGGCCGACCAGATAGAAGTAGTTGTAGGCTATGCATCTCCTCTCCAGACCGTGCCCGTCCTCAATGAACTTCAGCTCCCTCTCCTTATCGTGGACCATGAGCACGTCCACATCGCCGCGCTCTCCGTACTGGATGGCGATTCCTGTTCCACCGGAGATTACATCCAAAGATACATTGTTCTTCTCATCGAACTTCTGCTTAATCACATCAAGAAGCCCTGAGTCTTGAAGGCTGGTCGTGGTGGAAAGCTTGAGCCTGCTGCCGTCTAATGCTGCGGCTGTGCAACAGAGAACGGCCAGTGCCAGGAGCAGCAGAGTTGTCCTTAAGATCTTTTCCGTCATATTCAATCCCGATTTAAGCATAATTGCTGACGATAAAAAGCTTATGTCAGCAGAATAGCTTGCCAACATATCGATTGCCCTTGTGGATCGAAGAGAGAGGAAGTTATATCATCCTGCTTTCTCAAGTTCAGAACGGGATGCAGAAAGATATGTTGAAAGATAGATCGATCCTTGTAACCGGCGGCGCAGGCTTCATCGGCAGCCATCTCGCAGACAGGCTGCTGCCAGAGAACAAAGTCACAGTGCTCGACAACTTCAGCTCCGGGAGAAGAGAGTTCCTCACGCCCTACCTGGAGACTCCGGACTTTGAGCTAATTGAAGCCGACCTGCTCGATGCCGACGCTCTGGAGATAGCCCTGAAGGGAAAGGACTTCGTCTTTCACCTGGCTGCCAATCCCGACGTCCGGCTCGGTGCAGAAGACACCCGCGTCCACCTGGAACAGAATATCATGGCCACCTACAACGTGCTGGAAGCCATGCGCAAGACAGGCGTTCGGCGCATCGCCTTCACCTCCACGTCTACCGTTTATGGCGAGGCGAAGGTCGTGCCCACGCCCGAAGACTTTGGCCCCCTGATGCCCATCTCCCTCTACGGAGCCTCCAAGCTCTCCTGCGAGGCCCTGATCTCTTCCTACTGTCACACCTTCAAGATGCAGTCCTGGATCTTTCGCTTCGCCAATATCGTGGGCGAGCGAGGCACCCACGGAGTTCTGGTGGACTTCATCCGCAAGCTGCACGCAAATCCAAAAGAGCTGGAGATCCTGGGATCGGGGGAGCAGCGCAAGTCCTATCTGGAGGTGAAGGACTGCGTAAAGGCCATGCTGCACTGCGTTGAGCACTCCAATGATGAAACCAACGTCTTCAATATCGGATCTTGCGATTCCCTGGATGTGACCCGCATAGCGGATATCGTGGCGGCGCGAATGGGACTTTCCGATGTCAAGTACAGGTACACCGGCGGCATCGACGGCCGGGGCTGGAAGGGCGATGTGAAGGTCATGCTGCTATCGATTGAGAAGATCAAAAGGCTTGGCTGGACGCCGCTATGCGGGTCGGTGGAAGCCATCGAGGCGGCAGTGGATGCGCTGCTGCCCGAAGTTGAATAGTCTAATGTCGTGGCCTCATTCTCTGGGCAGAATACAACGCGATAGAATGCGACCTGACGGAATATGACACATTGCCCAGGAATTCTCATGAAGAATGGGCCTGATTTTCCTCCGGCTACCTTATCTCCAGGTTCCCCGGAATTGGCATGAGACCTGAACTGCCGCCTGGTTTAAATAATGAGATAAGCTATACAGAGTAAGGAGGTGAAGGCGTCATGTGTACGGTTGGTGGCGGACCGGACATCCAGCAGATCGAAGAGCTAGCTACCAAGGATTATGAATGCCTGGACTGCAACAACAAGTTCAAGGCCATGGGCAGAAGACCCATGTGTCCCTCCTGCAAATCCAGGAACGTAAAGCCAGCATAAGCCATGCATATTTCCCTTGAAGAGGACGAAATCGCCTATCTCTGCGGCCTGAGCGGCACCCTGGCATTTGCCAAAACCCTTGGGAAATTTTTCTATTTAGAGACCGAGGCGGACGAAGTAGTGCTCTTCACCGAGCCGGATGACCTGATAGCAGCCTCATCTTTCGGCACAGGTAGGGCGATCCGCCGCGGCCTCAAATGCACCATCTTTCAGCTTCGCGAGCTGGGCGCGCCGCTGATCGTGCTGCCTAAAGGCCATCCGGCATCTCCCCGGCTCAAGATCGTGGTCTCCATCGGCTCATGCACGCGCTTGAGCTGCAAGATCCAGCCTGGTACGCATCCCGAACAGGACGTCCTCTGCGCTGGGGAAGAATTTCACGGGCTAGAAGTACAGGGCGTTTCGGGAGGGGCGGCGGTGGAAGGATTCCGGGGCAGTATAACGATAGAAAAATTATAGGTGATGACTTTGGCAGCGGAGATCAGAGAGGACAGCCTGGTCAGGTATAAAGGCACGGGAACCATCGGGACGGTTAAGGTGCTAAAGGATGAGGATGGAATAAAGTGGGCACTCCTGGACAGCACCGGACTTTACTATCGTCTGGACACCCTGGAGGCAATCGAGAAAGCCCCCGAACGCAAGGAGCTGGAGGGCATGACCCTGGAGCAGATCCAGGAGAGGTTCACGCAGCAGCAAGAGATGATGGACAAGGCCAAGATGCAGGATGAAAACCTGGAGACAGGCGGCTAAGATAGGGGTAGTCGTCCACGGACCGGAGGTGGTGGACTCCGGCTCGGCTCTGAAGCTGATCAATTATTTGAAAAGACTTGGGACGGTCAGCGCGGTCTTGGGCGGAACCATGGGGCGGGTGGCAGTCCTTGACGCCGGCCTGGAGATTGTCATAGCCATCAGCCCCTGGAGACGTCCCAGCCGGTCCATCCGGGATTTGGAGCCGTCATCGGAGATCCTTTTTCTTCTGACCCAGGCCAAGAGCCGGGAGACCGGCCTGGCCTTCGGCTCCATGGTGGCAGCAGCGGCTGCAGTCGCCAAGCCGCTCCTGCAGATCGACTGCGGCGGAAAGTTCGTGGCCGGTCTCGCCGGAAGAGCAGATGAAATGGCGGAGATGGTCGCCGCAGATCTTGAACTGGAAGTTCTTAAGCCGCCGCCCTTCTCGGGAGCTTTTCGCCAGGGGAATGAGACCTGGCGCGCTCTGGCGGGAGTAATGCCTGGCGAGCTTATCTCCGTGAACGGAACCGTGGTGGCCAAAGCTTTAGAAGGCTCAGTCGAGATCAAGGCCATAGACGGAAAGATAGTGAGCATTAAGGGAGTTGAGCCCAAGCCGCACGGCCTGGAAAAGCTGCCAAAGATAGATCTGGATAAGGCCATTATTCGCAGCGGCAAGATCCGCAGAACCCTGGCCCGGCCTAGGCTTCGCGAACGCCGTGGAGATGGTGCGGTTTTCATCGACCACGACGCAGAAGATGCCTTTGAGGCGGCTCAGGGAGCCTCCGTTGCCGTAACCGTGGGAGACGATACAACAGCCATTGCGGCGGACATCCTGGCCCGCCTGGGAGTGCCAGTCATCGGCATAGTGGACGGAGATATGGACGGGCTGGGGGAGAAGACCATGATGCTCCAGGGTAGCATTGTGATCTGGGTCGAGCCTGGACATGATGACCTGGTGGGAAAACGTGTCAAGGATGAGATATTTCAGGGCAAGAGCCGGGCTCCTTTCCGGGCCGAGGAGCTGATCGAGAAGATAATAGAGGCTGCAGACGATCACATCGTCCGGGTGGAGCGGCACTGAATACCTTTCGATTGAAGCTTCTTTATGGCCTGGATCTCTTCGTAAAAGGCGGCGGCCGTGGCGGTATCGCCCAGACCAACCGTAAACCTGGGCCGTCTGGCGAGCAAAGAAGGAACCAGGCACATGGCGACATCTTCGCAATGCATGAAAGCGCCTCTTCCCGAAAGGGTCGCCCCGTCCCGGCAAAGCTCCTCCCGGGCCTTTATCCCCGAAGGATTCACCTCTTCCGGAGGCTGCCCTATCACTGATCCTGTAGCCGCCAGGGATGCGGCGGCATCGGCCCCGTGGGTCAGGGACTTTATCTCATCCTCTGGCTCGATGAGAGCCTTCATGATGCTTAAGATGAAGTCCCTGCTGTGGACTGCCACTCTGGAGAGGCCCAAGTTCTCTCTGAGACGCAGCGCAGCCTCCATGGTTCCTCGCCAGCCCGGCTTCCATCTCTCGATCATCGCCAGCTCATCCTCATTCAGGCCGAGGCTGTCCATAGGAAGCAGCTCAAGGAGACGATGCATGATCTCAGGCCGCTGGAAGCTGCCCATCTCGGCATGAATGTAAATTCCCGGGTTGGTCTCCTTCCAGGACTTAATCTGCATCGTCTTTCGCTGGAAGATTTCCTCGTAACCCGAGGATGAGGCCAGATGGAATCCCGAGACCAGAGCGCCGTCAAAATCTCGAATCCTTTCCCGGCAAAAGGCATCGAAATCGGGATTTGAATAGAGCTGGGTGTTCAGGGGATCGAAGGTGGCTATCAGGCGGTTGTCCTTGCGGGCGACTATTCTTTCTCCGGAAGCATCGACGGCATCGCCCTCTATGAACTGAAAGACAAAGTGAACCATCTCATGATCTCCTGTGGCCCGCAGTGGCTCTCTAAGGCTGCCTGCGACCGGTATCCTGACTTTGGGGTGAATCATGCCCGCCATTCTGCGGCTGAGAGCAGGAGCATTAAGAATCGGCTGACCTCCGAGGGTTGCCAGGACATTGGCCATGATCCCGGCGTTGCCGCCCAGGCGAAACTGCCAGGGGAAAGTGCCCTCAATGCTCCGGGCGACCTCTTCTTGCTCAATGAGCAGCTCCGCTCCACAGCCCTCCTGCATGCAGAAAAACAGGGCCGAAATTAGGTCCTGCAGGCTGGTGATCTTCTCTTTGGCCTCAGGAACGATGCCTTCGGCCAGCGGGGCGATATGCTCTCCCAAAATGTTGTAAACTGCATCGAGATTTATGGGGAAGGCACAGATAATATTCATAATAAGCTCTCCGGAGCATCACGGTATGAGGGCACTAGCGGAAAAATTTATCTATTACCCTCCACCAGACACTTCGGAGGAAGATGCCGAAGGCTGGCGAACATCAGGGATCAAAGATGACGGAAATCGATAAAATTGCGGGGGCTCTCAGGGAGCTGCTCAGAGAGAAGGAGATCATAGCCAGGTGCGAGCTTCTCCTTCGGACCTACAACCTCGTTCTAAGCGCAAACCTTAGCGATCTGGAATCTATGGAGCTCAGGAAGAGGGTGGGAGGACACATCGCTCCAGGTATCTTTGCCAGCATCATGAGTGAAGAGTCCATATTCTTTGATCTGCCCAAGCTTGATTCATACACGCAGATAAATGGGCATATCTTCCACTTCCTGCACACCAAGAGATACAATAAGCAGGACTTCGATAACGCCAACCGCAAGTTCCTTCAATCCCTTCCTGAGCTGAAGAGCATCTTACGCCGGAGCCTCGTGGAGGTATTAAAGGCTTTCATGGCCGATGCAGGATACAGCCTTTCCAAGGAGGGGCCGCAAGATCTCATTTTCTCTGCAGAAGAGCGCGGTTTGCAGGCCTTCGTGGTCACGAGCGTAAAGTCTCTTGATATGGATAAGTGCAAACAAGAGCAAGGAATGGATAGGGTCATCCTGGTGCCAAGCAGCGAGAGCCTGGAGCCCTTCGTGCAGTTCTTCCGGGAAAAGGGTCAGATTGCCGAAGACGCAGGGCTTCAGGTCTGGGTGGCGAACCTGGAGCAAGGTACCATCGATCCCTTCATCGGCTACACCACAGACATGGATATCTACAGGCAGTTCAAGAATCCGCGCCTGGCAGAGATGGTGAGGACCAACTGGTGCATCAGGCAATAAGGTTTCGGGGCTCTTCCATTTTTTTCCATAATAATCTATAATAGAGATCGCAGGCAATGGATGATGAATTTGGCCAAAATTTCCTATTTTTTTGCGCGTATTTTGCATCAAAACGATATTATTAATAAAATGCTAAGCCCCTCGCTCTCCAACCTAAGCAAATATTAAATAGATAGAGCGCTTTCTAAAAGTGTAGCGAATCCAAAGTCAATTGGGGTGGGGTGTATGAAGCATTGCCTTCTGATACAGGTTGCGCTCTTGGTAATGATCAACGTCGCCTTTGGTGCAGTAGGCGATGGTGGCGTCTCTGATGGAATCTCCTCTCTTCAGTCGGATCAAGGCTATCTGACAGGCGCAGATCAGCAGAGCGTCGGCTCACAATTGTCCGGTTATCAGGCCGCCTCGGTGGGAGCTTCACTTCCCTACCAGAGCGGCTCTTACCAAAGCGGCTACGTTCCATCTCCAAGCAATCAGCCCTCGCAGGCCCAGCAGGTCTCCTTTAGCTCTCCAGCGGATACGTATTCTATTCCCCAAATTAGCGGGCCTTATCAGGAGCGTATGTCGGCGGAGGAGCTGAGACTCTCTCAGCCTCAGGCCGACAGCTTCCATCCAGACGGAGGCTTGGACTTCGTCTCCACCACGCTGCCCAGCGGACTGACCGCGGGGACTTACGGCTCAACTCAGGGCGGCATCGGAGGTTCAGGTTCCTGGTACTTTCCCGGATCAGTGATTTCTCCCAACAGGTTTTATGTCCAGACCTCTTCCGGCCTCCATACCGTAGGAGGCTGCAGCTTCGGAGGCTATCTGCCCCTCTGGGCGGATATCAATTCCGGAGGAAACTTCTTTGTCTACGAGTGGTATCCTGGCCAGTTCACGCCTTCCGTGCAGCGGTGGGGTTGGACCTGGCCGGGATTCAAGAGGGGCTGGTTCTCAGGCGATGTTCCAGGCTGGCACATCCTCTGCTACAACTGCCGTGATTGGTCGAACTACATCTACATCTATGTGTATCCTGGCGCAGGCGCAGTACCAGGCGCTTTCTCCAGCTACCCGAGCAATCCGAGCACTACGGCCCCAGGGTCTTTGCCAACAGGCGCTCCCACCCCGCCAGATCCCAACTCCGAGAGCCTTGTACTCCCTGATTTTAACTTGTATAAACCGACCACAGACCAGACGATGCAGAGCGGCTATTCCGGCTATTCTGCTCAAGGGAGCTACCCCGCACAAGGGAGCTATACTGCTCAAGGGAGTTACCCTGTTCAAGGGAGTTACCCTGCTCAGGGGAGTTACCCTGCTCAGGCAGGCTATTCCAAGAGTTGCACCACCTGTGCCAGCTCAACTGCGGTCACGGGCGGGGTCTCCAGCAGCTATCCCTACCAGGGCAGCTGCCCAGCCTGCACAGCCTCAAGCAGCCTAACCGCGCCTTACGGTTATGCTCCTCAGAGCTATCAAGCCGTTTACCCCACCCCTTCGACCTGCAGATGCAATGAATATTTTGTCCAGCCGTATTCCGGCAGGCTCAGCACAGTTGCGGGGGTGTATTGCGGAGAATGGCTGCCGCTGTGGTCCAAAGTCAGCAGGCCTGGAATCTATTGGTCTTTTGAGTGGACCGTGTGCGGAAATCAGAGATATTACTGCTCTCCTGAGGTCAGGAACTTCGGCTACAAGAATACCGGCTGGTACCAGACCTGGTTCAGGGGCAACAACCCAGGCTGGCACATCCTAAGCTACTACTGCAATGATTGGTCCAACTATATTTACATCTATGTCTGGCCTGCGAACTAGGGTTCGCGGGGGACATTTCACCTTTTTTGGGCGATCGGTTTAAATACAGTGAGCTTGGATGGTGTTCGGATTAATATCTCCTCGGAGGATGTTTATTGGCTAGAAGATCACAAAGAAAGGCTGAGAGCAGAAAGGCCAAGCAATGGTACAGGGTTGTTAGCCCCGAGATGTTCGGCAGGGCTCCCTTTGGTGAGACGATCGCCAATGATCCGGAAAGGATCGTGGGAAGAATCGTTGAGACCACCCTGGGGGACCTTACAAACAACTTCTCCAAGCAGAATACCAAGCTCAAGTTCAGGGTGGACCGCGTGGCAGGCGACTCGGCGTACACGAAGTTCCTGGGCCATGAGATGACCACGGACTACGTTCGCTCGCTGGTCAAGAGAAGGACGTCCCGCATCGACGCCATTGTCGATGTGACCACCACGGACGGCTACCAGGTGAGGATCAAGCCCAGCTGCTTCACCGTAAAGAGGGCGCGGGCCAACCAGGTCAAGAGCATCAGGGAGCTCTCCAAGAAGGTCATTCTGGAGAAGTCGAAGAGCCTTGACTTAAACCAGCTGATACTGGATGTAGTTCATGGCAAGATGTCTCTGGACATCTACAAAGAGGCAAAGATGATCTACCCCCTCAGGCGCGTCGAGGTGCGCAAGACCGAGATCATGACTGAGCCAAGCATAGCAACGACGGCTCCCGCCCCTGTTCCTGAAGCACCATCAGCCTCATCGTAATTTCGTTCGGTCTTGATTGGCGAGAAGCCCGAGAATAGAAGGAGCTAAATTCTCGCAAAGTGCCAACTCTGCCATGAAAAGAGTATTGTTGGTTGCGATATGCTTTGCTCTTCTCTGTGCGGGTTGTGTTGAGCAGAAGAGCAGCGTTGGCCAGAATAAAGCTGACCAGAGCAGCAGCAAGGGGGCAGTAGAGAGCGCAGAAAAGCTCACTGCGACCATTACATCCCCAAGATCCGGCGAGATCCTGACAGGAAGCAAAGAGATCAGCTTTGATGCCATGATAAAGGGCGGGAAAGAACCTCGCATCTATAGCTGGAACTCGAACATCGACGGAGTTCTATCGACAAGCAGCTCTTTTTGGCAGAGTCCTTCCCAACTGAGCAAAGGGCAGCATTTCCTCATCCTCAAGGTCACGGATGCTAACGGTGCCTCTGCGCAAGCAAGCGTCATAATCCAGGTGGTGTGAAAAGATCATCCCAAAGCGCCGAGCCCAGCGGGCATGTAGGCTGGGCTCTC
>JAPKYD010000120.1 GCA_026394475.1 Methanothrix sp.
ATTATAGTCCTACACCAAACTATTTATACTCATAATTGTCATATTATTTAACATGTCATGTCCCGAGCGCATCCACATTGAGAAGCACATAAGCTGGGAAAAACTCGACAAAAGGATAAAAAATCTTGAGAATGATACAAAAGTCCTTAAGAGACTGTATTTCATCAAGTACCGCTATGAAGGTAAGATGGTGTCCGAATCCGCGAAACTTGTAGGGGTAACGAAGCGAGTAGGGTACATCTGGCAAAAGCGATGGAATGAGAAGGGCTATGAAGGGTTAATCCCACGATATGCTGGCGGCAGGCCATCGAAGCTAACAGATCAACAGAAAGAGCAGCTGGTGGAACTTCTTAATAAACAAGATACATGGACCACGGAAGAGGTTAGAACACTGATCGTAAAGAATTTTGATATAACATATACTCTTAAACAAATAAGGATAATCCTAAAAAATATTGGCATGAGAAACGCCAAGCCTTTTGTTCATGACTATCGCAAACCAGAAAACGCTGATGATATTTTAAAAAAAGCTTGCCAGTGATGGACGAAGAAGTTATTATAGGATTTTTAGATGAGTCTTCTCCACAGACAACAGCAAATACTCAACGCCTTTGGTCTTTTGGTAAACCAATTGTTTATAAAAATACTAATAAAATAAAAGCAAATGCATTTGGCTGTTATATGCTTAATGGGACCTCTGTGATTGATTTCAAAGAGCATTCTAAGAAGGAAGATGTAAGCGAATTTTTAGAAACCATACGCCAGATGAACCCGGATAAGAAGATCGTTCTTATTCTAGACAATTTTAGTTCGCATAAGGCAAATTACACCAAATTATGTGCGAAGAAATGCTGTATTACTTTAGTTTATCTTCCGAAATATTCTCCCGATTTAAATCCTATCGAATATATATGGAAGAGCATAAAACGAGTGATCTCTCGAAACTTTATCCGTGATATTTATCATATGCGGACACTAATTCGAGATTCCTTTCTGGAAAACGCATCAAAGCTAAGCTTTGCAAAGTACTGGATTGAACGTTTTCTTGGTGGAGATGTTTGGTGTAAAAAGTTAGGTTCCTAACTATAATCCCTTCGCAAGCTCTTCGTTAATAATCCCCTCCATTTATTCTCACCACTTACACCAATTCCCGCCGCCTCCGCTGGTGTCTTCCCCTTTAGTCCCATATGGTTCTGTTGCATACTGTGGTGTTGCAGCAATAATGGCAGTTAACCGCTATTGGTTCCATTATGCCGCCACCCTATAATGCAACAGAACCTATTGAAGATCTTGTCTAAAAAGTTGGTTTGATTGAAAAGATCAGAACTTGATCCTGGGAATCTCTGCTTCCCTCATATTCTCGGCCATGCTCCAGAACCAGGCCTCACCATGGGCAATTCTGAAGACGACCAGCGCGGGATCGTCCGGGCCGCTCACCAGTGCTTTGAGAAAAGGCCTCTCCTCCACCAGACGGGCCTTCAGCTTGGGATCGTCCAGAAACTCCACTCTTCCCGCCACGCGCATCATGCTCGTGGCCATGAGATCGACTTTGGGATTGAAGAAGCAGATCTCCACCTTGGGATTGCTCTTCAGCTGCTTGCAGACGCTCTTTGGCGCGCCGGTGTGGTAGTAGATGCCGCTCTCATCGGCAAACCACATCAAAAAGGCCCTGACCCGGGGCTGATCGCCCTCCTCGGTGGCGATGTAGCTGACAGGATTCTCGTTGGCAAATTTTATGCAGTCCTTGAACCCCATTCCTAATCCTCCTTTAGCAGATCAATCCATTTATTTATATAATATCTATATATTTATTTTAGTTCGATCTGAAAAGAGATACTATTATTATTTAGACCTTTCTCCACAGGCTATTCGTCTTGGCAGAAAAGAGCAGGTGTCCGACATTGAGGATTACTACTAATCGAAAAGACTTATGAAGTAATAGTATTACCGTTCAAGTTAATGCTGACCATCACCGAGCTATGCGACCGTCTTCTTTACGTTGAAAGCGACCGCTGGCAGTGCAGCTTCGGCCACGGGGAGCCGGTAAGGCTCGGCCTCGTCCTGGAGGCAGTGAACCCGGGAGGGGGCGAAGAGGACGAATACTCCTTCGTCATAGACGCCAGCCTCATCCCTCAGCCGGAATATCTGGACGGAGAGATCATGGAAGAGGCAAAAGCGGAGGGCGCAAAGTCTCGGGAGGAGCAGATCCGCTACGCTTACGAAGGCTATGGCGGTGTGCCCGTGAACATCGATGCCGTCCAGCCCGCCAAAGCCTCCTGCGGCTTCTCCAGCTTCGTTGCTGAGAGCAGCATCAGATCTATTAAAGCCGGGTCCGGCGAGGAGATGGAGGTGCGCCATCTCCGGGATCGAGAGGAGGCCATGCGCTTTGCTCGCGACTTCTATGCCGTCTATGCTTCCGTCCTCTTCGGCTTCATCGATGTGGTGCTGGACCGGCCCCTGCCTGCGGGCAAAACAAGCTGGGACAGGATTAGGCAGATGGCCAAGAAATAATTGGCGGGAGCTGGGCACGGATCAGGGCTGCTTCTCGCCATCAATTGGATCTGGTCAGAGTAGCTTTGAGCGTAGTGCTTTGGCACGGCCAGGGTATGTTCAGATCGAGCTGGACGTTCATGGTGCTGCCATCAGAGGAAACATCCGCCAATACATTGGCCGTTATGGTCAGTCCCGACGCAGAGAGGCTGGACTTGGCCTCCAGATGACGGGGGTCATTGCTGGAGACTGTGCCGTTTACGCCAATCATGCCAGAAGGAACGGCTACAAATCCAGGGCAGATGAAGCCTCCCGTATCAATGCCAACTCCTCCTCCTATTGTTGCTGTTCCTGTGACTGCATCGCCATTTTGCGTCAGCTCAAGGGTGAGAGGGGCACTTGTATCTCGATCGCCGATTACCTTTCCGGTGAAAGTGCCCTGGTAGAGGGCGTTGCCTGAGGCGTCAGCCTGGAAGAAGCAGGCGACGATAATGCAGATTAACACTGCCAATAAGAACTGGTTTAGGCCATTCATGCTAGCATCGGCTCCATTTTAATAAAATCTTTTCTATGCGGGGAGATCGCTCCCAGCGAGCTGCTGGCTATCTTAGCGGTTTCTATTAATAGATTGTGACAGCTCCGGCAATTTCATGGAAAGCCTCTTTTACTATTTTTCCAGACCTTTTCCAAGAACAGGGTCCGATTCCAGAAGCCTGGCCACGGCATAGGCGGGGAATATGTCGGAGATCTTGGAGCCGTATCTATCCGAGAGCAGAACGCACTCCAGGCCCAGGAAGGAGGCCGCCTCTGCAATGGACCTCTCACCTATCCCAGTGGCCGCCACCCTTGATAGCTCGTGCTTTCTTGCCAGGCCTTCCAGGGCGTCCACCAGGATCCTCATTTGGCGGTTGCGGACCTGCCTGGCAATGGCCAGCGCTCCGGACTCGCCAATCTCCTCCAGGTCGGAGCAGATCGCTCGGGCCAACCTTTGCAGCGCAGCCTCACGGTTCTTTCCTGCGCCATCGGGAGCATCGCAGGTGTAGCGCTCCTCGGAGATCTCTCCCAGCACCAGATAGGCATCGGCAGTGATGGCGAAGAACTCGGGCGCGAGGGGAATGGTCTCTCCTCTGATCCGCGCCGCAGGCAGCAGGGCTCCCAGGCTGGTGCGCAGCAGGCCCGTGTAGATAAGCTCGCCCCTGGCCAGCCGCAGAAAGTCTGTTCGCGCCGCCAGAGGCTCTCCTTTAATGGGTATAATGTCCGTGGTGGTGCTGCCCATGTCCACGAAGAGGCAGTCTCCTACCTCGCGGGCCAAGAGCGCAGCCGAAGCAGACCAGTTGGCCGCCGCCAGCTCCAGTGGGTCTTTCCAGCCAAAGCCGCCAGCGCCCCAGAAGTGCACCGGGCAGAAGAAGGCTCGCCGCACCACGGCCATGATGCTCTCGACGCCTTCTCGCTTGCTGGAAAAGCAGTCCGCCAGCTCGCCCGTGATGACCACGGCCACCGCCTCGGGCTTCAAGGCGGCGAAGCGCCCCAGAACCTCGGCCAGAGGCGCCCTCTTCCAGAGAGGCAGGTAGACGCTTTCCGCAAAAAGTCCGTCCGGGCTCGCAGCTTTGGTGTTGGCCCCGCCAATGTCCAGGCCAAGGATCATACGGCTAAAAGACCTATCGAACCATAAAAGCTTTAGGTCGGGAGATAAGTTTAAGCCACCAACTTTTCGGAGATCAGGATCATGGCTGCCAAGGAGAAGTATGCTGAACCCACTTACTTGGAATGTGGATTCGGAGAGCTGGAGCACAAGGTCATAAGCCCGGAGGCATGCTGCCGCTGCGGCACCTGCGAGGCCTTCTGCCCCAGGATTGAGCATAAGGAGAACAGGCCCGCCCTCGTGGATTATGATCCGCTGTGTGGCCTGTGCTTCGCCTACTGCCCCAGGACCTTTCTGGACATGGGCGAGATGGAGACCAAGCTCTTCGGCCGGACCAGGAACGCGGACGAGGCCCTGGGAATCTACAGGAAGACGGTTTCCGTTCAGGCCAAGGTGGCCGCAGTCCGGGCCCAGGACGGAGGCGTGGCCACGGCCCTACTGGTCCAGGCTCTGCAGTCGGGCCTGATCGACTGCGCCGTGGTCACGGACAGGGATGAGGAGTGGAGGACTGTGGCGCGCGTCGCCACCACCGCCGAGGAGATCAAGGCCGCTGCCGGGACCAAGTACACCATATCCAACAGCGTCTTCGCTCTGAAGGCGGCCATGGAGAAGGGCTGCCAGAAGATCGGCTTCGTGGGGACCCCCTGCCAGATCCAGGCCTTAAGGAAGGTGCAGCTTCTGGAGGAGCCCTACGAGTTCGGCCAGAAGAAGATCGCTCTGCTGGTGGGCCTCTTCTGCATGGAGAACTTCGATTACGATGAGCTCATGGAAGGACTGGTCAAGGGCAGGTTCGGGCTGGACCCGAAGGACGTCTCGCGCTTCGAGATCAAGAAGGGCATGTTCCGCGTGATCGACAAGGCGGGCAGGGCCCACGAGGTGAAGATCGAGGAGACGGACGAGTTCACCTTCAAGGGCTGCGGCCCCTGCTTTGACTTCGCCTCCGAGCTGGCGGACGTCTCCGTGGGCAGCGTTGGCTCCAGCGAAGGCAGGTCCACGGTTCTTTTGCGCACGGACGAAGGGGAGAAGCTCTATGCTGCGGCCTTGGCCGCGGGAGCGGTGCAGGAGAAGGCAGTCTCCGAGAAGGGCCTGGCTTTAGCCAAGAGGCTGGCTCAGAGCAAGGCCAAGCGCTTCGAGAGCAAATCCGAAGAGATGAAAGTTGGCGGCATAAACCGTTAGCTGGACCACTGACCTGATATGCTCTCCATCGGGCTGGCTGGAAAGCCTAACTCTGGCAAATCCACTTTTTTCAAGGCTGCGACCCTGGTGGATGTGGATATCGCCAACTATCCGTTTACCACCATCGACGCCAATCACGGTGTCTCCTATGTGCGTGTGCCCTGCCCCTGTCAGGAGCTCGGCATTAAGGAAAGCTGCGGTAAGTGCAAGGACGGCCTGCGCTTCATTCCCATCGAGCTGATCGACGTGGCCGGGCTCGTGCCCGACGCCCATCTTGGCAAGGGCCTGGGCAACGAGTTCCTGGACGCTCTGCGCGTGGCGGAGGCGGTCATCCACGTCCTGGATGCTTCGGGCGGCACAGACGCGGAAGGAAATCCTGTGGGTCTTGGCAACCATGATCCCGTTTCTGATGTGAAGTTCCTGGAGTACGAGATCAGCATGTGGCTGCAGGGCATTCTCAATCGCAATTGGGAGAAGCTGATGAGAAACTACAAGGCTATGGGAGGCAAGCCAGACCAGATCCTGATAGACCAGATGGCGGGCGCGGGGGTCTCGGACAGCCACATCCGGCGTGCCCTGGCGGAGATGAAGAAAGATCCTGGGGCCTGGAGCGAGGAGGATCTGAAGAGGTTCGCCCAGCTCCTTCGCGCCTACAGCAAGCCCATGATCCTGGCCGCCAACAAGATGGACATCGCGCCTCCGGATAATGTGAAGCGGCTCCTGGCTCTGAAGGGCGAGACAGTAATACCCGTGAGCGGCGCGGCTGAGATCGCGCTGCGCATGGCCGAGAAGGCGGGCTTGATCAGGTATTGGCCCGGAGATCCCAACTTCCAGATCGCAGGCCAGCTCAATGCAGCCCAAACCGCTGGCCTGGAGAAGATCCGGGCGCTGATGAAGCAGTTTGGCAGCACAGGTGTTCAGCAGTGCCTCAACCGCGCCGTCTTCGAGCTGCTCGACTACATCGTGCTCTATCCCGTGGAGGACGAGAACAAGTTCACGGACCGCAAGGGGGTCATACTGCCGGATGCCTACCTCATGAAGCGGGGAAGCACGGCCCGTGACCTGGCGTTCCGCGTGCACTCCGACATCGGCGAGAGCTTTTTATTTGCCATCGATGCCAGGAGCAAGATGCGCCTCGGCGAGAAGTACGAGCTGAAGGACGGGGACGTGATAAAGATAGTGTCGACGAAGTGACTGCAATTTAATTTTGGTGGGGCAATATTTTGGCTAACCTGGCAAGGCAAAGTCATGGTGCAATTGCAGGATCGTTGTTTGTCAACCTAATTCGCCCAATACCTTAAATAGGGGACATGTCCATCCCTCAGCCCAAAGCATAGGAGAAGGGGATCATACTGGGGAGAAAGCTGATCATATTGGCTATTATTATCACTATCACCCTCGCTGCCGCAGAAATGCCTTCTTCGTTCTACCAGGCCTTGAATAGCATGAAGAACCAGGACGTCCTCAGCGTCAAGAACTACGATGCAGGCGCGAGCGTCACTGAGGCTTACACGGATTTCGAGCACCTGGAGAAGGACACCCAGGTGGTGAGCCGATCTTACAACACATCCGGCAATGAAAAGGACTATACGAGAGGCAACGCCTCCCTGGAGGCCAGCATTGATGCGAGTGTCATCGGCAATTCCCACATCGACTGGCAGTCGCGGGATCTCTTGCCGGACCAAATGGGCCGCCGCGCCTTTTATAGCCGCGCTGCCGACGCCATGACCGGCGTATTCAACATCGAGAAGTTCATCCAGCTCTGGTCCAACAGCACCCTGAAGAAATCTGCAGGCCAAGAATGGCTGCCCTGCGGCTAGCCAATCTGCGGCCGGGCTTTAGGCCGAGCCGGAAGACTTCCCATGGGATTTTTCACATCAAATCCTGATTTATCGGCAGAACGATCGTTTCATGCTTTGATGACGAAAGGATCAAATCCTTGTACATCTTTGATCGTCAATGAAGGAATGCTCATGAAGGTTCTCGTCAGTGATTCTTTGGCAGAGGAAGGAGTAAGGAGGCTGGAGTCGGGTGCGGAGGTTGATGTCATAACCAACCTCTCTCCCGAGGAGCTTGTCAAGAAGATAAAGGAATACGATGCCCTGGTCATACGCAGCGGAACCAAGGTTACGGCAGAGGTCATCAAGGCCGCGGACAGGCTCAAGGTGATCGGCAGGGCCGGCGTGGGGATAGACAACGTGGATGTGGAGGCGGCCACCAAGAAAGGCATCATCGTGCTAAACACCCCAGGAGGCAACACGATATCTGCGGCAGAGCACACCATTGCCATGATGCTGACCCTGGCCAGAAACATCCCCCAGGCCAATGCAGGTCTGCACAAAGGGGAGTGGAACCGGAAGAAGTACACCGGCGTGGAGTTCTTCAACAAGACCCTGGGCATCGTCGGTCTTGGCAGGGTAGGTGCCGAGGTGGCCACGCGCATGAAGTCCTTCGGCATGCAGATCTTGGCCTACGATCCCTTCATCACTGAAGAGAGGGCCACGCAGCTTGGCCTCACCCTTGTGCCTCTGGAGACAGTTCTGCGGGAGGGCGACTTCATCACGGTGCACACTCCCTTGACCAATGAGACTCGCAACTTGATCGACGAGGATGAGTTCAAGATCATGAAGCCTGGCGTGCGCATTGTTAACTGCGCACGGGGCGGGATCATCAATGAAGCGGCCCTGGCCAAGGCCGTGGCCGAAGGAACGGTAGCAGGCGCCGCCGTGGACGTCTTTACCAAGGAGCCGCCAACCGGAAATCCGCTGCTGGAGTCGGACAAGATCATAACCACGCCTCATCTGGGGGCATCCACAGCCGAGGCGCAGGTCAACGTGGCCCTTGCTGTAGCGGACCAGATCCTCACCATCGCCAGAGGAGGTCTGCCAACCAACGCCATCAATATGCCAGCGATATCGCCGGAGACGCTGGCGGTCATGGAGCCCTACATGAACCTGGCCGAGAAGATGGGAGCCCTGGCCGGACAGCTCATGGGCAGCGGCTTTGAGAGCCTGGAACTCATCTACAGCGGAACCGTGGCCGAGAAGGACATTCGACCGGTGACCATCTCCGCCATCAAAGGCCTTCTGGGATGCCTGATGGGAGAAGGCAGCGTGAACTTTGTCAACGCCCAGAGGAGGCTCAAGGATATGGGAGTCAAGCTGCTGGAGAGCAAGACGGAGTCTGCCAATGGATACAGCAACGTCATTACCCTCAAGCTGAACAAGAAAGGAACCGTGACCTCCATTCAGGGGACGGTCACAGGAAACAAGGAGAAGCGCATAGTGCAGCTGAACGAATATCACACTTACATTCCCTCCGAGGGGGATATGGTAATATCCATCATCGAGGACAAGCCCAACATCATCGGACCGTGCTGCGTGGTGCTGGGAGAGGGCAAGATCAATATCGGCGCAATGCACGTAGGCCGGATAGCCGAAGGCAAGCCGCAGCTCATGGTTCTCAGTATCGATCAGATGGTATCGGAAGAGATCATGAAGAAGCTCGGGTCAGTTCCGGGAGTGCTGAGTGCCAAGATGGTGGGGCTGTAGGTTTGAAAGCGGGGTCCGCCCGCTTTAATATAATTTCAATTACATCAATATTTTTCGCTTCACCTTCTCTACCAGCTCCGCCCGGACGGCGCTCCTGCGGTCTCCGCCGCAGACGATGCCCCGCACGCCGATGATGTCCGGTTCCAGGCGCGAGAGAAGCTCCAGGTGCACAAAATCGATGCTCCCAGCCAGGGCCACCTCCAGGCCTGAGGCGTGCCCAAGATCGATGAACTCCCTCAAATCCTGCTCGCTCATGAACTCGAAGGTGGCTCTGCCGTCCTTTAGGGCCGTGTCCACCATGACCACATCAGCGCCCGCTTTCTCTGCGGCTGCGATCAGAAGCTGGGGCGAAATGGAGCCCACTCTCGCGTAGTCTGAATAGCCTGCAGCTACCACTTTTTTGCGAGGATCATAGTCCTTGACCGCCCGCACAATGCCCTGCAGCATCTCCTCTGCCGGCTCTGGGGTCTTTGCGCCCAAAAGTCCGGCCTTGAGGGAGCCTTCCTTGGGATTCTTCACGTCCAGGATGTCTGCGCCGCCCTGCAAGGCCGCGCGTGCCTCTTCGATGTTCATGGGGCTAACCAATAGTCTCATATTCAACCAATCCCGAAAGGAGCATCGTGCGTTGCATCTTCGTCCTCGATATATTTAACGGTGCGGTAGTTCATGCCCTGCAAGGAGAGAGGAGCCGGTATGAGGCAATCGAAAAGTACAGCAAGATCGTCTCCACCTCTGACCCGCTAGGGGTCTTGAGGGAGATCCACCCGAAGGAGGTTTATCTCGCGGACCTGAATCGGCTGACGGGCTCGGGGGAGAACCTGGCGATCATCGAGGAGATCTCTAGCAGGGCGAAGACCATGGCCGACATCGGCATTTTGAAGGCAAGCGATCTTCGTTATCTGCCATGCATTGTGACCCCTATTTTGGGCACGGAGACCGCCTCTTTCGATTTAATGGCAAAGGCTGCTCTGCAGAGGAAGATAGTAGTAAGCATCGACATGAAGCGCAGAGAAATCCTGATCCGCGATCCCGACTTATCCGCGCAAGCTCCCCTGCAGTTCCTGCGCCGCTTGAACGGCCTCCCGCTGCAGGCGGTCATCCTCCTGGAGCTGGATCGGGTGGGCACCTCCGCGGGGCTGGACAGGAAGTTTCTGGAAAGTGCCGCCGCCGTCAGCGAGCATCCCCTGATCCTTGGCGGCGGGGTGAAGGGAGTGGAGGACCTGCACGCGCTGGAGGATCTGGGCTTTTCGGGAGCGCTGGTGGCCACGGCCGTACACAACGGGAAGATCCCTGTGGAGATGGTGCGCTGAGGCTCCTTCCTGCTCTGACATCGCCCGGCGAGCCTGCCCATGTTCATCGCCTTGGGCTGGCATGCTTTGGCTAAAATAGAAAGGCCAAGCTCCAAAGCCTTAAACTCAGTCCGTCAAACAAAAGTAAATAAGCAACCAGTATAAATTACTGGAAAGATCTCTCA
The DNA here is from genome assembly GCA_026394475.1 of Methanothrix sp. Lineage (GTDB taxonomy): Archaea > Halobacteriota > Methanosarcinia > Methanotrichales > Methanotrichaceae > Methanothrix. Next base: position 10,334 of record JAPKYD010000120.1, read on the forward strand.
TGGACCGCTTTGCTGATCTGCGTGATAAGGTTCTGCCTCTTCTCCGGCCCTACGTGAAGAGGATTTCAGTCTTCGGCTCCTTTGCCAGGGGAGAGGACACACCGGAAAGCGATATCGATATCCTCGTAGATCTAAAGCCGCTCGGCCAGAGGCCGACCCTGGGGCTGAAGTGGTTCGGCCTGGAGCAGGAGCTTGGTCGCATTTTGGGGCGCGAGGTGGAGCTGATCAGCGAGAGTACCCTCAGCCCTTACGTTCGGCCATATGCAGAAAAGGATATGGTGCTCCTCTATGAAGAAGGATGATACTGTATATCATGTGGTCGTTAAAAAGGAGATTGAACCGATACCTGTCTATCAAACCTCTTCCCACCAGAAATACCATCAGCACATTGACCGTCTTATCAAGCTGAAAGGCCTTGAAGGTCTCCAGAAGCTCCACCCCGATGAGCACCAGAAGGACGGCCCCGAAGAAGCTCAGCAGCTCATCGATCTGAAGAATGACAAAGGGAGGGGAGATCAATGCCAGAGCCAGAATGTATATCAGATTTACGGTGGCCATTAGCACGACAAAGGCCATGAGCCAGGTCAAAACGGTGATGATTATCTTCTGGAATTGATCGAGGTATGTCGTAAACAGGATCCCCCTTTCTTGGCCCTATTGCATTCTCTTGATTGTCAGTTAGAAGTTTTTGTATAAAGCGCTTTCTGAAATTAGTTATAGTAGTAATATAAATTAAATTATCCTCAATAAACATGAGCGCTCTGATAATCCCGATTCCCCAGCTGCCCACGGGTCCCCCATCTTCGATCCTGATTTTCAACCAGTCCCCTTCAACTCCGGCTGAAACCGGGACGATCCCCGCTCTACTCTCATAGGCATGAAGGATGATGTCGGTGCGTGCACCTCCGCCGCCAGCTGCACCTCCAGCACCTCCCGCGGGCCAAATCATCCCTCCGCCTTGATCACCATGGCCGTTATGTCGTCCGATTGCTCCTCACCTTCAGTAAATTGCCTCAGATCACGCAAAATGCTATCCAGTATCCCTTGGGCAGAGAGGTCTGTGGCGGCGGCCAGGGAGGATTTGAGCCGCTCCTGGCCGAATAGCTTCTCCTTGACGTCCATGGCCTCCACAATGCCATCCGTGTACAACAGCAGGACGTCACCGCATTCAAGGGCTATCTGCCGCTGCTCGTATTCCATCTCCACCATCATTCCCAGGGCAACGCCAGTCACCTCCATCGTCTCTATGCTGCTCGCAGCAGCCCGGAAGAGCAGAGGCGGATTGTGGCCGGCATTGGCGTAAAAAAGGCTTCCATCCTTCTGGTTCAGCCTGGCAAAAAACAGAGTAACGAACATCCCTGAATTTCCAGAACCGGAATCAGCCACGATCATGTTGTTGGCGCAGCCCAGAACCTCCATCGCACTCTTGTGAGGGGCAGCGCAAGCTCGAACAATGGTTCGGCAGAGGGCCATGAACAATGCAGCTGGAACGCCTTTTCCTGCAACGTCGGCGATCACAAACTGCAGATCGCCGTCTTGGAGGATGAAGTCGTAAAAGTCCCCGCCCACCTCCCTGGCGGGAATATTGGCAGCTGCGATATCGAATCCTTTCAGAGAGGGAACCCTATCCGGAAGAAAGCTCTTCTGGATGTCAGCGGCGACGGCAAGCTCTGCCTGCTTTCTCTGCAGCTCCTGCTGGTAGCCGTCTCTTTCCCTCTTGGTCTTTCTCTCAGCGATAACGTTGGATATGATGAAAGCAAATATTAGCATGCCCGCTCCATTGGCCAGGACCATGGGTCCGACGGCTTCCGCTACCACATCCAAGGCAAGATCGAAGGGCCGAGAGAAGGCCACAGTCAGCACCATATGAAAAAGCTCGAAGAGGATGGCAAAGATGACGGAGAAGGCCACCCCCACAAATCCGCCTTTGCGAAGGTATACCAGCCCGCCCAAGAGGCCGGCCAGAGTTACCGTTATACTGCAGGCCAGAGCAGTGAAGCCCCCTTCCGAGAAGCGAAAAGCCGCGCCGATAAGACCAGCACCCAGTCCCACTACCGGTCCGCAGGCAAGACCCCCCACAAGCGGGCCCAGATCGCGGACGCTGATGATGGCGCCCAGCAGATTGATGCCGATGATGGAGCCGTAAATTGAGATCGCTCCGAAGAAGAGGACGAGAACCATCTGGCTCTTCCATGTCGCCCGCCCGTCCAGCACCTCTGTGAAATATCTGCTGCGGAAGATCAAGAGGGCCGCTACCACAATAACGCTTACCGCCTGCAGTAGCACCAGGGAATTGCTGATGAGAGAATTAACCATTGGTATTATCAGCTCTACAATTGAAGGCTCTTGATCGCCTCTCCCTGGCTGGGATAGATGGAAAAGAATCGACTGGCCCCGGTCAAAACGAAAACCTCCTTGACAAAAGGCTGTAAGGCCGCCAGCAACAGATCTCCATCTCTATGTTTGAGCTTGTTCAGGGATGCCATGAGCACTCGCAGACCAGAGCTGCTCAGAAACTCCACCTTCTCCATATCAACTACTAAAAATTTATTATTCTTATCTATCAATCCCATCAAGGCGGCCTCAAGGTCCCTGGAAGTCACGGCATCGATCTTACCGGATACGGAGAGGACGGGAATGTTATCGATAAGACTTTGGATGATCTCCATTTGGCTCACCATATGATCTCGACCTTCAAACTTATATTCCTTATGCAGGAGATCCCTCTCAGCCGGAAGAATACTCTTTTTTTGGAAGAATTCGAATAATTCCGGCGGCAACCGAAATCTTGCCGCCAGGAGGCTATCGATGTTAGGGAACACCAGCATCGAAAGAGATTAATGCGAGCAACAGAACTTATTTTTAGAGGCGGAAGAATGCGTAACCTGAGACTTCTCTCCTGGAATGTGAACGGCCTGAGAGCCATTTTTAAGAAAGGCTTCCTCGACTGGCTGGTGAAGGACAGCCCGGATATACTCTGCCTCCAGGAGACCAAGTCCCGAGAGGACCAGGTTCCTCCTGTGCTGAAGAGCATCCCTGGATACCACTCCTACTTCACCTCTGGCGATCAGAAAGGCCGCGGCGGAGTCGGGCTCTTTACCCGAGAAAAACCGCAGGGCGTGAGATTCACTTTGGGCATGGAAGGCTTCGACGATGAGCACCGGGCCATCGTGGCTGACTACGAGGACTTTATGCTCTTCAACGTCTATTTCCCCAATGGAAAAGCCTCCCAAGAGCGGCTGGAGTATAAGCTGAAGTTCTACGATCTCTTCCTGGACCTCGTGGACCGCCTGAAGGCAGAGGGCAGAAGAATTGTGATCTGCGGGGATATCAACACCGCTCACAAGGAGATCGACCTGGCAAGGCCCAAGCAGAACGAGAAGATCTCCGGATTCCTGCCTGTGGAGAGGGCATGGATGGACAGGCTGGTGGAGCACGGCTTTGCGGACACCTTCCGCATGTTTCACCCGGAGGGAGGCCACTACTCCTGGTGGGATTTGAAGACGCGAGCACGAGAGCGCAACGTGGGCTGGAGGATCGATTACTTCTTCGTCAGCGAAAACCTGAAGGACAGGGTCAGATCCGGATTCATCCTCCAGGAGGTCACAGGTGCCGATCATTGCCCGGTGGGAATTGAGCTTTCCATCAATTCCCAAGGGCATGATTAATATGACTCATATTATTTATATAATTCACAATATTCATATTATTAATACCATTAGCGAATATCTTGATGATGGCTGCCTAAATCTTCCTCCTGGTGGGCGAGGTCATCGGAGGAAAAAGGTTTTATCAGTAGCTGATTAATATCCTTTTGGCTCTGGAGGATGAAGAAGTTGAGGCTTGCCTGGCCGCCGCCCGGAGATCTTGTCGCATCTGCATTGATCTCCCTCTTAACGCTGGTCTTAGTCCATCAGTCTTCCCCATCGATGCAGGGGTTCAGCGCCCCCCTGGGCCTTCTCCTAGTGATATTAATTCCCGGATATCTTTTCGTCCTTTCTGTGTTCCCGGCCAGGAGCGATCTTGGTTCACGCAGGCGGGCGCTTCTCACCCTCGGCTTTGCCGCCCTGCTGGCTGCCCTGGCAAGCCTTGGCCTGACCCTCACTCCCAGGGGGCTGCAGCCTGCCTCCCTGGCCACAATTCTCTCTCTCCTTGCTTTATTCCTGGCCGCCTTGGCCTATGCTCGCTCCTCGCAGCTGCCCAGCAGAAAGAGATTCACCCTCTGGTCGAGGAGAGGTTTTCGGTCCGGGAGGAGGCTGGCCAGATTGCCGGGACCCAGCAATAAGGGACGATTCATCTCGTTGTTCTTTGTGCTGATGGCGATAGTTGCTCTTGCCGCCCTTGCTTTTACCTTCAACACCAACCAGGTCTCCTCCAGCGAAAAGGGATACACAGAGTTCAACGTGTCTTGGCCAAAGGAAGCGGAGTACGAAGCTGCATCTGTGCAGATGGGCAGCAAAGTCACAGCCCTGGCGAGAGTATTCAATCACGAGAAGGGCTCAATCAACTATACCCTGAGGCTTACCTTAAACAACTCCTCTCTCTTTTGCAAGGACCTGGTGCTGGGTCGCAATGAGAGCTGGCAGGGTCCAGTAAGCTGCACTTTAAATGGACCTGCGGGCCGACAAAGGCTGGACTTTATGCTCTTCAAGGAGGAGAACCTATCCATGCCCTACCGGCAGGATCGGCTCTGGATCAATCTATCTGAGAATAAATCTTCGATGATCAATGATTCAGAGAATAAGCCTCCTGTGACCATGGAACAAAATACCAAGGTTGTGGTTCTGGGCATAGGAGATGACGACGGTGGAGGTTCTGGATCCAGTGTGACGAGCCAAAAACCGGCATCTCAAACCGTTCAGAGATCCAAGATCGCTTCAGAGCCAAAGACAGATGCTGGGCAGATATCTGGCAAAGGCGACTCCTCGGGCAAGCAGCAGCAAGAAGTCTCGCCTCGAGAAGCCGATTTAGGTTTGCCAAAGCCGGAAAAAGCAAGAGGTATTAACGATAATAAATCTTCTGAAAATGAGGAAAGAGGGTCGGAATCAGCAATCGTTTCCTCGGCATCATCCCAAGACAAAAAGGCCGACTCCAATCCCGAGGACAGCAAAGACGCAGACTCTCCAAAAGATGGTGCTACCCCAAGCCCATCAGCAGACACAGAGGAGACTGTCCAGTCCAGCGACAGCAGCAGGACTGGCGCCGCTGCAGGAGCCAAGGATTCGGGCGCTGGGCAAAAGGATGACTCATCAAAGACCTCGGGGATAGGGAAGGAGATCGACTCCTGGGTGAGCACCCGGGGCATGGGATCAGGATCATCGGAAAAAGGTCATGAAACCTATGAGTCCAAGAACATCAAGTACGTCAAAGGGTCCACGGGAGGGCGGGCGGTGCTGGGAAGATCGGGAGCAAATCCCGTCCAGACATCAGGAGGCCAGTCCAAAACACCGGTGAAGTTGGGATGACGGGGCAGGAAGAGCCGGCCTTCACATCCACTCGTAATGGGCCATGACCTCGGGAACTAACTCATAGAGCAGGCTGTTCTCCACATAGCCAAAAAATAAACAGCCCTGGCATTCCCGAACGGTTTTCATTCGCCGCTCTTTGGAGGATGCCCAGACCCCTGCCAGGCCGTCTGAGACCCTGCCCAAATGTCCTTTGTGAACCCGGCAGTTTTCGATGGAGCCATCGGATGCCACGTGCAAAATGATGTCGCTGGCATGGCACTTGAAGCGAGGCTTGAGGGATTTGATCATGGCCAGATAGGTTTGGGAGTTGATGATGGGCGCTCCGTCCTTCTTCAATTCCATCAGCCGGTCCACAGCGCTCTCGTAGCGTGGAAGATCCCTGATCCCCAGATCATCCCAGACCTTCTCGTCTATGCCCCGCGATTCATGGAGAGGCTCGAAGGAGATCCATACTCCCAGGGATTCTGCTAGATGCACCAGATCCTCCAGCTCCTCCATATTCTTGCCACTGATCACGCAGTTCATGAGGATCTCATGTCCGGCGGCCTTTGCGGCCTTGATGCCATCCATGACTTCCTGCAGATCAATGCCCCTCAGCTCCCGGTAGCTCTTGATCCCGTCCACGGAGACGGACAGAAAGTCCAGGTCGGGCAGGTCCTTCGCCCTCTGGCGCAGCAGACGGCCATTGGTTATGAGCGAGGTGATCATGCCAAGGCTCTTGGCATGCCGCAGAATGGCGGGAAGATCAGTCCGAAGCAGCGGCTCGACCGTCCAGGCGTTGTAGACGCCGATGCCAAAAGATCGGGCGTCTTTCAGCATGTCGAAGATCTCCGGCGTGCTCATCTCCTGGCCCGGCCGCCTCCAGTATGGGCAGAAGCTGCACTTCAGATTGCAGCTGGCGTTTATGCCGTGGGAGAGGACGAAGGGCCTTCCCAATACCCTCATCTGCCAGAGGGCCTTGCTGGCCAACCGGAGCGAAAATGATCTCATGAGGAAGAACCTGCTGCCTATTGCGTATGCCGTCCAACAGCTTATTAAACCTCTCCGAAACCAGGGCAGCCCATCATGCCAGGCGGTACCTCAATCCCTTCAACCCGGCAAACCGGATTCGACCATATTATTATATATTTTTAACTAGCTTGAGGGTGTTTTTTCCGTCAACGAACTGATAAGTGATTCCATCTACATAGCTCTTGATAAGAAGAATTCCCAAACCCCCGATGGGTCGATCCTCTGCGTTGGCATCAGATAGGGGCACGCTATGCGTGGTGGGATCAAAGGGAACGCCCCAGTCCTCGATGGTCAGATTCATTCGACCTGCATCTACTCTGGCGGCTATGTGGATGGTGCCCTCCTTGCCGTTGTATGCGTAAAGGGCTATGTTGGTGCAGACCTCTTCCACAGCCAGCAGAACCTCCATTATCTTCTTCAAGTCGAATCCCGAGGAGGCCATCAGCTCTTCGATGAACTCCGAGATGACTGGAATCTGCTCCCTATCCGCAGCTACCGTGATCTCCTTCTCCATCTCTGGCTCAGTCCCCCTAAGCCTCTGTGGTCATTCTGGCCGCCTCAATGCATTTTGCCTTACGATTTTATGCAGATCAGAGCCTCCCCCTGGGTGGGGTAGATAGAGAAGAGCTTGGTAAATCCTGTGATCTCGAAGACCTCCCTCACAAAGGGCTGCAGGGATACCAGCTTCACATCTCCCTTCTTGGGTCTCACCTTCTTCAGAGCAGCAAGCATAACCCGCAGGCCGACGCTGCTGACATATTCCACTCCTCCCAGATCGAGCACTATATCCGCCCGGTTCTGATCAATCAGATCGTTCAGAGCGATCTCCAGTTCGCGAGAGGTGGTGGCATCGATTCGCCCGGACACAGCCACGACAGGAATGTTGTTGATAATGGTCTGTTTTATCTCCATGATCTCACATCCTGAATTGATGTTATCACTCTTACTTATACGTTTATCTTGCAATTCGTCTCCAGGCGGATTGACCCAGTGGTTGATGTTCCCTGGAGGCGAATCTAAAGCCCTAGTCGATTGCCTGCTTCCCATCAGATCTTCGACGGGAAGTTGATAGCAAATATAAGATTATATCCCTGAACTGAGTGTCTTTCATAAATTAGTATGCAATTGTTTCAGAAATTAGCATCTTTTAATACAAAAAGTAAAGCTTTATATCCGTACGCGATCAGTTGATTAAAGAAGGCGATGATAATGCACCACTTAAAAAGAAGGGCCATTCCGTTTACCTCCATCGTGGGCCAGGATGAAATGAAGCTCGCCTTAATTCTAAATGCCATAAACCCCGCATAGGCGGCTTGCTGATAAGAGGAGATAAAGACACTGCCAATTCAACCGCCGTTCGCGCCCTGGCCGACCTGCTGGAGAGGCCATTCTGGTGGTGGAAGACTGCCCCTCCAACTGCGACCCCAGAAATCCAAGAGGGATGCCGCGATCTATGCTTTGAGAAGAGCCAGGTCAACTACCACGGCCTGAATGCCGTGGCTTGTAGCTAGTGGTTAGCCCGCTACGATTGGCTGGTTGACAGGCAGCCTGCTACGATCAGATCTACTGAAAGTAGCGATGTTTCTGGAAGCATTCAAATCAGCGTCAATCTGGAAGCCACAGCTTTTGCATTTGAAGGTTCTACCATTGCGGTTCTCCCTCTTCTGAAACCCACATTTGGAACATGCACGAGAAGTATATCTTGGCTCTATGGCTACCACTCTCTTTCCGATAGCAGCGGCTTTGTATTCCACGATGCTTCTAAGTTCTGCAAAGCTCCACTTTCCAAGCTTCTTGTTCTTTTTCCCGTTCCGGATATTGGTAAGATCTTCCAGAGCGATTAGGTCATATGGTTTTGACACTATCCAGTTAGCTATGTTATGATTCACGTCCCTCTGAAACCGTCTCTCTCGACCTGAAAGCTCACAGAGCTTTCTTTTGGCTGATCGAGTGCCTTTGGACTGAAGCTTTGATCTCAAATACTGGTAACGTCCCTTGATTGCTTTCACAGGGCCAGATTTCCAAAACGTGTTGTCACTGCACACGGCTATGTTATTGATCCCAAAGAACACTTTCATCGTTCTGATATCGAACCTAACCGCACCGAGAGGATGCTTGAAAGGCTTCTTCTCAAACCTGAGCCTCTTGAGCATGTCACTTGCTTGATCCCTCGCGGTTTGATGAAGAGCAGAAGGCAACGTAGGATACTTGTCTCTGAGGTCTTTGTATGTGGCTTTGTTGAGTCTGGTCTTGTTATAGTCATGCGCCGCAAAGCCGTAGTCCATTACATCTTGACAGGCAGCGTTCCAAAGCTTCGCTGTCTGGATGAGTTCATTAGACTTATCGAGCTTTATCTTCAGAGTGCGGTACATGTTATTAAGCATGTTATACCTTTAATGGATTTATAATCTTCTGGCATAAACAGGGAGGACTCCGCTTTCATCCTGTTGCGACTTCGTCGCAACTCCCGTTAACTCCGCGAGTTAACGAGACAATCCTGAATGGTGGAGTCTTCCCGCTCTGTCCTCTCCACTCCTGCAAGATAAAAGGATCGAGTTCATGGCGTTCTTGCTGGCATTCTTGGTGGGGGGAATGCTGGCCTTGAGGAGGATCAGCATTTAACCTGCAGAATCAGAGGGATGCAGCTGTGACGCGGGGATCATGGATACACCCTCAAAGGATAGACTTACGGCGCCTCGCCTCAAGCTCTATATTTTTTCCGTAATTTTACAGATTCTAATTGCCCAAGCCTTCCGCCCCGGACACTGTACTACCTGAATATCGGCGGTGGCATATTGCCGCTTGACCAGTCGATATACGAATAGAAGGGAGGAACGCCGCCATAATATGGAGTTCCAATGGCAGGATATGCATTAAGATAGACTGGCTTTTGGGTGTAGGGATCTACATAAAAATAGAGCGCCCTTCTCGTATGGGGTTCTATGTAAGCATAGACCGGATATCCTGTATTGGGGTCTACGTAAACCCTTCCCAGCCAACCGCTGGTATAATTGAGCGACTTCCAGAAGTAATAGGGATCGGCTACCAGCCTTCCATTGACAATTATGCTCCCTTTGGGTGCCCCTCCCCATGTCCAGAGGTCGTTCTTCAGATTCTGGTCAGCAGGCCGGGGATTTTGGGCCTTGAAGCTGCTTATCCAGTCCTGGCCAAAATCTCCGCCCACGCTCTGAAAGCCGCTTGCGCTCTGCGCATAACAGCACGCCGCCAGAAGGCATACTATTAGAAGCATGATCGCGGCGAATGCAGTCCTCATTCTGACCCCTCCAAGTAACATTTTGCGCAGAATGATTTAAGCCTTTCGCGGCTCTACATCACGAATGGAGGCAGGGTCCTATCCCACAGCATCTTAGAGAGTTACCTCAATAGTCTTGCCTTCGAGAACATCTTGCTCGCTCACATCGAGGTTTTGCGTCTTCACACCCGCCTCGCTTCCGGAGAAGATTAGATAGGGACTCTGGGCATAGGTTTCATATCGTCTCTCTGTAGAGTATGGAACCCTTATCTCAAGCGCATCATCCTTAGGGATTGCCTCGTTGACATAAGAGAAGGCCCGTCCCTGATTGGAGGTCATATTCAGCAATGCACCCACCCGCTGTTCCGGCCCTGTCTTGATCCGGATCAATGCACCCGGAACATACTCGAAGATCTTAACCTTGCTCTTGGGCGGGCGGTCTCCCATAAAAGTGGCCGATTCATAGATCAGCCGGAAGTGGCCTGTGCCTGCGCCATCGAAGAAATAAAGGCGCGCTAAGGTCGTATTGAATAGCCTCTGCGTTGGTATGGCGGCGACTTCCGAACCATAGTCCTCAAATTTGATGTAGCTATAGAGATTCTCTCTTGCCCAGGTGGTGAGAGCCGGCAGCTTGCCATAGATCAGGTTATAATCGGTCAGGATGTACTTAGACCCTCTCGCATCCAGCACGGCAGTCGCCTTCTCCTCGCTCTCGGAGAGATAGAATCTGGCCGCATCCTCCCAGCCCGTCTGGAAGTTATTCGCTACCACCGGCCTTTTGGCCAGGTAGAGGATCCAGTTCCCATAGTCCCACCAGCTCATGACGCTATACTCCGGAACATTTTCAGGACGGTCATAGAAGCTGGTAGCGTTGCTGTTATCCTTCAACCAGACAAGAGACTGGTCCCAATCTCCGGCCACCGCAGGAGGCGTGCTCTGGGCAAAGGAGATCGTATCGGCCATGGTGGGCAGAATAAGAAGCAGAAAGAGAATCACAGCCAGTCCGTTGGGCGCTTTTTGCTTGCGCTCCGCCATTTTCTTTTCAACCAGATTCAGAGCCTGGAAGAAGAGTATGCTTATCAGCACCCCCATGGCGATCGTGGACAGATAAAGGAATCTGGACTGGCCCAGTGTGAGGAGAAGCGCAAAGATGGCCCATACCAGAAGAAGCAGCTGCCCCTGTCTCTTTCCACCTTCAGCGCGCCTGATGTAGATCATAGAGGCGGCAATCCCGGCCAAAGAGAAGAGAAGATTCAACCCCAGGCCGGAGAAGACCACAGCGTGAAACGTCTCTGCATCGTAGACGAGAGGCTCGGCCTCGCCGATCTTTCCGATCATCTCGCCGCCCCAGAGATACCCGAACCCGGACTGTATCAATGGACTCAATCCAAACAGCCCGCCCAATGGTTGGGAGAAGATGGCAAAGACTAAGGCCAGAATCAGGACGGCCAGAGGAAACGCTCGCCATGGCGCCTTTCTCTCCGCCAGGAGGTAGGAGAGAGCAAGCATGATGGAGAGGGCAACGATCATGCCCGCCAAGCCCAGGAAGGATGGAGAGAGCCACACAGCGCTCCAAAACGGCAGGACCAGGATCAAGGCCAACCCGCAGGCTGCCAAAAGCGTTGCTGCGGTCTCCCGGGATGACGCCCCGTTCTTCAGGTCCAGGGTCATCTGTACGCCCGCATAAACCAGGAATATCCCCAGGTAGACATCTGCTCCCTGCCAGGTGTACGCCAAAGCGGCCATCGTAATGCCCGCCATAGCAGCGAAGAGGTATCTCTTCTCGCTCCTAGTGAGGGCCATGGCGATGAATAATAGGGAGCAAAGCTGCAGCAGCACCTCCAGACAGTGATGGTCTGTGGCCGCAAACATCGTGTACAGAAGGTAGTAGGGAGCAAGGGCGGTCATGAAACCGGCCAGAAGAGCAACCTTGCTATCGAAGAGCTCTTTGACCAGGAAATATACCACTACAATCGCCATGATACCGATGATCACGGGCACGAAGGACGACACCATCTCCACGCCTCCTTGGGTATGCTGGCCCAGGGCTAAGGATAACGCTGCTGAGACCAGATCGAAGAGAGGGGGCCAGGTTATATTCAGGCCATGTGGATAATTGAGGTAAGAGTCGAACCAGAGGGTATTGGGAAAATTGTTCACGGTATACAAAATCCTGCGCATATGGTAATACTCATCATAGCCCGGCAATAGGATACCGTTCTCGGTGAGAGAGGCTCTTCCTGTAAACAACCTCAGCAAAAGGCCGAATAGAACAATTCCCAGTAACTCTGCCGGCTCGCTCCTCTTCCCTCTATCCATGTGCCCCGTTAAGGAGAATCATTATATAAAAGGTTTTAGCAGTGGCATATCTCTAACGGCGAGACGATGCGAGGATAATGTCATCCTAAGTCGGTCTTTCGGGAAGGAAAAGCCTTAACAGATGAAGTTACAACGATAAGAGATGTGGCCAAAGTCAGCTTGATCATTCCCACTAGGAATGAGGCAGAGACCATCTGCGAATGCATCCAGCGAGCCCATAGGGTATTCGCAGAGATGGGCCTAGAGGGAGAGATCCTGGTTGCAGACAGCTCAACCGACGGGACACCGGGATTGGCCGCGTCCTGTGGCGCGAGAGTGTTCGAGCCTAAGAAGCTCGGTTATGGGAATGCTTATCTGGCAGGTTTCGAGGAGGCTCAAGGGGATTATATCGTGCTCATGGACGGGGATCTGACCTATGATCCCCAAGCCATTAAGGAGATGCTCTCCCGCCTGCAGAGCGGCCGTTTCGATATGGTTATAGGATCAAGGCTAAAGGGGGAGATTCTTCCCGGAGCTATGCCTGCCCTTCATCGCTATATCGGAAATCCAATCCTCACCTGGGTGCTGAACCTGCTCTTCTCCGCGGGCATATCAGATGCCCATTGTGGGATGCGTGCCATTACTCGCGAGGCCCTGCAAAGGCTGAACCTGAGGTCGGGAGGGATGGAGTTTGCCTCGGAGATGGTGATCGAGGCCGCTTCCAAGAGACTGAGGATAGCTGAGGTTCCCATCACCTATTACCCCCGCAAAGGCAAGTCCAAGCTCAGCTCCTTCACCGACGGCTGGAGGCACCTGCGCTTCATGATGCTCTACCGGCCGGTGCCCTTTCTTCTCTTTCCCGGCCTGCTGGCCCTAAGCCTGGGACTGGCTCTGGCTGCAGGAGTGTATCTGCAGGGAGGATCGAGGATGCACTCTTTGATCCTGGGCGGCCTGCTTCTTGTCATAGGCTACCAGATGCTCCTGGCAAGCATGTATTTCGGGGCCTTTGGGGCCTCTTTCGGCGTCACCAGCACGAAGGTAGCAAAGAGGCTGATG
>JAPKYD010000031.1 GCA_026394475.1 Methanothrix sp.
CCGTGGGCAGGGTCGGTCTTGCCGCTTCTCTTTACCAGAACGGACCTGGCCCTATCGGAGGGCAAGGCGCCAGTGTTCCCGGTGTCCTTAGCGGTAACCGTTGCGGTGGTAGTAGTTGTATTAGTTGTATTAGTTGTAGTAGTAGTTGTAATAGTAGCAGCGGCAGCATTGGAAGTATCAGCACTTCTGGCACGGTGGATGATCACTGGCGGGCCCTCGCTGCGGCCAGCACTATGGAAAATGTTCCGGCCTCGTTGAACCTGCCCGTGTCCACCACCAGGTCGTAGACGGAAAGGTCGTTGATGTCGATGTTATAATATTTTTTATACCGCCTGGCCTCGCTCTCCTCTCTGGCGCGCGTCTCCTGCATGGCATCCTCCGGCAGCTTGGACTCGCGCCTGGCGATCCTCTCCGCCCTCGCCCTCAGATCCGCTTTCAGCAGCACCTTCAGGTCCGCTGGCAGAAGATGGCCGGAGAGCCGCCCTTCGAAGACGCCGGACCCCTCCCTGGCCAGAGCCTTCTGGGCATCATCGATCTGGTAGTCTATCTCCGGCCCCTTCTCCGCCAGGCGGTTCATCTCCTTCACCGAGATATTCTTCTCGCTGGCGATCCGGCGAAAGAGATCTCCGGAGTTGACCCACCGCAAACCCAAGCTCGCCGCCAGGCCCCGGGCCAAGGTGGTGGTGCCAGTTCCCGGCGCTCCGCTTATGGTTATTATCATACTCTTCAGCTCATGCTCCCGATGTCCAGAGCCTTGCGTATGATCTGCGAGACCGGAAGGGAGCAGACGAAGTACCAGTAGAACCAGTAGATCACCGGCCCGATCACTGCAGCGTTGATCTGTTGCGTCCCCCAGAAGGGAAAGGTCATGGTCAAGTCCGGATTCTGTGCTATGTAAAGATAAGCCCACATGAAGAGCGGTATGGAGACGATGCCGATGTAAAGCATGGGCTTGAACTGCATCTGCATCATCTTGCCCTGCTCCGAGACCATCTTCATCTGCTCTGTTTGCAGCTGCTGCTGCCGGGCCTGATCTCCGGACAGCTGCGCCTCCTTCATGTCTCTTTGCAGCCTCTTCATCGTCTCCTGCTGAGCCTTCAGGAAATCCCAGTCCATGGTGTACTTCTGAATGAGGCTGGCATAGAGGCCGGTGATGGCAGCCAGGATGAAGAGCACGACGTGGAAGGGCAGGATGGCCGGAAGCCATCCCACGATGTGGCCCATGGCCACGCCTAAAGAGTGTCTCAGATCGCCGCTGATCATAATCCCGAAGAAGAGGACGAAGCCTATGGCTAAGGCCGCGTTATCCAGGGACTTGGTCAGATTGGCGCTGGCGCTCATACCGTCGCTCCGAAGAACTTCTGCATCATGGGGTACATCTCCTGAATCTGCTCGCTGGCTATCTGCTCATAGAGCCGATAGACGATGCTAACCGCCAGGAGCAAGCCGGTACCACCTGCTCCTCCCAAGGTTCCAAGAAGGCTGGCGATCAAGGTCAGCAGGCCTATGATCACACCTCCAATCACCGTCACCTTGGGGATATACCTCTCCATCAGCCTCTCAATGGAGGCCGGGTTCCTTCTGTAGCCGGGAATCTGCAGTCCGGAGTTGTGGATCTTGGTGGCCACGCTCTTGGGACCCATGCCTGTAGTCTCAATCCAGAAGATGGCGAAGATGATGCCGCCGATGATCAGGAAGGTAGCATCCACGAGCACGTGCAACAATATCTGCCAGCCGACCAAGGACTGAAATCCCAGCTCCACCATCCCTGCAGAGCCCTGGACCATGCCCGGCATCCAGTCGCTCGGCCCCCGGAGGGCAGACATATAATACATCAGTCCGGACACTGGCTGAGGCGACGAACCGCTCATGGCTGCCCCCGTAGCAGCATTGTATTTAGCCTCGGAGATGAAGTTTCCGAGCAAGCTGGAGTAGCCCGTATAGACTGTTGTCACGCCCTGGCCGGTTACGGTTGCAGTGGTCATTGTGCCGATCTTGCCTGCCAGCAGTGCCCCCATCATCTCAATGTTGGCCTGAATGGCCCGCACCAGGATCATGGGAAGGACCGATGCATAAACCAGCTTCACCGGGAACCTTCCGCGAGCGCCGCGCACGCGGCTGTGGGCCAGAGGTATCTCTATCCTCGTGGACTCCACCAGAACGACCAGCAGAATGATCATCACTGTCGAGATCAGCGCCAGGATTCCTCCCGTGACGAGGATGAACCTCAGGCCCTCTGAGGTGAAGATGGTGTCGAAGCTGATGAGCTGCAGCCTGATGATATCGATCCACTTGGGTATTATGCCCACAGGAAGACCGGCATCGCCCGTGGCCGGATTGATGATGCCCGTCACCAGCTGCTGGCTTATTCCCGCCACGATGAAGAGGCCCACGCCTGATCCCACACCCCATTTGGAGACAACCTCATCCATATAAACGATGAGGGACCCGCCTACGAAGACCTGGATGAAGATCAGCAGAGAAATTATTCCCAGGGAAACCCCCAAGGTGCTGGCTAGACCGGGATCCGGCAGCAGATAGCCTCCCATGACCTGCGGCAAGGCCTCCACGGCCACCATCACGAACACCAAAGCCTTCTGAGTGCCCTGATATATGGCCTGGTCCCGGGGATCGCTCAGATCGAGCTTGATTATCTCTGCACCCACCAGCAGCTGCAGCACGATGGATGCGGTCACAATGGGACCTATGCCCAGGAGCATCATGGAGCCGAAGGACCCGGCAAAGAAGGCGCGATAGGCACTGAAGATATCTGTGGAGGCAACGGAAAGTCCGAAGAGGGGTATGTTGCCCAGAACGAAGTAGAGCAGCAATATGGCCAGAGTCCAGCTTAGCTTTCTCTTGAAATGGACATGGCCCTTGGGCCTCTCCACGGCAGGGAGCCGGCGCACAAAGGGCTCTATCGCATAAAAGAAACCATGCTGGTTCATACTACTACTGCCTGACCACCAGCAGCCTCTATCTTGCTCTTGGCAGCGGCCGAGAACCCGGCTGCGCTCACATTCAGCTTTCGGGTTACCTTGCCGCGACCCAGGACCTTCATCTCTCCGATCTCAACCTTGCCGTCTGAGCCTGCCATCTGGTCCAGCACGTCCACATTGACCACGTTCAGCTTCTCAGCCAACGGCTGCCGGACGAATCCGTGCTTGCCCATCTGGGTTCCGAGAAGGAGAGACCGCATGAAATGGTGCTTGCACTTGCCGACGTCTCCACGACCGCCGCGAGAGCCGCCCCCTCGCGCGTTCTTGTGCTTGCCGTGGTAAGTCCGGTGGCCCCTGCGTTCTTTCGTCTTTGGTCTAACCATTGCCTTCTACCTCATCCTCTTGATAAGATCCGCCATATCCTGGCGCAATCCCATATCTCCGCCCTGTCGTGCGGTCTTCTTGGTGGTCTTTAAGCCCTTCCGGGCCGGATGCAACCTGAAGATGGGCTTGATCCCCAGATCCTTCAGGCTGGCAGAGCCGGAGTTCACAGCGGACGCCAGTTCCTTGAAGGTGCGATAGGAGGTATTCTCCTTCAAGAACTGGTCCGTGAGCCGTCTATTCGCGCTCAAGCGTCCCCGCCTCTCCAAGAGCAAGGCCAGCGTATCATCATCGATCTTGCCCCAGGCCACGTAGTCCTTCACCTTCTGAATCATGCCGCGGTAGTGGGAATCTTCCGCTACCACGATGCAATGGTTGACCCTGTGGATGCGCAGCATCTCCAAGGTGTCTTTGATCTCGGGCCGCAGATTCACCTCGCCCCTCAATCTCACTATGGCAAACATCTTCAGGCCCTCACTGTTATGGTGTTGATGAGTGCGTTGTAGGTGGCCTTGGCGAAGTTGAGGGTGGTCCTGGTCGAGCCAGCCGTCCTGGTCCACACATCCTTGATGCCGGCCATATCCATGACTTTCTTGGATGTCTCACCTGCAGCTATGCCCAGGCCCCGGGGCGCTGGGATAAGCACCACTCTGACGCTGCCGGACTCGCCCACCACTTCGTAGGGCACGGTGTGAGCCTGGCCGCAACCGCACTCCCAGCTGCCGCAGCCGCGCTTAACCTTCATGATGTTCCGCTTGGCGTTGTCGATGCCTTTCTTGATAGCCTTGCCCACCTGGACATCCTTGCCCTCTCCGAGGCCGATGTAGCCATCCCTGTTGCCCACGATCACCGTGGTTCTAAACTTGACCCTTCGACCGGAGTCAGTCATCCTCTGCACCATGTTGATATCTAAAACCTCGTCCTCCAGACCGGGAATGAGCACATCGATCAGGCCGGCCTCCTTTATGGGAAGGCCGGACGCCATGGCCTCGTCGAAAGTGGTCACCTGACCCTCATATACGAGCCTACCCAACCTGGTCCTGGGGACCCACTCTTCCTTGTAGAAATCGCGCTTCTTCTTCTTCTGATCCATCGTCTCACCCCAGTATCTTCTCGCGGGCCTGCTCGAATTGGGCCACAATATCCGCTCCGGTGTACTCCTTTATGTGCTCGCCCCGAATCCTCTCGTCATCAGGGAAGATCTCCGGGCTGTGAGGCACGTTCACACCCGCGTCCACAACGCCCTTAATGGCAGCATAGATTCTGTTGCCGCGGGTGGATGCATGCAGACCGATGTCTGCTATGCCCTCCTTCTCCCCGAAGGCCAGCATCTTCTTTCCAAAGAGGAGGCCCGTCAGGTAAGCCGCGGGCAGATTGCCTGTGCCCAAAGTGTATCCAAAGTTCTTGAGATCCTTGGAGTTGACCGTCAGGAGCGTCTTGTCGCCTACCTGCTCCGCCACCACCAGTTGCAAAGTAGTGCTGGCGTTGCTCTTCCTGACCACAACTCTGGGTTTCTTCGATAGTATAAGCCTGTATCTTACATGATAGTTGGTCTTGCCCTCTCTCCGCCTGCGGAAGGGCACTTTGTATCTTGGTCCAGTCGCCAAGTCACTCACCCCTGGCCAGGCCCTTGGCCTTGATGTAGGCGTTGAGGTGCGCCGTGCTCCTGTATTCGCCGCCCTTGGATTTGCGATAAAGCATCCTGTAGGCGTGCCGATCGATCTGGCCGTCATCCCGAAGCTCTTTCAGCCTCCTTCGCAGGGCGCGGATCTTGGTCATCCACTGCTCTTTGCGCGGGGTTCGCGCCCCTTTTGCGCCTTTCCTATGCCCCGGCCCTTTGCGATGGCCATAGGCCCGCTTCGCAGCCCGGACCCTGAATCTGGCCCGACTGTTGCCCTTCTTGGGCTTAGCCTTGATATTTCCGGCCTCGATCTGGGAGCGAATATCCTCTCGGGTTATGGCGTCGGTCAGATCGCCTGCCGCTTCAGGATCAGGATTGATCCAGACGCGGCTTTCGCCTATGGAAAGCTCCGCCGCCGCCAGCCTGCGCTGTGTCGTAAATCCTGGCATTTCAGCCCCCTCCCTTCGGGTTCAGCACCTTCAGGCCCATCTCCGCGGCCTTGGCCTGGATCTCCAGCCGCTTCTTCATGCCCACGGCCGCAGCTATGCGCACAGCGCATCCTTCGGCTTTAGCCAGCTCTGCCACATTGTTCACCAGCACCTCCGGCATGCCGGAAGGATGAAATCCTCTGACGGCTGCGGGGCTTCCAAAGCCAGGCCGGACCAGCTTGCCTTTGGCAGCCACCTGCTGCCGGAGCTTGTTGTGCAGGCCGCGAGGCTTCCGCCAGCTGGTGCCCAGCCTCTTCTTCTTGTGTGAATCATGAAAGTTGAACTCAGGCTTCTTGGCCTTCTGCCTGGCTCTCACCCTCAGCAACCTCTGTGCCATCCTCGTCACCTCTTGTCCACCAGGTATATTCCGTCCTGGAACACCCTGATATCGAATCCGCGCACTCGCGTGGCCTGCTCGATGTTGGCCATGGTCTGACCAACCTTCTCCTTGTCGATGCCCGTAATCACTACTTCGTCCTTGCCAACTACTACCTTAGTTCCCGTCAGAATCTTTGCAAACCGGGACTTTCTCTCCCCAAGGAAGTTGTTTATGACGAGCTCGTCGGAAGCTGCCTTGAGCTGTATGGGGAAGTGAGAGTAGACTACCTT
Organism: Methanothrix sp.; assembly: GCA_026394475.1. GTDB lineage: Archaea > Halobacteriota > Methanosarcinia > Methanotrichales > Methanotrichaceae > Methanothrix. The sequence continues at coordinate 6,039 of JAPKYD010000031.1, forward strand.
CATCTTGTACTCATACCCTCTGGTTACGCCAGCGATCATGTTGCCTATGTGCGCAGCCAGGGTCCCCACCATCGCCCTCTGGCGCTTGCGATCGAGCCTGGAATTCACGACCAGATGGGAGTCCTCTTTCGTGATCTCTATCTCAGGATAGGAAAGCTGCCTGGAGACCTCTCCTTTCGGACCCTTCACCGTGACGGTATTTCCGTTCAAGGATACGGCAACCCCCTCCGGGATCTCTACCTGTCGTGCAACCTCTTTGACCATTGCGACCACCTAATATACGTATGCCAGAAGCTGGCCCCCCAAGGACTGGGCCCTGGCGTCGGTATGGGCCATGACTCCCTTGCTGGTGCTCAGTATCAGCACCCCGAAGTTCCTGGCAGGGAGGAATCGCTTCTCCCATTTCTCCAGCTCTGAGACCTTGGTAGCGAACCGGGGTTTGATGACACCACAGCGGTTGATCCTTCCCAGGAGCTTTACTCTGAACATTCCCGACTTTCCGTCGTCCACGAACTCGAACTCGCCGATGTATCCTCTATCCGCCATTACCTTCAGCGCCCTTCCTATGAGCTTGGAGGCGGGATGAATGATACACTCGGCCTTGCCTACGCTCTCCGCGTTCTTGATGACGGACATAGCATCGGCCAGTGGATCCAATAACACTGCAACCACCTACGAATATTTTTCGAAGCCCATCTGTGGGGCGATCTCTCGGAAGCACTGCCTGCACAGATATATTCCGTACTTTCTCACCAGGCCACTCATGCGACCGCAACGCTTGCAGGTGTTTGCGCCCCTTCCGAAGACCTTCTTGCCTTTCTTCATGCTGCCTCCAGGATCTCTACGCCGAACTTCTTCTGGACAAACTCCATGGTATCGTCTTTGCCCAGCCGCTGCCGGCCCGGAATCTTCTTTTGCGCAATGCGCCTCCTGGCTATCCTGTAGCCGGCCCTCTTCAAGGCCACGGAGACGTCCATGCCGAAGATGCCTATCTCCGGGTCATACCTCATGCCCGGAAAGTCGGTGTGCTCCTCAATGCCGAAGGAGAAGTTGCCCTGCATATCGAACTGGCTCTTTTTCAGGCTGCCCCCGACAGCTTTCAGGGCCGTGACCAGGAACTCCTCGGCCGCCTTTCCCCTCAGGGTGAGCTTTGCTCCGATGGGCTCTTTCTTCTTGATGCCGAAGTTGGGAAGCGTCTTTTTGGCGATGGATCGAACTGGCGTTTGGTGCGTGATCGCTTTGAGAATGGTCTCGGCGTTGACCAGCCGCTGGCCGCTTTCCCCTACGCCCACGTGCACCACGACCTTGTCGATCTGGGGTTCAAGCATGACATTCATTCAGCTGCCCCCAACTTGATGACAGGCTGGTCCTTTCCGATCATGTAGACATAATCCTCTATGGTCTCGAACTCCTCATCGCCGGAGATGATCACCCGGTTGGGCTGGGAACTCTTCACGGTTATGATCTCTTTGATCTTGCCCATCTGACCGGAATGCTTTCCGCCCACGACCATGGCCAGGTTGCCGACCTTGAACTCGATCCTATCCTCGATATTCTTCTCGGGGATGGAGAGCACCAGCGAATCGCCCGCTCTATAGTCGCCTTCCTCCAGCTTATTTGAGCCGTCGGACAGGTTGAGCTGCTGCTTTTTGCCCTTCAAGACGGTCTTGTTCTCTATTCTGGCCAGCTTTCTCACGTTCCCCGGCTCAAGAAGGCTCAAGTAGAACATTCCTCTGGCGTCTTTCAGCATTCTATACTGCTTGTCGAGCAAGGGAACGGATATTATATCGAATATGCCCACCGGCAGCTTGTAGTCCTTCTGGACCCTTCCGTCCACCAGCACCTTGCCCTCGTAGAGGACCCTTCTAGCCTCGCGGGCGTTGTCCACGAGCTTGAGCATGTCCCGGATTACCGTCACGAGAGATATGCTCTCCCCCGCAGAATGCGGTCCTGGACTGGTCTTGGCCACCCACGTGTGGGTCTTCCTGGCAATGGGCCAGCTCACGGGAACGGTTACCCTCTTCTGGTGTCTGCTCATTCGGATCGCCTCGCGAAGATCTTCTCCCTTTCGGAGTCCTCTAAGTTGAGCTTTACAATCATGACATTGGAGGGATGAATGGTTCTGGGAACCTCGGTTCCATCGGCGCGGTAGTTGCTCACGCCCGCCACCTTAATGGTGCACCTCTTGAGGTCCACATCTTCGACTAAACCTTCGGTGCCGTCGTGATCTCCACGCATGACCTTGACCGTATCACCCTTGCGCACCTGCGCATTGCGCTTCTTCAGCTCCTCGCGCAGAGCTTTGCTCAAGGGTGCGTGCATGTACTTCTGACGCCTGTGCAGCGGCGCATTATACCTCTCCTTCCGCTGCTTCCTTGGCTGAATGCTTTTCATAATCATCACACTATCATGGATGCCGCAGAAGCGATCTTGCCGAATCGCTCCGCCACCTCGCGGGCCACAGGTCCCTTCACCTCAGAGCCCTTGGGCACGCCCTCGTCATCCACGATAACGGCGGCGTTGTCCTCGAAGCTCACCCTGAGACCATCGGGCCTGCGGAACTCCTTCCTCTGGCGGATGATGACCGCTTTAAAGATCTGCTTTCGCATCTCTGGCGTTCCCTTCTTAACAGATACTACTACCATGTCCCCGATTCCTGCGCGGGGCTGTCGGTTTTTCACGCCGCGGTATTTCTTGACCGCAATAACGTGTAGCGTTCGCGCACCTGTATTGTCCACACAATCCAGGTATGCGCCAGTGTTGATCGCCCTGGGGATCTTGGCCTTGTGTCCTCTCATCTTTGGACCTCCACTACCACGTAGGATTTGGTCTTGGAGAGGGGCCTGCACTCCGCTATCTTGACACGATCCCCTGACTTGGCATCAATGCAAGGGGGGTTGTGCGCATGAATCTTGGACTGCCTCTTCTCAAATCGTTCGTACTTCGTTACTTTCTTCTCGAACTTGCGCATGACTACCACGGTGTTGTCCATCTTGTCGCTGACCACGGTGCAGTCAAACACCTGGCCGCGTACAGGAAGGGTTCCGTGGAAGGGACACTTCGGATCGTCACACTGCTTCGCAGGCGCGCGGACGTCCAGTCCGATATCCCTCATAACTTCCACCTCGTCCTCTGCATTCTTTTGCTTATTCTGTTCTCGGGCTGCGAGATCAAGACCGAGCCTGCGACCTTAACCCTCTGCCCTTCCGGCAGGGTGAAGATCAGGCTCGTGTTCGCCTTGGCAATGCGCTTTATGCCGCGCTCCGTCTCCAAAAGGAACGTGTTCCTGGTCTCGTCCACGACCTGTCCCCTAAGCCCGATCAGGCCCGGATCGAAGCTGTCCTCGACCAGGACCTCAAGGCCGATCAGCTCGTGCCTTGCCAAGCTCTCTGGGACCAGGTTCACTGCACTCGCTCCCTCTGGACGGTCTTGATCCTGGCGATCGTCCTGCGGATGTCTCTTATCCTCCCGGGCTTCTCCGGGGCGCCTCCGGCTGTGACTATCCCCCTCTCACGGACGAGCTCGCTTTCGAGCTTTCGCAGCTCCTCTGCAATCTCCTCCTCGTTCATGTTTCGGATCTCATCAATCTTGAAGATCGCCATTGCCGATCACTCCTTCTTGGCAGCGTCCGGCTTCTCCATAGGAGGCTCTTGTGCCGGTGCTGGCTGCACCGAGGGCTCCGACTCCAGGAGCTGGTCCAGATCGCTCTTCTTCTCTTCGGCAGGTGCCGCCTGGGGTACAGGTGCTGGCGCAGGGGCCATAGCTACGGCTGGCGCTGCGGGCTTCATCTCAGCGGCTGCTGGCGCAGCCGGCGGCACGATCTGGAAGTCGTCCGGAAGCCGGACTTCGGGCGGAATGATCCTGACCTGACAGCCGATCACACCCAGCTTCTTCACGGCTACCGAGTAGCCCTTATCCACCAGGTCGATGGCTGGCTTGCCGGAGTGCTTGATGTATCCCGAGATGAACTTCTCCGTTCTGGACCGCGGGCCAGTTAATTTGCCGCTGATCACTATCTCGCAGCCGAGGGCTCCTGCATCCATCACTCTGCGCATCATGGACTGTCCTGCCTTGCGGAAGTACCAGCCGCGCTCCACGGAGGAGGCCAGGCGGTTGGCTACTACTCTGCCGTTCAGATCGCCACGGCCCACGTCCTGCACATCTATCTGGGGATTGTCCAGATGGAACCTGCGATCTAGGTCGCGGGTGATCTTGCGGATCAGCTTGCCGCCCTTGCCGATGACCATGCCGGGCTTTTCCGCATAGACCGTTATCTGGGTGCCCATGGGCGTCCGGTTCATGACCATGCCGCCGTATCCTGCCCGCTCCAGCTCTGCGGCCAAGTATTCGTCGACGAGAGCCTTGGTGATGCCCTCCTGCACGAACTTCTTCTCAACGGACATCAGCTCTTCACCTCGGTAAGAACCATCTCCACGGAAACGGTCTCCGTGTTCTTGGGCGTGGCCCGGCCCATGGCGCGGGGCATCCATCCCCGAATGGTCCTGCCCTTGAGGGTACCGGCATGATAGATCCTCATCTTGTCGGCCTCCAGCCCCTTGTACTCGGCATTGGCGAGGGCATTCTCCAGGACGACCAAAACCGCCTTGGCGGCCTTCTCCGGATATCTGCCGGCATCAGCTTTCACTAGCCCGTGCCTGTGGCCCACGTTCCTTCTGTAGCGCTTGAAGGGCACCGCCCTCCTCAGGGCTATCACATCCTCCAGATAGGTGCGGGCAAGGTTAGCCCGCATGCCTCGCAGCGTCCTGCAGATCTCGCGGGCTGCTTTCGGTGAGATGTGAAGCTCCATCCCCATGGCCCTTGAAGAGCGTCCTGCAGGCGTAAGCGAATAATTCAATCTGCCCAAGTCCACACACCTCACTTCAGCGGCACGTATTTGCTCGATCTGGTAGCGCCCACTCCGGCAGCACCGTGCTGTACGCGACCGCGTGTCAGCGCGAACTCTCCAAAGTAGTGCCCGATCATCTCGGGCATGACCGCGACCTTCTCGAAGCTCTTGCCGTTGTAGATCTCAATGCTCTTGCCCACCATATCCGGAAGAACTATCATGTTCCGGATGTGAGTGCGCACCGAGTCTTTGTTCTTCAGGCCCGCCAGGAGCTTCTTGTTCTCCTTGGCGAGACCCCTCTTTATCGATCTGCGCTGCCGCGCTGGAAGCAGCCCGGCAAGCTCCTCTATGCTTAACTTGGCGAGATCGGCAATCTTCCGGCCCCGGTACAAGAACTCTTCCTTCCTCTTGGGAAGCTTGGATCCTGCTTTCTTAGCCAAAACCATCACCTAGCGCTTGCCAGTCCTCCTTGCGGCAATAGATCCAACCTTTCGGCCCGGAGGCGTGTTTCTGCTCACGGTCTTCGGCCGGCCTGGATGCTGACGCCCGCCGCCACCGAAGGGATGGTCTACGGCATTCATAGCTACGCCTCTGACGATCGGCCACTTCTTGGCCTTGGATCGGAACTTGTAGAAGCTCTTGCCCGCCTTGACCAGCGGCTTGTCCAGGCGGCCGCCTCCGGCGACGACGCCGATGGTCGCCATGCACTTCGGGCTGAGCCACTTCATCTCTCCGCTGGGCAGCTGCACCACGGTTGCGCCGGCATCATGAGCCACCAGAATAGCGCAGACTCCCGAAGCGCGAGCGAACTGGCCGCCGTGTCCGGGCTGCGACTCGACGTTGCAAACCGGTATGCCTTCCGGAATCTCCGCCAGTGGCAGGGTGTTTCCTGGCTCTATCGGCGCAGATATGCCGCAGGCAACCTCCTGGCCCACGTACACACCCTCGGGAACCAGGATGTACCTCATCTCTCCGCTGCTCAAGGAAACGAGCGCTACGGGTGCGCTTCTGGCAGGGTCGCGCATTATATCCTGCACCACGCCTTTTATGGTCTCATCGCTGTCGACTTTTATGTGCTTGATGTCCGCCCTGTACCTGTGAGAGGGTGCCCTGTACGTAGGAGTTCCTTTTCCTCTATTCTGAGATATGAGTCGATGTCCCATAGTTTTTACCAACCTACAGCAGTCCTAGCCGTGTGGCTAATTCGTTCGCGCTGCCCTCTTTGGCCAGCTTCACGACGGCCTTCTTATCTCCCCGAGAGGTTATCATGGTCCTGACCGACAGGACATCGACATCGTAAAGCTCCTCCAGGGCCTTCCTGATCTCCGGCTTGGTGGCCTTCATGCTCACCAGGAACTCCAGAGTATTGCTGGAGTCGATCATGGCGGTGACCTTCTCTGTGACGTAAGGACTCTTGATTATCATTGCTTCGCCTCCGGGGAACTCTTCTCGCCCAGCCACTTCAGCGAGGACTCAGTCCAAATCGTGAGCCGTCCCGCCTTGGTGCCCGGCGCGAGCAGCTCAGCGTTCAGTTTCTCCACTGTGACGAAGTCCACGCCCGGCAAGTTCCTCGCCGCCTTTCTCAGGCCCTGGTCGGAAGCCGCGACGATAAGCAGGCTCTTTCGGCCCTTATATTTCCTTCCCCGCAGCTTGCCCTTGCCTGCCCGGATGTTTCTTCCCAGCTTCGCCCTCATGACGTCATCCCAGAGACCGGCCGCCGCCAGGAACTTCCTGACCTCGGCGGTCTTGTTCAAGGATTCCAGATCATCTTTGGCTACGAAGGGCAATTCCATGTTGAACTTGTGGCCGCGCGCTGCGACCAGCGCCGACGAAGCCGTAGCGGCAATGGCGGAGCGGATGGCCTTTCGCCTCTCCTTGATGTTGATCTTCTCGGTATAGTCTGCCCCTGGTTGAGGGGCGTGCGATCTTCTGCCGCCCACGGCCATGGGTATGCCCGCAGCTTTTCGGCTGTTCTTCAATCTGGGAACCCTGGAGACACCGTGTCCCGGACCCCAGGACTGGGCAGAGGTGTTCATGCCCGCGTAGAAGTGAGGTCCATAAGCCTGGAGCCGGTTAGCTTGCGCAGCCAGCACGGCCCTCTTGATCAGATCCGGCCTAAACTCTTCTTCGAAGACGGGAGGCAGCTCAATCTGACCGCTTGCATTTCCTGATAGATCAATGACGTTTACCCTCATCGCCTAGACCCCCTGCTTGGACTCTCTGCTCACATAGAGGAACTCGGGCGCCTTCACGAAGTTCATTCCGGGTCTGATGGCGTGTCTCATCCTGACCAGCCTCTTGATGGGACCGGGCAGGCTTCCCTTGATCAGAACAAATTGATTGCGGACTATGCCGTAGCCAGGGAATCCGCCCTCCGGCGTTATCTCCATGCCGTCGGTTCCTATGAACATCAATCGCTTGTTGTACTCCGTCCTCTGGTGGTAGCCCATCTGGCCCAGCTGGGGAACGCGCCAGCTTATGTGCGATGGATGCCAGGGGCCCAGGTTTCCCACGTGCCGCTTCTTGCCGGTGCGGGCGTGCTTTCGCTTGGCAATGGCAATGCCCCAGCGCCTGACAGGTCCCTGAGTGCCTTTGCCCTTGGTAACGGCAGAGACATCCAGCAGATCGCCCAACTCGAAGACGCTTGAGACGGGAACCTGCTGGCCGAGCAGGCTTTGCGCAAATTTGAGCTTGTCCATCATGGAGCCGCCGTTGACCGGCATCTCCATGAGCTCGGGCACCTTCTTGGGAATGCCAGTCACGAGAAGGGGATTGGTATGCGCCAGGACTCTTAAATCTGCGATATCTTCTCCAATGGCCTGCAGATCGTCCAATGCCGTGCCGCGAGTCTTCTTGGGCACAGTCATGCTTCTAGCCAGATCCGGGCTCAGGCTCTCTGCCCAGACCTCACCCGCGGGCCGTAGCCCTCCGTTGTAGTTCTCATAGGCGCGCAAAGCCACCACGTTCATGGGCGGCACCTCCAGAACCGTTACGGGCACGGAGATCTCCATGCCCTCGGTGAGGCTCCTCGGTCTGTCGTCGATCATCATGACGTGGGTCATGCCGGCCTTGTAACCGGCAAAGCCTGCCATCCTGGCTTTATCCTCCTCCAGCCAGCTTCTGATTCTGGGAACCTCACTCTTCGCCCTCTTTCTCGGGCTGTAGGCCAGCGAACCTCGTCTAGGTCGGTGTATCTTTGCCATTTTAATCCTCCAAACGCACCAGGTTGAGGGTGGCCAGCGTCACGAACACCGCCTCTTCCACTCGAACCGTCTCCGTACCCTGATGCGGAATGGTGTTGATCATCTCATACCTACCAATTGCTTCTTTACTCAAGAACGCATCTACGCCCCGTGCGGGTGAGCCGAATACCACCGCAAGATCGCGCTTCTGGCCCGATTGTCCCATCTTCTGGAGGATTTCCGGCGTTACGGCCTCTCCTTTCCTGGAGGTGAGCACCACATAAGCATCCTTCTTTGATGCCAGAAAGCCTTCAAGGCTCTCCACTACCTCGGTCTCGTACCCCCAGTAATGAGGGATCTCCTTCTGGTCCACAGGCTCAGCGGCGAGCGGGTTTTGCGAAAAGATTCTGACGTTGAGGCGCTGCCCCACCGAGTACCTGCCCACGGTGCGGAGGGGAATTGGGCGATCGATTCCGATTTCCACCCATACGCCGCCATCAGATCCGACGCTTTCAACGACTGCTCCGACGCGAAACTCGCCGATCTTGAGCGATTCTGATTTTGAGTTTGTGGGATGATGAAGGGTGCGCAGCGGCGGCAGCATTCCCACGTGGCGAAGCTCTTCCTTTCGCGGGATGAGCATCTTTCGCAGGTACTGCGGCGTGTCCATATAGCGCAGGACCATGGCCATGAACCGGGAGTCATTGAACTCAGGATCTTTGAAGATCACTATCCGGTTCATGCGGAAGACTGCTGCTGCCCGGGCGATTTGGCCAACCTTGAGCGTGTTTACACGCGAATCCCTGCTCTCCATGGTGAGAGAGGACGGGACAAGGATGGCTCTCTCGCGGCAACCGGTCATCAGATTTCCATCTTGAGAAGAGAGTGGATATATAAAAAGGTTTGGAGCATCAGAAGATCTATCGGGCATGACTTTCTTACTGGCCGTCTGCGAGCGCGAAAAATGGCAAGCTCAAGGAACCTCATGGCATCGGCTCAAACGTCCTTGGGTCCAGAGATATCCTGTTCTGGCAGTAGCTGCAGATGGTCTCCAGGCAGGAGCCCTTCTCCAGAGCGGAATCAACCTCCTCCTGAGGAGTGAGATACTGGGTCATCTCCTCCCCGCATTTAGGGCACGCCACCTTCAGCCACTCCAGGCGGGTCAGATCACGGATGATTTTGATCAAATGGCCTATGGCGTCGGAGTATTTTTCTCTGGAGAAGCTTATGGACTTCAGGTGTTCGATTAAGAAAGGCAGCTCTGCCCCCTCCTCCAAGAGAGGAATGACCAGCAGGTCAAGGCCCCGCGCCAGGCCGATCTCCTGGTTTGTCGTCGGAGACCGACTGCCCTCGCGGGTCAACAGGGCCACCAGGCACTCGCTGTTGCGTATGCCAAAGGAGACCCTTTCCGCACGGGAGATGCCTGGAGACTGATTATAAAGGACGGCATAGCTCTCCAGGCCTACCCGCCAGAGAGCTCGGGATAGCTGTAAGGCCATCTCCTCATCATCGCGGCTGTGAGATATGTAAACTCGGGAGATCATCTCTTCATTCCTGGGCTGCCACCCTCAAAAAGCTGACCCTTCCCGGGCGATAGACTGATATTCTATTCACAGCTCGATGGAGGACCCCAGACCCAGACTCTCTGCTTGCCTCAGAGCGGCATGGCAGACTGCTGCATCTTGCACCGCGATCCCAACCGACTTGAAGAAGGTAATCTCCTCATCACTGCTGCGGCCCGCTGCCGATCCGCGGATAACCTGCCCGATCTCGGTGAGGTCGTCTTCTTTCAGATGTCCCTCCTCGATGGGCTGGATCAGGTCGCCCGCTTCGGCAAGCGCTGCAGCGCGGCTGTCCACAAAGATGCGAAGCCGGGAAAGCCCAACGACCTGCACCTCCCTCATCTGGGGAGTGAAAGAGCCGATGCCGTTGATGTGCGTTCCTGGCTCGACTGCGGACGGCGGAAACACCGGAGTGCGGCGTGTGGTGGCGCAGGTTATGATATCTGCACCCTGTACCGCTTGAGCGGGCGTCTTGGCTGCCAAGGATCTGATGTCGGGGTACTCCCCCTTCAGCCGCTCCGCCAGATGCCCGGCGGAAACTCCGGAGGGCGTGTAGATCCTGATCTCCTGCAGGGGCCGCACCGTTGCTACGGCCCGCGCCTGATCCCAGGCCTGGCCGCCCGCCCCGAAGAGGGCCAGCACGTGCGCATCCCTCCGGGCCAGCACTCGCGTGGCTGCACCGCTGGCGGCGGCGGTGCGCAAGGCGGTCAGCCTGCGACCGTCCAAGAGGGCCAGAGGCTGGCCGGTCTGGGAATCCAGAGCGATCAGTAGGGCGTTTACTGTGGGAAGTCCTGCCTTGGCATTCTCCGGGAAGACGGAGACCACCTTAAAAGCGAGCGCTCCGGTCTTCAGATAGGCGGGCATGAAAAGCGTGGTTCCCAAGGGCATTTCGATGCTTTCTCTCATGGGAACGACAGCCTGGCCGGAGCTGAAAAGAGCAAAGGCCTGAGCAATGGCCTCAATGGCCTCGGCCATGGAAAGCGATCGATCAATATCATCAGCTGAAAGCTGGCGCAGCCTCATTCAATCTCCTGTTTCAGGACTCCAGGAAGATGTTCCAAATTGCCCAGAGGATGGACAGAGTGGCCACAAAGAAGAGATAATACAATAAATCCTGGGAGATTTGCAGGGATAGGAGGTAAGCAAGATCGTAGAAGACGTAAAGAACGAAGGTGAGGGCGATAAACCAGCCGTATCTCTTCTTCTTCCTGACGGCCAGCATCACGCCTATGACCGCCACCACAAGCTCCAGCAAGATCGAGACCCAGTGTATGAAGTTCATTTTGATAGCCCACATAATAATTAATATTAGTCAGATATAAATCTTACGGCTATTTTGCAGCCAGAAGGCCATGCGCCTCCAGCAAGCTTACCACCTCCCTTCGAGAGAGATCATACCAGTTGCGATAGGCATCCGCCACCGCAAAAGTGCCACCGCTGCGGATATTGGGGCAGAATATCATGTCCACGTCCGGAGCGAGAAGATTGACTGTGCTCGCAGAGGCGGTCGGAACGGCTATTACTATCTGCTTCGGTTCGCGCCTGCGCACCACGCGGGCAGCCGCCAGCATGGTGTAGCCAGAGGCCAGCCCATCGTCCACCAATATCACTATCTTCCCCTTGATCTCTGGCCAGGGCCTGGACTCCCGGAAGATGCGGTTCCTGGCCAAAAGATCCTCCCGAACGGGCCCAGCCAGCTCCTCGATCTCCTCCGGAGTAAGGCCGAGCATCCTGACCATGGGCCCATTCAGCACCATGTCTCCTTCCAGGCTGACCGCCCCGAAGCCTGACTCGGGATTGCCTGGAATCGGGATCTTTCTTATGATCAGAAGATCGAAGGGCAGCTTCAGATGAGAAGAGATGGCCAGGCCCACGGGCACTCCTCCCGAGGGTATGGCCAGGACGATGGCGTCCATTCCCCGGAACTGCTCCAGGGAGCGGGCCAGGTATTCTCCTGCCTTTGCCCGGTCCTCGAAGATCCAGGCTTTGTTTCGGAACTCGGGATTTTCAATGATGACCGCAGGCATGAAAAACTCCTCGATATATATGTTTTTACGACTTATTATCCATTGCCATAACTCTTAATCGCAATTAAGGTCTGAATTTTAGTTAAGGTAAGTCCCTTTCAGGCTTCAGGACTCCTTAACATCCCAAAGATGGGGCGGCTGCTCTCGGCTTGGGCGCCGGGATATCGCACGCCTTCGCAGGCCAAAGGCCCCCTGGTCCAAGAGCAGATTCATTGACCCTCCTGGACCAAGAACTCGAAAGTAATGGCCGCAAGAAGCTCCTCGAAGAAAAGGATAAGCTCGAAGATTCAGTAAAAAATGATATGAGTAACGATCCAAAATGGCATAAGTTTAAGTGATGCAAGGCGATCATAGATTCAGGAGTCTCATGCCCCTCGGAGTTTACGTCTGTCACTGTGGCCTGAACATCGCCGGCGTCCTGAACGTGGAGGAGCTGAAGAGCTTTGCTCTGAAGCTTCCCGGCGTGGCTGTGGCCAGGGACCTGCCTTTCTCTTGCTCCGACATAGGCCAAGAGCAGATCCAGAAGGACATCGCCGAGTACAAGCTCGACCGGATCGTCGTGGCCGCCTGTTCGCCACGGCTGCACGAGCCGACCTTTCGCAGAGCCATAGCCAAGGCGGGCTTGAATCCGTACATGCTGGAGATGGCCAACATCCGGGAGCAGTGCTCCTGGGTGCATATGGACCAGCCGGCCATGGCCACGCAGAAGGCCAAGGACCTGATACGCATGGCCGTCGCCAAGGCCGCGCTCCTGCAGCCCCTGGAGCAGGAGAGCATACCCGTGAGCAAGGACGTCCTGGTCATTGGAGGAGGCGTGGCCGGGATTGCGGCGGCCCTGGATCTGGCGGACGCTGGACTGCACGTCTTTTTGGTGGAGCGCCGGCCCACCATCGGCGGCCACATGGCTCTGCTTACGGATGTATTTCCGACCAACGACTGCTCCATCTGCGTGCTGGGGCCCAAGATGTCCGAGGTCTTCAACCATCCTGATATCACTCTCATAACCTATGCCGAGATCCTGAACATCGAGGGAAGCGTGGGGAACTTTCAGGTAACCGGACATCGCCGGGCCAGGTTCGTGGATGAGAAGCTCTGCAAGGGCTGCATCAACGAGTGTGCCAGCGTCTGCCCGGTCGAGGTTCCAAACGAATACGACTTCGGCATAGGCAAGAGGAAAGCCATTTACATTCCCTATCCCCAGGCAGTGCCGCTGGTGGCCTGCGTGGACCCCAAGGCCTGCATCGGCTGTGCCCGCTGTGTGGAGGCATGTCCCGCTGAGGCGGTCAAATTTGAGCAGCAGCCGCAGGAGTTCAAGCTGAACGTGGGCGCCATCATCGTGGCCACGGGCTGGCAGCCCTTTGATGCCACTCGCAAGGAAGAGTACGGCTTTGGCAGGTACAGGGACGTGATCACCACCCTGCAGATGGAGAGGATGCTGAACGCCTCCGGGCCGACGAAGGGCGATGTGGTGCGGCCCTCCACGGGTGAGATCGCAAAATCCATAGCCATCCTGCAGTGCGTGGGCTCGCGGGATGCGACGGTGGGAAACATATACTGCTCCCGCATCTGCTGCATGGCCTCCCTGAAAAACGCTCAGTTGGTCAAGGAGAAGTATCCCGAAACCGATGTGACCATCTACTACATCGATATACGGGCCTGCGGCGAAGGGTACGAGGAGTTCTATGTACGCGCCCAGAAGCTGGGCATAAACTTTGTGCGGGCTCGTGTCTCCAGGATCGACCGGGTGGACAAAGACATCTATCTGATCTTCGAGGATACGCAGACCGGCGAGGTTAAGCGCGTTAAGCATGATCTGGCCGTCTTATCCGTCGGTCTCGAGCCGGACCAGAACGCGGAGGTCCTCGGCAACCTCCTCGGCCTCTCCCGCCGACCGGACAGGTTCTTCGAGATCGCCCACCCCAAGATGAGGCCGGTGGAGGCGCACATCGATGGAGTCTTCATCGCCGGCTGCGCCTCGGGCCCCAAGGAGATCCCTATATCCATCGCCCAAGGAAGTGCGGCTGCGGCCAAGGCCATCAAGCTCCTTCACAAAGGCGAGCTGGAGCTGGAGCCCACGTCCGCGTACGTGGACCAGGATTTATGTGCCGAGTGTAAGATCTGTGTGGAGGTCTGCCCCAAGAAGGCCATCTCCGTGAAGAGCCCGGCCTACGTGGATGAGGCTGCCTGCAAGGGCTGCGGCTCGTGCGCCGCCGCCTGCCCCAAGGACGCCATAAACATGCGCCTCTTCTCGGATGAGCAGATCCTGGCCCAGGTCAGGGCAGCGACTGAGGAGACGAGCGAGTTCCCGCTCATCGTGGCGTTCCTCTGCAACTGGTGCAGCTATGGCGCAGCAGACCTGGCCGGAACCTCCAGAATTCAGTATCCGACCAATGCCAGGAACATCCGGGTGATGTGCTCTGCGCGCGTTGACCCAAGCTTCGTCCTGGAAGCCCTGCGCCGCGGCGCTGACGGAGTCCTCATTGCCGGCTGCCGTTTGGGCGAGTGTCACTATCGCAATGGCAACTATCAGGCCCTGCAGAGGGTGAATGTGCTGAAGGGAGTCCTGGAGAAGATCGGCCTTGACCCGGGACGAGTCAAGATCGTCTGGTGCGCTGCCAGCGAGGGAGAGATCTTTGCCAGGGACCTCAAGGAGTTCATAGCCGAGCTGAAGGCCATGGGCCCTATCGGAACGGAGCTTGAGAAGACGAAAGTGGAAGCGGGCGATGGAAAAGAGAAGACCGCGGAGGGAGCAGGCCCATGATGGAGATCGAGAAGGAGATGGAGGTGGAGGACTCCGTCGTCCGCTGCAGGCAGAAGACCAAGGAGACAGAGAAAGTCTTGGATTATGATTACAAGAAATGTGCCGGCTGCTCCATCTGCGTGGACCTCTGTCCCAAGAAGGCCTTGCAAGAGGGGCCGCTGCAGGAGATCGCCAAGGGCCTGGATGCACCGCCCGTGCTGATCGACCTGGATTCATGCGTCTTCTGCGGGATGTGCGTGAACTTCTGTCCCACGAGAGCTTTTAAGATGACCGTTGAAGAAAAAACCCAAGACACTGAGACATGACGGACAAGATCAAAGACTTCAGAAAGCTGGAGCAGTATCCAAAGCTGGTGGCGGAGGCCGAGGCAAATGAAAAATGCCTTCCCTGCATCCTCTGCGAGCCTGTCTGCCCCACAGGCGCCATCAAAGTCACCTTCAATAAGACCCGCGAGGATTTCGGGCCGCTGCGCAAGGGAATAGAGGGCAAGATCACCATTGACAAAGAGAAGTGCAACCTCTGCGGCCGGTGCGCAAGATTCTGCCCGGCCTTCCTGCTGGTGGAAAAGGGCGAGAAGGAGAAGGGGCCAAAGGATCTGGTGCCTTATGAGCAGCTGCTCGTGGACGAGGAGCTGTGCGACTACTGCGGCCTTTGCGTTCCGCTCTGCCCTGAGGAAGCGATTAAGGTCGAAGGCGAGCCCCTGGCGGCCGACTTGAAGTTCGAGGGAAAGATAGAGATCGATAAAGACCTCTGCATTGGCTGCGGGCGGTGTGCTTTAGTCTGCCCCTACGAGGCCATTGCAGTGAAGAAGCCCTTCGAGGGCGAGATCAAGCTCATCGAAAAGAATCTGGTGAAGTGCGACCCCCAGGGCTGCCAGGCATGCTTCAACGTCTGCCCTGCCAAGTGCTGGTACGTGGATGAGCGTGGCAAAGCCGCGCCGGTGAAGGAGCAGTGCATATTTTGCGGGGCCTGCGCCCTGGCCTGCCCCCTCTCGGCCATCGAGGTGCAGAGATCCGGCGTTCGGACCACGGAAGTGAAGGAGACACCCTGGGCTGAGGAATGGAAGGAGGCCATCTCCGCCATAAAGACCGGAGAGCGCAAGCTCCCAGACGTGAGCAAAGCCTTGGCCCCACCGGCCATCGAGAGGCCTCCCCTGCCTGCACCTGAGAAGCCAAAGATAAATCCCGAGCTTCTCAAGAGGGTGGACGAAGCGCTGCGGCCCCTGGGCCCCCTGCTCAAGAAGCCGAAGGTGAGGAAGATCCTGGAGAGCGAAGCTCCGGGGAAGGCGAGCGAGAAGATCGTGGAGCGGCTGAGGAAGGAAGAAGCGAAGAAAGAAGAGGCCCAAAAGGCCGCTGCCCTGGCAGAGGCGAAGTGAAATGGCCGCTGATGAAGAGTTCAAGCAGGAGGTGCTTCGGCTGGCCGGGCCGGAGGTTCTGACCTGCATTCAGTGCGGCACCTGCTCCGCCAGCTGTCCCACGGCGCACCTCATGAAACCCAGCATCCGCCGGCTGGTCAAGCACTGTCTGGAGGGCAAGAAAGAGGAGGCCCTCAGGAACGAGACCATATGGCTGTGCACCTCCTGCCAGCTCTGCACCGTGCGCTGCCCCCGCGGCATCCGCCCCAAGGCGGTGGTGACGGCACTAAAGGAGCTTGCCGAGCGCGAGAAGATCAAGGGCAAGGACCAGGCTTACGAGGAGCTGTTCCAAAGGCAGATCAAGGACTACGGCAGGATCGCCGAGATTCTTCTCTCAGGCGAGTTCATGTTCGTCTTTCCCCAGGGAGCGCTGCAGTCCATGGAGCTCGGCCTGGAGATGGCTCCCAAGGGAAAGATCAAACTCGCAGTGGAGAAGATCAGGGGCAGGGATGAGGTAAGAAGGATCATGGAAGAGCTTGGCAAAGGATGAGCAAACGATGAAGCTGGCCTACTATCCGGGATGCGTCTCCCGATCGACCGGAAAGGAGATGGACGTCTCAACGCGCATAGTGTGCGCGGCCCTGGGCATTGCGCTGCAGGAGCTGGAGGACTGGAACTGCTGCGGGGCGACGCACGTGCCAAGCGAGCTTGTTTCCGTTGGTCTGGCCGCCCGCAACCTGGCCCAGACCGATCTGCCCATCATGACCTCCTGCTCCATCTGCTACAGCAACCTGAGGAGTGCTGCCCTGACCATGGAGGACCCGCAGGTGCGAGCTAAGGTGAACGCCGTCCTGACCAAAAAGTACAGCGGCGCCCAAATCCGGCACGCTCTGGACGTGATCCTGGAGGTCCTGGAGAAGAACGATGAATTGATCACGGTGCCTCTGAAGGATCTGAAAGTAGCGCCCTACTACGGCTGCCTCCTCACCCGCCCCAGGGGCGGAATCGACCAGCCGGAGTTTCCCACCATCCTGGAAAAGCTGATAAAAACCCTTGCTGCCGAGCCCCTGGACTTCCGGCTCAAGACCTTCTGCTGCGGCGGGCCCATCTTCATGCCCCAGGAGCAGGCGGCGGAGGATATTGCTTTCCTGATCTTGAAGGAGGCCAAGAAGGCCGGGGCGGAGGTAATAGTAACCGTGTGCCCTCTCTGCCACCTCATGCTCGACGCCAAACAGAAGGCCCTGGAGCAGAGGTATGGGGAGAAGATCGGCATTCCCGTTCTCTATGTGACGCAGCTGGTGGGCATCGCCCTGGGCCTTAATCCCGACGAGCTGGGGCTGGAGATGAACGCTGTTTCGCCGATGCCGGTAGTGGAGAAGGTGTACGAGAAGATGGCAGAAGAAGCTTAGGCTTCGATTGTCTGCGGAACTCTGAACGATGTTCTTCTTTTCAACTAAAAGAGCTTTAATAAAAAATTTGTTAATATTAATAATATTTAATTAAATTCTACTAAATAAATCCTCCTTGGGGCCCACCTTGGCGGTCCTGTATCCGGCCTTTAGGGAAGCATCAATGGCCTTGCGATAGAACTTCTCTGTGTACTCCTTGGCCATCCTGCGTGCAGAAAAGTTAGGTCCAGTCATCTTGATGGTCTCCTTCATCACCTGCACCCAGCCGTGGGAGATGCCCTCCGCATCCACATTGTAATAGAGGGGAACGATCTCCTTCTCCAGCAGGTCGTAGATCGCGGCGGCATCTTTTGCGTCCCTGTCCTCGCCTTCGGCCCCGGAGATTGCCCAGCCGTTCTTGCCGTTGTACCCTTCTATCCACCACCCGTCCAGGACGCTGAGCTGAGGCACGCCATTGAGCGTCGCCTTCATCCCGCTCGTTCCGCTGGCCTCATTAGGCGGCAGAGGATTGTTCACCCAGACATCCACGCCGTGCACCATGTACTGCGCCAGCAGCTCATCATAGTCCTCTACAAAGGCGATCCTGCCCCCGAAGACCTGATCCTGGGCAGCATTGAAGACCTGCTGCAAGAGCAGCTTGCTCTGCTGATCATCCTGATGGGCTTTTCCCGCAAAAATGATCTGCACCGGCCTCCAGGGGTCGTTCACTATCTTTCGGAGCCGTGCCACATCCCGCAAAAGCAGCGTGGGCCGCTTGTAGGAGGCAAACCTGCGGGCGAACCCTAACGTCAGCGCCGTCGGATCCAGGAGCACACCCGAAGCCATGACCAGGCGCGGATCTGCGCCGGAGTTCAGCCACTTTTCCCTTGCTCTCTCCCGGATCTTGGCTATGAGCATACTCTTCATGGCATGATGATGCCTCCAGAGAACCTCGTCCGGGATCTCATCGATCAGCTCCCAGATGCGGCTCTGGTCGTGCTCCTCCAGCCAGTTTCGCCCCAGATAGCGATTGAAGATCACATCTCCCAATCTGCGATCGATCCAGGAGGGCACATGCACGCCGTTGGTGACGTGTTCAATGGGAACGTTCTACTCGGCCAGGTCGGGCCAGAGCGGATGCCACATCTTGCGGGCGACCTCTCTGTGCTTTTTGCTCACAGCATTGCGATAGGCGGCACACCTCATGGCAAAGGCGGTCATGTTGAAGCCGTCGGCGCCAGATGGATTCGTGCCTAAACGGAAGAACTCATCTCGGGAAAGATCGGCCGCGGGCAGGTAAGGGCCGAAGTATCTGTCCATGAGCTGGAAGGAAAAAACGTCATGGCCTGCGGGCACTGGGGTGTGCGTGGTAAATACCGTGGTTTTCCTGACCTCCTCGGAAGCGTCGCGGTAATTCATTCCTCCCTCCACCTTCTCCCGGATCCTTTCCAGAACAGCGAAGGCAGGGTGACCCTCGTTGAGATGCAGGACGGTGCATCTCACCCCCAAAGCCTGTAGAATGCGGATGCCCCCTATTCCCAGCACAATCTCCTGGCGCAGACGCTGTTCCAGATCTCCGGTGTACAGACGATCGGATATGCAGCGGTTCCAGGGATCATTGGCTTCGCTGGAGGTGTCGATCAAGTAAAGAGCGGTCTTTCCCACCTGCACCCTCCAAACCTCAAGGTGAATGGGAGGGTCGATGACTGGCACCTTTACCGAGAGCGGATTCTTCTCCCCATCCACGACCCTGTGAATGGGCGCGTTCTCGCGGTCCAGGATCTCGCAGGCCCCCACCTGCCAGCCGTCGAGCGAGATCATCTGCCGCAGGTATCCCTGCGGATACATGAAGCCCACACCGACCAGGGGTATGCCGAGGTCGCTAGATTCTTTGAGAAAATCTCCGGCCAGAAAGCCCAGGCCGCCCGCGTAGAAAGGCAAGGCATGGTGCAGGCCGTACTCTGCCGAGAAATAGGCGATGGTGCCGCTCTTAGGGTCGGCCACGTTGGCGGGAAACCAGCCGCGAGATACATCCATGTAGCTCTCAAAGCGGGCCATGACGGAATCGTAATGCCTCAAGAAGTGCGAATCTTGCGAGGCTGCCTCCAGGGACTTTCTGTCCATGCGGTTGATCATCATCACCGGGTTGTGGTTGCTCAGATGCCAGCCCTGGCGACTGAGAAGCTTGAAGAGCGCCCGGCCCTCCGGGTGCCAGCTCCACCAGAGGTTATAGGCCAGCTCTTTGAGTCCGGATATCCTTTCCGGCAAATGGGGAAACTTATCTGCGATGCCGTACATGAAACTGTCAGCTCCGAGCCAATGCTAATGCAGTTCTCTTCAGAGATATATCCTTCGATTTTATATTATATAATTACCATTACGTAATTGTCATTGATCGCTACTTAATTATTGTCGTTACTTATCAAATGAAGATAAAGTCAAGCTGGCTTTAAAAATGTCTAATATAAGGATGATCAGGAGATAACAAGGTTCAATTGCCCTGCGAAGCAAGCCGGCCTAATTGATCATATCTGGAGCCTGAATGAATTATTGACCTTTGCATATTACAAAATTAAAACCTATTAACAATTCACGACCTACTTTTCTCTCTCAACAATTTCTTTCGCCCAAGCGGCGGCACGCTCCAGTTCTCCCTTTTCCAGCGGCCCTTTTTTGCCTTTGACGAAGAAGCCTTCCGGTGAAACTACGATAGTCCATCCATTTCTTTTCAGGCTGCCGGCGATCTTTTCTGCGGCATAACCAAAGATTCCGACCAGTTTCATCGAGAATCTGGTATCGAATGCAGTCATGTTGGCACCTTTGAAATCAGATACATGGACTTTGTTAAGGAGATCTTGAATCGCCCGCGTCGGCTTGCCTC
This sequence comes from Methanothrix sp., assembly GCA_026394475.1. Taxonomy (GTDB): domain Archaea; phylum Halobacteriota; class Methanosarcinia; order Methanotrichales; family Methanotrichaceae; genus Methanothrix. The sequence continues at coordinate 26,040 of JAPKYD010000031.1, forward strand.
CGTGGGTCGGAGAGCCGACGATGAGAAGGTCAACTGTTTTGAATTCAGAAGAATTCACTTCGCTCGCACGGAGCACTTTAACCTCATCGGTAATAGCATCACCTATGGCTTTGGCAATTTTCTCCGTATTCCCATAGACCGAGTCATAGACAATTAGCGTTTTCATTTCATTTCTCCGATATAATATACAAACATCTGCGGAGTTGGCCTCTTTACGAGCCGACAGCTTAGATTTCTTTTTGCTTATTGGAAGTATATCAAGTTTATTTGAGGAAGACAAAGGCGACCTCTGACCAGGCCTTCTTCAGAAGCTTACTATAATAAGCCACGTCGAACTCGAAGGCGTCCCTTTCTATGTCTACGGCCCATTTGGCTGCGTCTCTCATCACATAGCCTATCTCCATGCCCGGAGCCAGGGGAATTCCCTCCTTCCGGTGAGCCTTCATCGCCGAGGCCTCAGCGCACCTGCGAGAGTAGCTCAAGCGGCTCACCCTGCGGTGAATGGCCAGTTCCCGGACGTCAACCTCTCCCAGCTCGGCCATGTACCTCCTGTGCACCTCCTGGGCCCTGGGCTCTATCCTATGCAGCTCCTCCTGGCTCCTCGCCTCGGCCAGGAGATCGAAAAGCTCCTGCTGCATCCTGCGCACATAATCGGGCGTGTCGCCCCTGCGGGCCATGACTCCCCGGATTTTGACCTTGCTCGTGTCAAGCCTCCCGAAGTAGCGGTTGTAGGCGCCGCTGCCGTCGGCCATGGGCAAGAAGGCTATCCAGTCGTAGCAGTCCAGCTCAGTCAGGATGCCGGTCTCTCTTTCCACGGCCTCCTTGAAATCCTCCACCGTCTCACCTTTCACCCAGAGGCAGTCCACTATCCCGTGCAGCACCTCCAGGTTCATGCTCTCGGCCAGCTCCTTGATCTGCATGAGCAGCTCCCGGGAGGCGGCCGTGATCTTCTCGTGCACCTCGATCTGTCCGAACCTGGCGTTCCGGTATCCAGTGTAGCCGAAGCAGGTGACGAGCATCCACTTCAGGATCGAGTCCAGACCGGCGTACTTTGCATCGGCCTTCTTCCGCCTCTTGGTCTCTGATGAGCTCCAGAAGATCGGAGAGGACGATCCGCTCTCGTCCCTCCAGTCGCCGTGGGCGCTCCATGCAAACCTCGACGCCGGATATCTCCCTTTTTCGGCCAGGATCGCCTGAAAACCTCAGCTCCATCAGGCGCAGTGGAGAGTTGAAGTCGGGCGAGAACCGGGATTCGTCTTGCTCTCCGCAGGGAAAGAGGTCTTGCTGGGCCAGATACTGCTGGTCCCGTCTCACGTCCACGTTATAAAGCTCCGCCGCATAGCGCGTCTGCTTCTCGATCTTCTCTGCTACGCTCCTTTCGGCATAAATCCGGTAACCGTCCAGAGGGCCGTAGATGGTCTTGAAGCTGCACTCTTCCACGCGAAAGAGGCATTCCAGAGCCTCGATCATCTCCGCGTAAGCGTGAGGGTCTTTCAGGTGCAGGTAGAAGGATGGAGGGTAATCGATACCGGTCCGGGAGAGGCCTCTATCCCTGGCCCAGAGATGCACGCAGCCCTTGTAGTAGGAGTCAAAGATCCACATGGAGCTTTTGCTTCCCCCTGGTTTTCTCCTGCGGGCCGGGATAAAAGGGCAAGGCGAGCGCGGAGCGAAGGTGATGGGAACGTCAGCTCATTTGCGGATGAAATGGATTGTCCCCTCAGCGATGAACCTTGAGTTTTGCCGCAACAGCTTGATGCTGTCTCAAGCGGAGGGAGCTGCACCACGAATGCAGCAATTTAATAATAATCTTTTCGTATCCAGAAGATTCCACTGGGATGAAAGAGATAGTACCGTCCCTTCCTGAACTGACATCTCTCCTTCAATGTATGAATGATCTCTTTTCGGAGAGATGGATCAAGCCCTTCCAGATTGGATTCCAGGAAAAAATTCAGTAGTCTTTGGCCGATTTCATCATCTTCGATGCAATCTGTTACATCGATATCGGAGATGAGAACGTCGAAATTGAACTTTAACCCGAGTTCTTCGAAGATGAGAAGAATATCGTGGGTGGAAAACATCTCTTTTTCATCGCCTTTAATTCGTCGCATATAGGCTCGTTGTATCTGGTTAATGCCCAGAGGTGTCTGGTGAAAGATGAGAAGGAAGCCACCGGGATTCAGAAGATCATAAGCCTTCTGACCTAAGCTCCCGGATTAAGTAAGCGCATCAAACAAATTATCTCGGTGCAATTGCCTTTATTTCAAAAAATAGCCACAAATATGCCCTTCCAGGGCGATTTAGCTTGGCAATATGTGCCTACTGAAATATTATAGCATCACGAAATCCATAAATAGAAGTATAGTGCTACAAAGTGTTGAAAATGATGCTTTTAAGTAAGGACTTG
>JAPKYD010000076.1 GCA_026394475.1 Methanothrix sp.
TCCAAAGCCTCTTTAACATTTGATTCCATTCTAAAATTAAATCTAGCATTTTGTCTCATTTTGACATCTCCTGAACGATGTACGTCAAAAGGGCTTAATTCCGTTTTTTAAAAATGTGACTTACATATTAATAAAATTAAATAAAAACTGAATTGATATATTTTAGGACCATAAATAAGGCTTAAGTTCAACGTAGTCGCCCATAGAGGCCAAAAGCTGCGAAAACTGACTCTTGGACAGGTGCATCTTCTTTCTTGCCACAGATGCCAGCGTAGGCCCACTAGAGGCCAATAGAGCCCTTAGAATATCGCCTATCCTTCTTGCAGGGCCAATTTGTTACCCTTCACAAGCCTATACAACCTTATGCAACTTTAAAAAATTATTATGTTCAATGGCAGCTAAAATCCTTTAATGCCGCGGAAAAGTTTATTACTCTTAGTAGAGTCTCTATTCTCTTGGAGGAGAGGCAAACACACATTCCGATAGCTTATTGAAACTTCACAAGCCTATAAAAGATACACAGGTTTAGCAAACCTGCGCCATACCAGGCTAGGCTACCTCGACTTCCCCTGAGGCTTGATCTTTGGCTATTTAAATTCTGCGTTACTCCAGCGGGAGGAGAAGCCTTTCCAGGATCTCATTCCACGCATCTCAGAAGGTCCTTGCTGGTTATTATCCCCACCAGCGCTCCGTTCTTCACCACGGGAAGTCTTCTGATGTTGTGCTCTTGCATCAGGCGCGCAGCTTCTTTGGTGGTGGCATCGAGATCTATGGTTATCAGCGGCGCCGGGGTCATGATATCCATGACCTTCACCCTGGAAGGGTCCAGTCCCTGGGAGAAGACCTTCTGAAAGATCTGGCTGGTGGTGACGATGCCCAGGCCCTCCTTGAGCAGGCCATCCCTGGCCACGAGCATGCTTCCTTTCTTCTCGCCCACCATCCGTCTTATGGCCTCCAGCACCGTGTCCTCAGGCAGCACGGTGGCAATGGGATAGCTCATCAGATCCCGGACCTTCATGGCAGTCTCCAATCTTCTTAATACTACTATTAGAGGTATCAAAAGATAAAGCAGACGCTAAGAGGTTGCCTCCTGCCGCAGTCTCTTGCAAAGCATCGAGATATGATCACAAATATCTCGTATCTTGTCTGGCCCCGAAGAAATGATTGCCCGGCCCAATTCTGCTCCGCCGGGCAAAAGGTGGTTAGAGCTCGCCCCACCTCAGCTCCAGAGCCACCACGGGCTGCTCCAGGCCAAAGCTCTGCAGAACCAGAGGATGCAGCTCTCCAAAGAGTCCTTTCTTCTGGCCATCGATCAGCAGGTCGGCACCCCGGCCAGGCAAGAGGGCCCCATCCTGGGAAGGAACGATCTTGACATCCTCCTCCAGGCCCAGCTCTCGCAGCACTGCATCCGCCACCGACCTGATCTCCGAGAAGCTCGCCTGGCTGTGCACCGAGGCTGCTGCCAGGTGCATCTGGGTCCTCTTCTCCACCACCACATCTCCCACTGCAAAGATCTTCTGTGGCAGAGGATGATGCTGGTTGATGGCGAAGATCTCCAGGAGGCTGGAGAGCAGGGAGGTTCGCAGGATGGTGTGCAGCTCGCTGATGGGATGCATGACCCTGACCGCGCCCTCTCTCGGACGCCTCATCCAATCGAAGTGAATCTTCTCATTGGTCAGGGTGAAGGGCATGGTCTCCAGGTAGCCAAGGCCCGCCATGATCTCGCGAATCTCGGCCTTGCGTAGCTCTGCAGGATGAGCCTTGCCCACGGTCACCGCTTTTGGAAGCTCGGCCACGAGCCTATCGTAGCCATAGGCCTTGGCTGCATCCTCGAAGATGTCCCAGGAGTGCATTATGTCCGCCCGATAGGCTGGCACCTGGACCTCTACAGCGGAGCCTTCTGCCCTGGCTCCAAAGCGCATCATCTCCAGGCAGCTGGCCAACTCCTGCGCCGTCAGGTCAAAGCCGATCAGAAGATTGGCCTCTCTGGCACTAACCGTCCAGAGTGAAGGCTCAAGGTTTGGTGATACGAAATCGCCCTCGCTCCTCTTCACCAGAACGGACTCGATCTTGCCGCCCCGCTCCGCCAGGGAGGTCACCACGATGTTCAGGGCCTTGTAAACTACCGGGTCGGTTCCCGTGACGTCTATGAACAGGTCGTGGCTGTCCTCGGTGACGCGCGTCAGCTCGCCGTTGATGATGGGCGGGAAGGAGAGCACATTGTCGTTGTCATCGACGATGAGAGGATAGCGCTCGCAGCCCTCCAGGATGTGGCCGTAATCCCTGCCCTTGGGGTGCTTGTGCAGCATCTCTCGCATGGACACCTCCTCCCAGAAGTCCAGGGGCACGAACTTTCGATCGGGATCGGCTCCCAGGTAGCGGAAGGGCGACGTGACCCGGGAGATGTCATGCACTCCGATGGCCACTTTTCGCCTGTTCCTGCCCAGGCCCCAGTGCAGGTCTTCTTGCAGCCCCATGAGCGACTCGATGGCCTCGTCCGAGAACTCAAGATCGCGCACCACGGCGCAGCCGATGATGGGCCGGACCGACTTCACGGATTCCTCTACTAGAAGTTCGACTGGGCCTTTTTCGACCTGGTAGTGCACCAGGCCGGTCTTGAGGCCCAGGAAGCCCTGCATGGCCCTGGCCACGCCCTCCGGGCTGTAGAGATCGGGCCGGTCCGGGAAGAACTCCACGTCCACATGGTCCGCTTCTGCTCTCTTTCCAATGTCCGCACCCATCATGGCCAGCCGGCTCATGATGGTATCTCGGGAGGCTCCAATCAGCCTCTCCATATCCTCGTAATAAAGTCTGACAACCGGCATGGATAGTCCTCACATCTTGATGGAAACGGGCGTCTGGCGCAGCCATTCCATATCCGACTGATAAAGCAGCCTCAGATCTTTCAGCCCCAGCTTGAGCATGGCCACCCGGGAGACTCCCAGGCCCCAGGCCAGCACGGGATGCTCGATGCAAAAGGGCGCGGTAACCTCCCTGCGAAAGACCCCCGCGCCGCCCAGCTCCACCCAGCCCAGACCGTCTATGAAGACCTCCGGCTCGACGGACGGCTCGGTGTAGGGGAAGTAGCCCGGCCGGAAGCGAACCTCCTCAAAGCCCATCTTGGCGTAGAACTCCTTCAAGACCCCCAGCAGATGCCGGAAGCTCACCCCCTCGTCCATGACCACTCCTTCCAGCTGCTCGAACTCCGGGGTGTGCGTGGCGTCTATGGCCTCGCGCCGGTAGACGCGATCTATGCCGAAGGCCTTGACCGGCGGCTGGGGATGATCGGCAAGATATTTTATGGTCACTGCGGTAGTGTGGGTGCGGAGCACTTCCTGCCGGGCCACCTCTGGACTCCAGCAGCCGCCCCAGCCGGTGGAGCCCACGGCTCCGCCGCATTCATGCATCTCCTTGACTTTGGTAAAGTCAGGAATCTCCGCTCTTGTATCCAGGTAGAAGGTGTCCTGCATCTCCCGGGCGGGATGATCCTGCGGCTGGAAAAGAGCATCGAAGTTCCAGAAGCTGGACTGGATGATCTGGCCCTTGATCTCCGTGAAGCCCATCTCCAGCATGATCTCCCGCATGAAGTCGATGAGCCGCTGGTAGGGATGCTTCTTGCCGGGGTAGATCCTGTCAGCGGCCAGGGTTACATCGTAAGGGCGGGCATGGTAGAGCTTGCCATCTTGTCTTACATAGTTGTCAGCCAACTCTTCTCCAAGCTTGACACCCCATTCGCCATTCTTTATGAGATCAGATGGGATTTGATTTAGCGTACCATTGACGATGATCGCCGACACTTTGAATGTTGAAGTTCTTTCGATTCCCTTTATCCTTGAAATCCCCTCATCTGTGATCTCGTACCGCCATTCCTTGCTCTTGGTGGAAGTAACCAGCCCCCGGCCCTTGAGGGCTGCCAGGCCCTTGCTGTCCAGCGTCGACCCGCTCCTTGGCCCGGCCAGCAGAGTTTCCAGGATCTCCTCATCCTTTCCTTTGGCGGCGGAGCCGATGGGTTTGAGTTCTCCAGCCTGGATCGCGGCCCATCCTTTCTTGCGCAGCCAGCCCAGGCCGATCTTGAGGGAGGGGTCCTTCAGCTCGGCTATGGGCTTGCCTGAGCCAATGGCTCGCAGCAGATTCCTCTCCGGTAGGCCCTCTCTCGCGTACTTCTGGCCCTCCTCGGCCAGGGAGAAAATCTCGTCCACCGACTTGTCGACCTTGGCCAGGCCCTGCTCCGCTAGCGCGTCCGCGGAGGCCCGCACCGTCTCCACATTCTTACCGAGCTTTTCGGCGATGGTCTGAGGATCCAAATGTCCTTCAGATATCGCTTTCAGAACTTTGGCATCGCTTTCCGATAACATGATATCATCCCGCCGCCGGGCGAAATTTCCAAGCTGCTGCCAGTTTCCCTTCGCCCGGCCATCAAAAGAAAGAAAAGACTAAGTGGCCGAAGATGCCCGAAGCCAACCTCTCCGGCTTCAGAAGCCTGATTTCGTGATTTACAAAGGATATTCCGGCCATCTTCTCGGACACGTTTTTTTCCGTTAGATTTATGCTTTATAAACCTGTCGAATCTGCTCCAAAATAGCCCAGAATCACCTGCCGATGAAAGCAAAGCCATTTCAAAAAGGGAAAAAACAGAAAAGTAGATCACTTTTCACGTTTCCCCGGGAAGGACTCCAGCTCCTCCAGGGCCTGGATGACGCCCTGCACCGCCATCTCGAAGAAGGCCTTGCCCTTCTCCGGAGAGGCCAAGGCCGGATTGCCCATGATACCGTTGCCCATGAGGTGGCGCACATCCTTCAGGATCATGAATCTAGGCCTTTTGGGAAAATGCCCCTCAGGCCGTCCTTTCACCAGATCTTTCCGAATCACCATCATGAGAGAGGTCTCGATCTCCCCGGAGTGGCCGTCTCCTGGCGTCTCCACGGCCTTGATGTCTATTAGATCGAATAAGGAGACCAGGCTGACCCGGAGATAGCGCTCTTCCAGGGCCCTCTGGCAGGCCTCCTCCAGGGCAGCCATGTGCTGCCCTCCGGCGTGGCCGGTCAAAATCAGGATATTCTCAAAGCCGCTATCGCAAAAGGAGAGCAAAAGGTCCTGCATAAAGGCTCTCAGCGCATCGTGACCCACGGTGATGGTGCCAGGAAAGCCCCGCGTGCTGCGGCAGACCCCGTAATGCAGGGGCGGCGCCAGGAAGATGTCGCAGCGCTCCGCCGCCGCTCGGGCCACCTGCATGGCTTGAAGGGTGTCAGTAAAAGTGGGAAGGTGAGGGCCGTGCTCCTCCGTGGCTCCTACGGGCAGGATCACGGTCCTCGTCTGGCCTAGCCCTGCCTCAATCTCCGGCCAGTTCATCTCCTCCAGGAGCTTCATATGGTTATGACCGACCCGGAGAGGACGTACTCCTCAGGTACCCTTACCTCGTAGGTCTTGTCTCCCACCGAGACCTGGTAGGGACCCAAGGGCTTGGTGTCGAAGTTCGTGCTGCTGGCGATGGGCCCCTCCGTAGAGTAGGGAACCACCAGGGTGAATTCGCCGCTGGAGGCGGAGGCACTTGTCTGCTGGTAGACGAAAGCCCTGCCCTTATTGGTCATGACCGCCAAGGCCGCCGAGACTTTGGTCCCTGCCGGCGCATTTCCTTTTATCACCGCTCCCGGAACATGCTCGAAGGTCTTGACCTGGTTGCCTGCCATCAGAGATGTGTCGGATTCATGCACCAGACGGTAGTGCTGCAGGGCCTCAAGCGGAAAAGCGGCATCGCTGGGATTCATGGCTGCTATCTCGACCTTGTTCCCCTGGCCGCGACTATTATTGATGAAGGATTGCATCTCGCTGTCGTTTCTGGTGATCTTGGGCACCTGGGTGAGCACCGGGACCACTGCTCCACTCTCAAGCTGCATGCCCTGATAGGCCAGACCGACCCCTTCGCCACCCGCGACCTGGGTGCCGTCGAAGAAGTACATGCGGGCCGTCATGGACTTGAAATAAGGCTCGCGCCAGATCTGAATCGGCACCAGCTGATCTCCTTGTGGTTGGTAGACCACTGCACTGTAGTCCGAGGAGGGAATATTGCTCCAGGCGGCCATGGCATGGAACTTGCCAATGGCCATGTCTCTATCGATCATGACGTACTTGGTATTCTGGTAAGGCGAGCGGTTCGGATCCAGAGCGGCAAGCACCCTCTCTCCTTCCGTCTCGTTCTCGGCGAGGAAGAAGGGCGACGATCCTGGAATCCCCTTCGTGACGCTGCCTATTCCCTGCTGGAAGGGATTGGCATTGGGAATCCTGTGGCCGATGGTCTCGATGAGATGGCCGAAGTCCCACCAGGACATGATGCCATAAGCGGCATCAGGATAGGCATACTGCCCGCTGGCAGGCTGCACATATTTCTCGTACAGCTCCATTCCCGGGCTGGGGGTATTGTTCTCTAGCCAGGCCGTGGAGGTCATCCAGTCAGAATCCGGGCCGCTGACATAATGAGCGAGGATCAGACTGGTGCTCAGAGCGGGGAGGATGAGGAGCCCGAATATCAAGAGGGCAGAGATTATGATCTTCAGGTTGGATGTCAAGAACTTGACCGGGTCCTTGATGTCTGCGAATCCGCTGTCCTGCTCCTCAATCCCTCCTTTCTGCATGAGCCAGAAGGCAAGGTACCCCGTGAGCAGGGCTACGTTGACCCCGTAGTAGTAGGCGAAC
>JAPKYD010000036.1 GCA_026394475.1 Methanothrix sp.
CTTATCTTTCTCCAATGCTCTCTTGGAAAAGCCTTGTAATTCCATAGGTCTTGGCTGAACCTATCCATGGTGTTAGCCGATTTCGAATGTCTTTTTTGGTTGAGTTCGGCTGCGAGTTCCTGCATCTTGACACCTTCTAGACCTCTTCCCTTCAATTCGTCGAAAAGTCCGGACCAGAATCCTTCATCCTCACTGTCAGCGATCTTAGCTCCAAGAATCTCCGCGCGCGCGAGCCCGGGCTTAGGAGCAAATCCTAACCATTGCCCGCCTGCATGCGCCCGCCCATGTGGAGGCGGCAGGGATTCGACTTGGCGGGCGGCCATGCATGCCATCGCCGCCCAGATGAGCGGGATGTGATAAGACCAGGCGGGATTTGAGGAAGGGGATTTATGCCCACTGCCACCAACGATTGGGATTTGGTCACTTTAGACCATTCCAATCATCTATATTTATATGGTGATTTCTTGCAGAGTTGTGGCCCAGGAGTTATGGTGTTTTATCCTCCCTCCTTTACCCACGCCTGGGTCATCCCTCCTCATTTCTAATTGAATAGCCCAATAAAAAACCAAGCCTGATGCTTTATCTGCTCCTATCGGGAACTCCACCCAGGCCGGGCACCAGGCCCTGGCCGGGGATGAGGGATCAGAGAAGTCTGATAAGCAAAACACACCTCTGCTTCTGGATAATAAGTTCCAGGCAAACTTCCGGGAGCCTGGATTCATATCTTTGCAGGCGACCGCCGGGGGGAGTTGTCGCTGCCCGACACCTGGACCAGACGCTCCACACCTCCCATCCTGGCAATGAGCAAGGCTACAGGCTCCGGCACCAGAGCGGGCCAATCACCGCCCTCCCGCATCAGTCTGCGAATGGCCGTCCCTGAGTACATATCTCTCCGGTACATGGGCGGCTTTCTCACTTCTACCTCTGCCTCGGAGAAGAGCCGGACCACGAGAGGATTATTGGAGAAGACCGCATCGAAGCTGGGAACCATGGATTGAAGGTGAGAGACCCAGATCGCGTTTCGATTGATATCCTGCACTGGAATGACATAACATATATTCCTCAGATCTCCCTTCGCCAGAGCTGCCCAGATCATCTCCATCCTCTCTCCTGCGGTGAAGGGGTTCTCCAGGGTGTGGCTCTCCTGGGCGCTTCCAATCACTATTACTATCTCGTCCATCTCTCTTGCGATCTTCTCCAGAACGGCCTGGTGGCCCAGATGATAGGGCTGGAAGCGCCCGATGTAGAGCCCGCGCATGAAATTTGCATCCCCTCAGTTCTCTAAACGACCTTGCTTGAGATGATCCATTTCTGACGATTATCTGCCGATGACCTGTTTTCCAATCAGCTTGATGGCGCTCTCCTTATTCGGCCCGATGGGCGAGCCCACCACTACTTGAGTAACGCCCGTCTTGAGAAGCTCATCCACTCGTGCCCGGCAGTCCTGGGGGTTGCCTGAGACGGAGAAGACCTCAGTCATCCTGGGCGTCACGGCCTCCATAGCCGATTTGAAGTCGTATTTAGCCAGAGCATCGGAGATCATCCGGGCCTCGTCCATGCTGATGCCGTGCCTTTGCAGCACATTCTCCGGAGAGCCGGCCACGATGAAGGCCACCACGATCTTGGAGGCGTTCACGGCCTTGGCCTGATCCTTATTGGCGCTGAAGCTGGCGTAGGCACAGACCTGCACATCCTCAGGCTTGCGACCCGCTTTTTCCGCTCCCTGCCGGATTACGGGCACGGCGAACTTGAAATCGTCGGGGTGGGAGGCATTGATGAGGACCCCGTCCGCGATGCTGCCTGCCAGCTCCAGCATCTTCGGCCCCTGAGCGCCGATGTGCTCCCTGGCCAGGAAGGCTCTGATGGCCAGGACGGCCTCCTTCACCCTGGAAAGGGGCTTGTCCCACTCGATCCCCATCTTGTCGAAGGTGGCCTTGTCGCCGGGGCCGATTCCTAAGATGGCACGCCCTCCGGAAAGCTCGTTTATGGAGGCGATGCTGGAGGCGGTGATGGCCGCATTCCTGGTATATGGGTTGGTGACCCCTGTACCCAGACGGATCTTGTTGGTCATGAGGGACAGAACAGCCAGGGTGGTCCAGACGTCCCTGTTGTTGTAGTGATCTGTGATCCAGATATTCTGGAAGCCTGCATCCTCTGCCAGCTTTGCCATGTAGCCTATCTTCAGGACGGAATCATCGGGCACGAACTCTATTCCAAACAAATCAAATCTCCTCCAGATCAATGCGGTCACCGGTTTTGAGGCAGAACACCTCGGCAGCACTTCTCTGGTTGACCGCGATTTCTGCAAAGCCATGGCTTCCCAGGGTTATAAGCGGTTCGATCCTGCGGCCTTCGGCGTAGGTCCTGACCTTTTTCAGCTTTATTCCTTTCAGGCTCAGGTCAAAGGCGGGAAGCTTTTGTATATTCAGGATGAGGTTGCCGAACCTGTCTATGTAGATGACGGTCGCCTCAATTCCACTGTCTGTCCTCTTCGGCTCTCCAAAGCTCAAGGTCTTGGGCCGGACCCTCAGGTCAAGGCTCGCAGGCTTCTCGCCCGCGGCCAGGAGCGCCGCTACCGGCGCGAAGACGTCCCGGCCATGGAAGGTGCTTGAGGCCTCAAACTTGCGCGCTATTTTGTAAGCCTGGGGCGATCCCAGGGACTGGGCCGCGGGCAGGAGCAGGCCGTTGTCAGGGCCGACGAAGAGCTGCCCTCCGCTCTCCACCACCAGGCCAAGCCTTCCTGTGCCCACGCCGGGATCGACCACGGCAACATGGACAGTCCCGGAAGGAAAGTAGCGGGCCGAGGAGAGAAGGGCAAAGGCTCCCGCGCGCACGTCCTGGGGCGGGATGTCGTGAGCGATGTCCACGAAGGTAACGTCTTTGTCTTTGAGCTTGGCGAGGATCACCCCCTTCATCTGCGCTGGATAGAAGGAGCCGCAGTTCGTGAGGAGAGTGACGATCTTCATTTCCCTCCCGCCTGAGTGGTCTTTACTGCTTCTTTTGCTCTTTCCACCACAACTATCCCCCTCTTCTGCAGCGATTCATGGCTTCTGCCCGCAATGCCCACAAAATCGGCTCCTCCGTAGCGTGCAAGGTCCCAGGCCACGGCTGAGCCAATCCTGCCTGTGCCGCCGAAGACGAGCGCCTTCAATTTCTCCTCACCTATTCAGGTTTCCTTGGTCAGGTTCCCACTATCTGGACATCCCCTGCCTTGGCGACCTTCAGCTCCTCCTCACCCTGGTACTCGGATACCGATCCCTTGACCACGACGCGGTCGCCGGGCTTGACTTTGTTCTGGACCTCTCCTGCTCCGGCGCTGGCGGGAATGAAGACAGACAGGGGCGTTGAGTCCAGCTTGAGGAGCAGGTTGCCACCGCTCTTGGTGGGGGTCACTTCCAGGACCAGGCCCTGCACAGAAAGGCCGGAGTCCTTTTCGGCCACAGAAGAGACTTCAGGTGCGCCGTCCTCGGGGCCGAAGGCCCAGAAGGCCACGGCCAAAGATCCCAGGGCCATGAGTAGCAGCACTACTACTATCTTCTCCTCCTTCTGCATCCTCATGATTTCCCCTCGTTTCGCGAAGCTGCTGCTAAATCGGACAGGGTTGTTTCGATTGATCAAAAAAGATATAGCGTTTTTCTGATTGGGGTTATTATCACTATTATTTTTACTTCTTTGCTTCCGGCTTTGGTCCGAAGCGCTCCTGCCAGCCCTTCTCCAAATGCTCCAGGCAGATGTCGCAGACGCCCTTGTATGCGCCCTCGGGGTAGCTCAGATTGTGAACGGGTGCCTTTATGGGAAAGAGCGTTGGTCGGGCTCGGGTGCAAAGATCGCAATCAGCCATCTTGAATCATCTCCTACGACTGTGAGATGGAGGTTCTCATGTTTAAGTTTTCTGATAGAAAATCGTCTTTCCCTGATCTTGGGACCTGGGTCGGTAATCCTCCAGCCCCAAGACTATCTCCTCCAGCTCCTCAACCATCTCTTCGTCCAGCTCGGGGAGCATCACTTTCCGCAGGGTGTTTGGCACCTCGATATTTGCCATGACGAACTTGGGAAGGCCGCTGTGCTTGAAGCCCTCAACCACTGCATAGTCCACGCCCTCTGCCAAAAGCTCAGCCAGAGCAGAGTCCAGGTCGCCCCGCTCGCGCGTCACCTTGAGCCGCGCCTCGCCGAGTCCTATGACCACATCCGCCCCGGCGTCAAAGTGTCGTCTTGTGTCGCCGCGATCCACGGGATGCCCGGCCATGTTCTTGATCGTCCCCACCCGGCCGTGTTTGGAGAGCGACCTCACCAGCGCCGTCACTAGAGTGGTCTTGCCGGTCTTCTTGGTTCCCACCACGGATATGACTTTCATGCCGCCGAGAATCAGGCTCGCAGAAGCTCGATGATGAACCGTCCAAATCCTTCCAGGTCGGTGAGGCGAACATTCTCGTTCGAGCCGTGAACATTGCTCTCCAGCTGGCGGCCCACACCGAAGACGCACGTCGGAATCTTGGTCTTCTCCGTGGCGTAGGCCTGATCCAGGCTTCCTTGAGTTCCGGAGAGCCGGGGCAGGAATCCCATGCCTCTCTCCACCGCCGCTCTCACTTCCGCAACCCACCTGTGATCGGGATTGACGCTCATGGGCGGATATCCGGGGAAGAGCTTCAGGTCGTATTCGACATCAATGGGCTTCAGGGCTTTCTCGATCTCGGCCATGGCCTCTTCCATGCTCTCCTCGGGAATGACGCGCCGGTCCCCGCTCAGGACGCACCTGTCCGGAACGATGTTCTCTTTGATGCCTCCGCTGATCATGGTGATGTTGAGAATGGGCATGAGATTCTTTTTGCCCAGCGATTCCAGGGGAGAGTTGGCCGGGAGCAAGGACGAACGAGCCTCAACTGTCTTCTTGAGCCTCATCAGCTCCTCCATGATCGGCAGGGACTTCTCCACGGCATTTATGCCCATGAAGCTGGCGCCGCTGTGGGCTGATTTACCATGCACGACAACCTCCCAGTGGATGACGCCGTTGCTGCCAATAACCACATCGTCCGAGAAGCCGTCCATGCAGAGCATGAGGTCCCCCCTGACCAATCCCCGATCCGTGAGGTAGCAGAGCCCGGAGTAGCCGCCCACCTCTTCATCCGTGGTCAAGAGGATGCAGAGGTTGTACTTCGGCTTGCCCTTTTCCAGGAGCACCTTGAGGGCTGCTATGAGCGCTGCTATCGAGCCTTTGCAGTCGGAGACGCCCCGGCCATAGATCCTTGCGTTCCTCTGCACCATCTGGAAGGGATCGGTGTCCCAGCCGTTCCCGGGCGGCACAACATCCAGATGAGCATAGATGACCAGGGTCTCTTTTGCTCCTATGTCCAAGTTAGCTCGCAGATTGAAGCGGTCGCCCACCAGCCGTTGATCAGTGCATTTGGCGGCAAAGACCTCCTGGGGCATGACCAGCTTCTCTGTCTCAAAGCCCATGCCTTTGAAGATGGGCAAGAGATATTCCACAATCTCTTGATAACAGCTCCCCGGAGGAGCAACCGTCTTAAAGCCTATGATACTCTCTAGAACCTGCAAAAGATACGCTGTATCGGGCTGGAGGCATTCTTCTGGCATCTTATCTCCCTTCGTTAAATAGCCCAACGGCCTATTAAATGCTTCTCTGGCGTCAACTACCACGGCCTAAAGTCCGTGGCTTGCGACTACGTACAAAATCGTGTCGCGTCTGGCGGGCTGACAAAACCGCCCTGAGACTCAAGGATATACCTCCAGTCTCGTGCTCTGTGCTCTATATTCATAGCACCAACTCTGTCTGCATGGGTTTCATAACCGCATTTTTCGCATCTAAAAGCTAAACCGGTGCGATTATTTCTGCTGATATGGTTACATCGTGGACAGGTCTGGGAGGTATGAGCGGGATCGACGTAGATCACCGCTATTCCGGCTTCCCCGGCTTTGTATTCAATGAAGTTTTGTAGTTGTCTGAAAGCCCAACTACTATGCTCACATCGGAACTCTTTGGGTACGTTTGTTCTTTCTCTTATGCCCGTCAGATCTTCCATGCCTATCACCGAAACATCATTTTCCAAGGCAAATTCTATCAACCTTCTAGATACTGTATGATTTACAGCAGTCATGAACCGTGTCTCTCGACCTGCTAGGTTCCTGAGAACCCTCATACTGGATCGAGTGCCCAAATATCGACCGCCTGCTTTCTGTAGTCTTCTGCGTTCCTTGGATCTGATGTCCCGGTGATTCTTGATCTCGCCACCTGCAATAAAAATGCATTTCTTGTCGGTTGTGGATGCAACCGCCAGACGGTTAATGCCAACATCCACGCCCATAAATGTAGATGCGTCGGTTATTTTCTTATCTGGCATATCCTTCTCACAAGCAAGATGGAAGTAATAGGACCCATCTCTATGCAAGCAAAGCTTCGATGCTAAGTATTTCCATGATCCGTCAAAGTATCTCTCTGCATACTTATAGATCTGAAGCTTGTATTTCTTTCGACCTGCTAGAGTGGTGATGCTCAAAGCATCTTTGGAAAATCCGAAATCACGCTCAAATGAGAACGTGGCTGACATTGGGCCAAACTTTAAAAGTTGCCATTCGCTTTGTTTGATGGTAATCTGTTCATGGAGCGTTTTGTAGGCTCCAGCAACTTGGCGGGCTACATTACAACACATCTGAGATTTCAGACCAAGTTCGTTTCTCAGATGCCCATAGGTTGCTTTCTGTATCCTACCACTTCCCATCGGTTTCCCGTTCGCGAAGACAATCTGTGATGCATAGTTCATGCCTTGTGAGAATACCGATAGCAGCTCCTCTAGATTGTTATCGGGAGAATCCAATTTCAGGATGATGGTTTTTGTGAGCTGCATGATTAAGTATATTCACTCAATGGGATATAAAGTCATCTCGGGTGAAAGTGCGCGCTCCTCCCCACCCTGAAGGAGGGAGACTCCGCGCTGTTACGAGTTGAAAGGCCATCAGAGTCAATGCTCTCAGGACACGATCAGAGTCTTTCCGGTCATAGCCTCCGGCTGCGAGATCTTGAGAAGCTGCAGCGCTGTGGGCGCTACATCCGCTAAGATGCCGTCCTCCCTCAGCTTATGCTCTTTTCCGTCGTTAATTATCAGGGTGAAGGGCACCGGGTTGGTGGTGTGGGCGGTGTGCGGCTGGCCGGTAACCTCATCCACCATCTTCTCCGCGTTACCGTGGTCAGCCGTGAGAAGAACTGCACCTCCTGCTTTCAGAATCTCGTCCACAATGCTGCCCACACAAACATCCACTACCTCGACCGCTTTTTTGGCGGCCTCGAAGATCCCTGTGTGGCCCACCATGTCCGGATTGGCGAAGTTGAGGACGATGAGATCGTAGCTGCCGGAATCGATTCGCCTCAGAGCCTCATCTCTGACCTCGTAAGCGCTCATCTCCGGCTTGAGGTCGTAGGTGGCAACTTTTGGCGATGGTATGAGGACGCGGTCCTCGCCTGGATTGGGCTGCTCCTTTCCGCCGTTGAAGAAGTAGGTGACATGAGCATACTTCTCCGTCTCCGCGATCCTGAGCTGGCGCAGCCCGGCTCTGCTGATCGTCTGGCCTAGGGTATCGTTGAGGTTTTGCGCAGGGAAGGCCACGGGCACCTTCAATGTGGCGTCGTACTGGGTCATGCAGGTGTAATGAACCTGGATCGGTTTCCTGGGAAACTCCTTGAAATCGCCGTCTACAAAGGTCCTGGTGATCTCGCGTGCTCTGTCGGGCCGGAAGTTAAAGAAGATGATGCAGTCCCCATCTTCCACCAGCCCGGCGGCATCCACGACCGTGGGCTTCACGAACTCGTCGTTCTCACCGCGCTCGTAGCCGTTTTGTACCGCTTTTTCAGCCGTTTCCGCTTTGAAGCCCTCTCCTTGGGTGAGGCAGCGAAAAGCCTTCTCTATCCTCTCCCAGCGCTTATCCCTGTCCATGGTGTAGTAGCGCCCTGAGACCGTGGCCACCCCACCCATGCCCAGCAGCTTGAACTTCTCCTCCAGCTCCCGGAAATAGGTCAGAGCGCTCCTGGGCGGCACATCCCTGCCGTCTAGAATGGCGTGCACATAAACCATTCGCAGCCCGCTTTTCTTTGCCATCTCCAGAAGGGCGTAGAGGTGGGTGTTGTGGCTGTGTACGCCGCCATCGGAGAGCAGGCCCATCAGATGCAGCTTGCCGCTTCTGGCCTTCTCCAAGGCCTCCAGCAGAACGGGATTCTTGTAAAGGGTTCCGTTCTCCACGGCCAGGCTGATCCTGGTATAGTCCTGGTAGACGATCCGTCCGCCGCCAAGGTTGAGGTGGCCCACCTCCGAGTTGCCCATTTGCCCTCCTGGCAGACCCACGGCTAGGCCCGACGAGCCCAAGGCGGTGGTGGCATAATTTTTCCAGAATCTCTCCAAGTTTGGCTTATGTGCCCTGGCGATGGCATTGCCCTTCGTTTCAGGGCTTATGCCGAAGCCGTCCATGATTATGATAGCTAAAGGCTTCATCTATCCGGTCT
>JAPKYD010000032.1 GCA_026394475.1 Methanothrix sp.
AGATGGGAATTAAATCCTTGATATTGTGAGAAGCCAGCACTTCAGCCATGACCTTTCCCTGGCAGGCATCATCAGTAACCAGCCGGATGATGTTATCACCGGGAATGGCCAGGGATGGAGCAGTGCTGCTAGTGCCGATTAGAATGATTCCATTTTCATCAGCATACTCTATCATCGCCTGCAGTTCGGCACTGGTGCTGCCAACGATGACGATTTTCATTCCTTGCTCGTGGAGAGTTTTGAGTTCTTCAAGAGCCTGCGCAGGATCAGCTTTCGTATCCTCGACTACCAGAACGATTCGCTTGTCGGAGCCGATCTCTCCGAGAAACTTGTTTAGATCTTCCGACCCGATGGTCAGAGCGGCCTCGATCTGCTTCCCGTTAGAAGCCCATTCTCCGGAGATGGGAACGAGAGCACCTATGCGAATATTCTCCACGCTTCTCATACTGTCGGCGCATGCGACGCTAGTCATGGCCAGAATGCACACCAGAATAAGTTCAGTTTTCATGATCAGGGCCTTCTGTTCAAAAAGTAAATAAATATATTTCCAGTACAGAATAATTATAAATCTAAGATAATTTTTTTACACCAAAAGGGCAGACCCTGCACACACTACCTGGGCCAAGATGGGAAGGAGGAGTGCGATTTATTCACCCAGCTTTGACCACAATCATAGTGATATCATCGAACTGGGCCTGTCCGCCAGCGAAGAGCGATATGTCCTGCAGGATGCTGTCCATTATTCCCTGGGCCGGCAGATGGCGGGAGCGGCGGACAACTTCACAGAGCCGGCCAAGGCCGTACTGCTCCTCGCGGCTGTTTATCGCCTCATTCACCCCATCTGTATAAAGGATCATCACACCTCCAGGGAGAATATCGACCTGTCGTTCCTCGTACTCCACGCCTCCGATCACGCCCAGAGCAATGCCCGTCACCTCCAGCACCTCAAGCTGCCCGTCTCCGCGAAAAAGAAGAGGCGGAGGATGGCCGGCATTGGCGTAGATCAAACTCCTCGATCTCTCATCTAAAACCCCATAGAAGAGGGTCACGAACATGCCAGATCTGGAGTCAGCGGCGATCATGTCGTTGGCATCCTGGAGGACTTCGGTTCCCTTCTCGTGATGCGTGGCATTGGCTCGTACGATGGTTCGGGAGAGCGCCATGAAAAGGGCTGCCGGAATGCTCTTTCCCGATACATCGGCGATGACCATCCCCAGACGGTGATCGTCAGGTATGAAGTCGTAGAAGTCGCCACCCACCTCCATAGCAGGGATCGACGTCGCCGCCAGGTCGAAACCCTGAAGGGGCGGAATGTGCTCCGGTAGAAAGCTCCTCTGAATGTCGGATGCGATGCGCAGCTCGGCCTTGGATCGCTCCAGCTTCCCTTCCGCCTCGCGCATTTTGGTCATATCGCGAATGGATTCGATAGCTCCCAGGAGCTTTCCGGAAGGGTCATAGAGCGGGGTGGCCTTGGCCCAGAGATGGGCCCCACAACCTCTGAACGTCGGAATGTAAACCTCTGTGATTAGGGTGTTGGCCTCCCTTTGGATGTAGGGGTATCTGTCCATAGCAGCTTCATCCGCCATCATGGCCAGGTCGATCAGCATCGGTCGGCGCTCGCCGTAAAAGGGAATAGCGTATTTATAATCGCCCTGGCCGAGCATCTCCGCGGATTTTATGCCCGTGAGATCCTCCAGCGCCCTGTTCCAGGCGATTACCTCCCTCTCTTTATTGATGACCAGCGTGGCATCGGGCAGGAAGTCGATGATATTCTTCAGCTTCTCCTCAGTCCTCTTGAGGTGAGTGATGTTCACGGCCACGTTCACCACTCCCGTCACCTGCTGGTTGGCATCCTTGATGGGACTGCTGCGCGACACCCAGATCCTGCCGTCCGGTGTGGCCAGCTCTCCATCCTGGGATTGGCCCGTCTGGAGGGCTTTCTTTGCCGTGCAGCCAGGACAGGGTTCTTTGAGCCCTTGAATCAGCTCGAAGCAGTCATGTCCCTTCACTTCCTCCTCCGTCAGACCGAGGTGCTTTTGCACTGCTGTGTTCAACCAGATGATTCGCATCTGTGGATCCAGATACTCGACTGCCACGTTCTTCAGGCCGCCCAAAATAGCCGCCTTCTCCTGCTCGGATCTCTGCAAGGCCTCCTCGCCTCTCTACCGCTCTGTGATGTCGCGGATGGACTCTATGGCCCCCATCAGTCGGCCCGCGGAGTCATAGAGAGGAGAAGCCTTCGCCCAGAGATAGGAGCCGCTAGGTCCAAAGGCGGGAATGAAGATCTCTACGGTGAGGGTTTTTCCTTCCCATTTCAGGAAATCGTACTTCCATTTGAGCTCATCCTCGGGCAAGAGCACCAGGTCGGCGAGGATGGGACGCCGGACACCATAAAAGGGCAAGGCATACTCATAGTCCCCTTTGCCGATCATCTCCTCAGCCTTCGCCCCCGTCATCTTCTCCATGGCCCGGTTCCAGGTGATCACCTTTCCATCCATATCTATGGAGAAGGTGGCATCAGGCAAGAAGTCGATGACCTCGGCCAGGAGCCGCTTCATATTGCAGACCTTATTTTCGATCTTCTTCTTCTCAGTGATGTCGCGGGTGGACTCTATGGCCCCTATTATCTCTCCTCCGGAATCATAAAGAGGAGAAGCCTTGGCCCAGATGTAGGAGCCGCTGGGACCAAACGCTGGGATGAAGGTCTCTACGGTAAGGACTTCTCCATCTCTTTCCAGGCTGTCATATTTTCCATCGACCTGATCTGCAGGCATGAGCACCAGGTCGGCGAGGATGGGACGCCGGACACCGTAGAAGGGCAAGGCATACTCATAATCCCCTTTGCCCATCATATCCTTTGCCTTCGCTCCAGTCAGCTTCTCCATGGCTCGGTTCCAGGCGATCACTTTGCCTTGAATATCGATGGCCAAAATGGCATCAGGAATGAAGTCGATGAGATCCGCGGAAAGACGGCCCGCTCCTCTCTCCAAGCCTCTGTCGACGCAAGTCTCTGATAGATCATCTCTTGAAATCGACTCTCCTTCCAGCCCTGCAAATCTGCTCTCTTCATTCCGGTTCATGCCCGCTTTGACCTCCATTCCTTTTAACCGCCCCGGCCAATTCTCTTCCTCTGAATGTTGATGGACTGAAGGCGGATATATGGATAAATATGTTTGCCGTCAGGATGATACTGAGAACAGGTAAATAAATAAATTTAAAATAATTATTAATCAATGTTGATTTACCCTTGGCCGATTTGGGAAGATCGCGCCAAAGACCAGCACTCTGATCTCATCAAAATATTGACTTGAAGAAATTTAAAATATTAGCATTATTATCTCTCTGCCAAATCGCAGGAACAATAATATTAAGTACCATCAGTATCATTCACCGAGGTCAGTCTAGCATTCGATGGAATCTTTGGGATGGAGCATTTGAATGCAGCCGATGGTGTGGCAGCCAGTGCAGGGAACCAGAAGCGTCAGCATCTTTCCCTACCTTCGCAAGATCGACCTCATGTCATCCAACTCTTACATCCTCTCCAGCCCGGACCAGATATCCCTCATCGATCCCGGCGGCCTGGAAGATCAGATCAGCCTTCTGGACGCGGAGATCGCTCTGCTGCAAGAAGAGCGGTCTCGTCCCTTAGTGGTATATCTCACCCATGTTCATATTGATCACTGGTTCGGGTTCCAGCGAAGGAGGGCTTTCCCATCGCTTCGCCAGGCCTTCCTGGCCGTGCAGGAGAGTGGAGCCGAGGCCCTGGAGAAGCAGGATCCTCTGATGACTCTATCCGAGCTGCTGGGAAAGCCGATGAAAAATGTATCTGTAGCGGCCAAGTTGCTCTGCAGAGGGGAAAAGGCCTTGACAGGTCCGCATGCTCTTGACCTAGAAGGATGGAATTGCGAATATGTGACCAGATCAACGGAGATTGCAGAGGGAGTGCTGCTGCACAGCCAGATCATTTCCCTGGGTGATGATGATCGGCTGGAGATCTATCATACCCCCGGGCACAGCCCGGACAGCATCTCCCTTCGGGTCGGATCGCTTCTCTTAGTGGGAGACCTCTTCTTCGCCCCCAATCCAGGCATGGCAGGGGCTTTTGGCTGGAATCAGCAGGATCTCATGGAGTCCATCCTGAAGATTCTATGGGTCTTGGAAAATGAAAACATTCTCCTCTGCTTCTCTGGGCACGGCAGACCGGTCGATGCCCAGACGGCAAGGAATACCCTGGAGGTCATGCACTCTGATGCAGCATCACTGAAGGGCCTGGAAGAGGTAACACCGCAGTGGGCAAAGAGGACGGCTGCCTATGCTCAGGACCTCATGATCGAGCTGGAGAGAATCTTCACCATCATCGCCGGCCGACTGGCCTACATCGCCTACATGCTCTCCGAGCTGGAAGAGGAGTCGGAAGCGAAAGAGCTGGAGCAGCTTCTGGATTCACGGCTTCTGGACGAGCTGTTCTCCGACTTTCGCAGCTTCGCCAGCCAGCTTCGCTCCGGAAAAAAGCTGGACTGGGAGCTAGTGCACAAGGCCGGGCAGGTCGTGGGAAAGCTGGAGGGGCTCTTCCAGAAGAAGAGGCTCGGCTCGGTCCTGGATCAGTCTCTCCTGAGCAGGGCAGGCAGGCTGCTATCCGACTACTCCGTCACCTACCGGGGCTTTCGTCCTCCTTACTACGTTTCTTATGTGAACGTCAACGGTCTCATCGGAGAAATCCTGGAACAGGTGAAGCACCAGCCCTATGATGAGGAAGCAATTCTCCAGGCAGAGGGCATTGAGGATTACCTGAAGGCTCTTAAAGCGCGCATCGCTCACGTCAACCTATTCGAGGGCGTGGACCTGGCCTTTCGGCCCGACTCCAAGAATCCTTTTGCACGCATGGATAAGGATCGCTTCGGCGATATCCTGATAGACATCATGGAGAGGTTTGTAGGAGCAGGATTTAGAGAGCTTAAAATCTCAACCGCTCTGAATGAAGATTGGACTTTGGTGCGCATCGCCGCCAGGGGACCTGCCTCTTGCCATCCATTGGAGCGGGCAGACAGGTTCTTCGAAAGAAACCTGGCGCTCTGCGGAGGTCTTCTACAGACCATTCTGGAAGAAGATGGACCATCCGTGGAGATCGAGCTATCAGCCCTGGGAGAAGAATGGGCACGCTAGAATTAAATTACATTTTCATGAAATGGTTCCAGGCTTGCATGATATATTCGCCATAAAGGATCCAGATCAGAACAAAAATTCCAAAAATGATATAGAGGTTGGTGACATACACCAACCACTGAAGAAGACGCATCTTCTTCTCGGGCGTCCCAAACCAATCCTCCGCTTTCCTATCGAACCAGTTCGACATCGCTGGCTATCAGGCAGAAGCCTTGGCAGCAGCCTCAGCAGCTGCTGCGGCTGCCTTCTGGGCCTCCTCGGCCTTGGCGCGCTTCTGTGCTTTGCCTTTGAGCTTCTTCAGCCTGACGATGCTGTCCCTGTCCATCTCCTCCAGGGCGAAGGCGATGAATCTGATGGTATCCTTGATGTCAGGGATCAGCTTGAACTCCAGAGCGTTGACGCGCCTCTTGGTGCTCTCGATGTCCTCGACCAGCCTCACCAGGACGGTCTCTACCTCTGCCGCCAGGATGATCTTATCCACCAGTGCCTCGTAGGAATCGGCCGCTTCGTCGATGGCCGCGCTGGTTCCTATTATGCCGTAGCCGCGCTCGTACATCTTCTTCTGTACAGAGTCAGCGGTGATCTTCGGAACCACCACGCCCATGATGTTCCTGGAGGCAAGCTGGATAGTGGGCTCCTTCTGGAGGGCATAGGCCGCACTGTTGATGGCCACGCTGCCCTCTGTGGCCTTGGCCAGGTTGAGCCTCTGCTCAGCCTTGATCAGAGCGTCCACCAGCTCTTTGCGGACAGTCTTTGCCTTGCTCAGCACCTCAAAAAATTCGATCATGAGGCCGTCGCGCTTCATCTTGAGGAGCGAGTGACCGGTCTGTGCGAGCTTGATCCTCCTTCTGAGGGCGATCAGCACTGCCCTGGTAGCTTTTGTTCCTCGAATTACGGCCATGATCTCACTTCTTCGGTGCCTCAGCCTCAGCCTTAGCTGCGCTTGCGTACTTGGGGTGGTAGGCCTTGATGTACTTATCGTCTATCCTGGTGAGCATGGCCTCAGGCAGCTCAGCGAGCAGCTCCCATCCAATCTGGAGGGTCTCGAAGATCGACCTGTCCTCATCCCTGCCCTGGTTGACAAACCTCTTCTCGAACCTATCGGCAAACTCCAGGATCATCGTGTCGCGCTCAGAGAGAGCCGCCTTGCCAACGATGGCGGCGAGACCTCTCAGATCAACGCCCTCTGCATAGTAGGCATAAAGCTGGTCGGATACAGCGCGGTGATCCTCACGGGTATGGCCCTTGCCTATCCCGGAGTTCATCAGCCTGGAAAGCGAGGGTCGGATATCAATGGGCGGATAAATGCCCTTCCTGTGCAGCTCACGTGAAACGATCATCTGGCCCTCGGTGATGTACCCAGACAGGTCCGGAATGGGATGGGTGATGTCGTCGCCGGGCATGGTGAGGATGGGGAATTGAGTGATGGATCCCTTCTTGCCCTTGATGATGCCAGCGCGCTCGTAGTTGGTAGCCAGGTCGGTGTACATGTATCCTGGATAACCGCGTCTTCCGGGCACCTCTTCACGAGCCGCTCCCATTTGCCTCAGGGACTCGGCATAGTTGGTTATGTCTGTATAGATGACCAGCACGTGCATATCCAGGTCGAAGGCCAGGTACTCCGCAGTTGTGAGTCCCAGCTTGGGCGTGAGCAGCCTCTCTACAGCCGGGTCGTCGGCCAGGTTGAGGAAGATAACCGCCCTCTCCAGGGCACCTGTCCTCTCGAAGTCGGCCATGAAGTGCTGGGCCTCCTCGTTGGTGATGCCCATGGCGCAGAAGATGACTGCGAAGCTCTCAGCCTCTCCCAGGACCTTGGCCTGCCTTGCTATCTGCAGTGCGACGTCGTTGTGGGGCAGTCCTGATCCAGAGAATATAGGCAGCTTCTGACCCCTGACCAGGGTGTTTGTTCCATCGATTGTGGATATGCCAGTCTGGATGAATGCTCTAGGCTTTGCCCTTTGCGCGGGATTGATGGCAGCTCCGATGATCTCCCTCTCCACATCCGGGACTATGGCAGGGCCGCCGTCTCTTGGCCTGCCTGATCCGGACAGGACTCGTCCGATGATTGACGGGGAGAGGGGCATCTTGATAACGTCTCCGGTAAATCTGACAGCGCTTTCCTTCGACAGACCGCCGGTCCCTTCGAAGACCTGAACCACCACAATCTCATCCGAGGTATCCAGCACCTGACCCCTCTTCGCCTCTCCGCTCGCCGTCCTGATCTCGACGAGTTCACCATAGCCCACAGGCTCGGTCTTCTCCACGAAGATCAGAGGTCCTGCGATCTCATTAATGGTCTTGTATTCCTTGGCCATTGTGAATCCTCCTCACCTCAGCACCTTGAACTCAGATTCCATCTGGTCCAACGCCTTCTGTAGGACTGGCTCGTAATCCTCCTCCAACTTCACCTTGGCCAGCGCATCCTTGGAAGGAACAGACGTGATCTGTTCTACAGATACACCCCTCTGCAGGGCATCGAAGGCGTAGTCCCTATACTTCAGGGTGGCTGCAAGCAGGTCAAACTGTTTCTTGAACGAGCAGGTGCAATCCACCGGATGGAATGCGCTCTGAGCGAGCCAATAGTTGATGATCATCCTGGCCACCTCCAAAGTCAGCTGCTGCTCCTCCGGCAATGCATCTGAACCGACAAGCATCAC
Source organism: Methanothrix sp. (assembly GCA_026394475.1). GTDB lineage: Archaea > Halobacteriota > Methanosarcinia > Methanotrichales > Methanotrichaceae > Methanothrix. The sequence goes on from JAPKYD010000032.1 coordinate 7,821, forward strand.
GATCTCCTCGAGCTCGGCATTCTCCTGAAGTATGGCCATGGCCCGCCTCTTGTTCTTGTTCCAGTCCGGATGGACGTTCTCCGTGAACCATGGCTCTAAGTCCTTATCGTACAAAGAGTAGCTCTCGAGCCAGTTAATGGACGGGAAGTGACGCCTTTGAGTAAGCTTGGTATCCAGACCCCAGAAGACCTTCACTATGCGAAGAGTTCCCTGAGTCACAGGCTCCGTGAAGTCGCCACCTGGCGGGCTGACCGCCCCTATAATGCTGATAGACCCCTCGCCTCCACCGAGGATTTCAGCCCTGCCTGATCTTTCGTAAAAGTCGGCAAGCCTCGCAGACAGATAGGCCGGATATCCCTCCTCGCCAGGCATCTCTTCAAGGCGCGAAGCAAGCTCTCTCATAGCCTCAGCCCATCTTGATGTGGAGTCCGCGGTCATCATGGTATCATATCCCATGTCCCTGTAGTATTCTGCTGTAGTCATCCCCGTGTAAACGGATGCCTCCCTTGCGGCGACAGGCATATTGGAAGTGTTGGCGTAGACAATGGACCGCTCCATTAGAGGTCTGCCCGTCTTCGGATCTATCAGCTCAGGGAACTCGTGGAGCAGGTCTGCCATTTCATTGCCACGCTCACCACAGCCCACGAAGATCACTACATCCACTTCGGCAAACTTAGAAAGGGTCTGTTGCATCACAGTCTTCCCAGTTCCGAAGCCTCCGGGAATGGCAGCGGTTCCGCCCTTGGCGAGAGGGAAGAATCCGTCTATGACCCGCTGTCCGCTTCGCAGAGGTATAGTAGGCGGCAGCTTCTTGACAACAGGCCTTGGCACACGCACAGGCCATTTCTGAAGCATGACTAACTTAGATCCGTCCTCCAGTATGCAAACCGTCTCTTCCACGTTGAAGTTCCCTGAGTGGATCTCCTTTACAGTTCCACCCTTGTGCCTTGGAGGAACCATGATCTTATGTTTGATCAGGAGCTGTTCCTGGACGGTCCCAATGGTCTGTCCGGGCTTGACTACATCGCCCTTCTTAACCGTTGGCATAAACTCCCACTTCTTCTTGTGGTCTATGCCGTCTACAAAAATACCTCTGCTAACGAAATCCCCAGACCTCTCTGCCAGGAGGGGCAAGGGCCTCTGGATGCCATCGTAGATGGTAGTTAGGATCCCCGGTCCAAGCTGGGCCATCAACGGCCCTCCGGTCTCCTTTACTGGCTCACCCGGTTTGACACCAGAGGTATCCTCGTATACCTGAATGATATGTTTATTACCGGAAATGCCGATGACCTCGCTCATCAGCCCTTCCTCGCCGACCAGGACCAGATCATACATGTTTGCCTTCAGGCCTGTGGCATGAGCGACCGGTCCGGCGATTCTCTTAACTCTCCCTACTGCTTCCATAAATCAACACCTATTGCCCGTTTAATCTTCTCTCTCATCTCTGTGCTATGTTCGGTTCCGATGGATATCACAGTGGGCCTGTTCAATTCAGATAACTGCTGCTGTAACCTTTTGGGCAGGCGATTATAGTCCGATTGCTTCAACACCAGGATCCCGACATTGGGATCGGCCATGACCTCGTTGATCTTAGAGACCAGCTCATCTTCGGTGTTGGCCGCATAAGATTTCTTTATCCCTGCCAGGTTGAACCCGGGGACCGTCTCACTACCACCAACAAAGGCTATCTCCATTAAGCCACCACCACCTGCTCCTCTATAAGTTCAGCAGGAAGTCCAGCCTCCTTTCCCATGACTATCTTCCTGATGTTCGCAACCTCAGTCTCCTTGCTCACCATGTATCCGAGCACCGGCAAGATCGATAACGGATGATAGTTCGAAAGAGCCCAAGCATATCGGATGAGATACGCCTTCAACCTGGCCTCGATCCTGCTTATGGCATCTATATCTGCCGTAGCAACATCCGAGATCGAGGACCAGAAGGGATACCCCTCTAACCCACGGATGAACTCGCCAAAAGGCTGGCCAGCCATGCGGCTCAGCTCGTCAAAGAGCTTTCCTCCGGGGATGAGGTTCTCTTGTATCATAGCTGCATCGACGCCTGCCTTGTTCATCCTGAAGAGGGTGATCAAATTTCTGATATCGATCTCCCTGCGGACGTACTTGAGCAGCAGGCCTCCACCCACGGACAGGGTGCCACCCACGGCACGCTCCATCCTGAAGTAATAGAGCTTGTCCAGGGCATTCTCCACCGATGCCAGGCTCTTGCCGTCGTACTGCGCTAATGCACTGGAATAGTCTGTTCTATCAAAGGCCGAGATGATATCCTGGATGGACTCCTTCTTGGCCAGCTCTGCGAGGTGCTCCTCGGATAGCTCGCCGGCGGGCACGAGATATTTCATTATCTCCGTGTCGCTGGCGCCATAGAACTTGCCACGCAGGAGGGTCTTGATGTTCCAGACATCCCAGCGCCTCAGGTACTCCAGAATCAGGAACGAAGGCTCATCTATGGAGACTTTGAGCAGCTTGCGATAGATCTTCGCCAGGTTGGCAAAGGTAGCGTGCTCGATCAGCTCCGTTCCGGAGTAGTCCTTGGAGAGCGCGTCGATCTCATCCTTATACTGGGTCTCTTCCAGGTATCGGGCGATCTCCGATGTGTCCATGCTCATCATCCTGGGATACATCTCCGCCGGGATGAGCTTGGTCTTCATCGCCCGGACTCTGCCCGTGATGTAAGCGTACTTCACCGGTTTTCCGAACTTCGGCAAACGTAGTACAGGCATCGTCCTCACCCGAATAAGATCCTGGAAACCTCTTTCATGCGGTTATTGAAGACCTCACGCGCAAGAGTTTCGTAGGTTAAATCGTAACGCAGAGCCCCATCTTTGCTCTCATTCACAACGCCGCCGATTATGTCCAGGTTCCCGCCGTAAATGGGGGCGAGAGAGGATACGAAGGCCTCATCCCTCTTATTGGAGTAGACCTTCATATCCTTGAGATCGTAAGGCTCGAGCATCTTCTTGATCATGGCCTCATTATCCTTCTTGGGAAGATTCTGGATCTTCTCCATGAGCATAACTCTGGCCTGCTCCATGAGATCTTTGTGTACACTCAGCTCTGACCTCTTGACCTCGAGGTTAGCGCTGGAGATCTCCCTGCGCTCGATGGCCTCTGTGGTGTGTCCAACCTCTGCATCCTTCCTGGATTTTATCTCTGCGGCACGTTCCCTAGCTTCATTGAGCATCCTCGCAACCTCTTGGTCTGCCTCAACGTTGATTTGAGCGACCTTGTCCTTGCTGGTTGCCAGGACTGACTCAACCACTGTATCTAGTGCCATTGCCTCTCACCCTTTGGAATGGCCAACTTAGGGTGTCACTATTCCAGAGAAGGGTGTCCAGGCGAACATCAGGATCAGCGAGACAGCGAGACCGAAGATGATCAGAGTCTCGGGCAGAAGCATGAGGAACAGACCCTTGCCGAGGAATCCAGGCTCCTCTGCCACGACGCCGACCACAGCAGCGCCGATACCCTGCTCACCAACACCTGCACCTATGCCTGCGAGTCCTGTTGCCAGGCCAGCTCCGACAGCCACCAATCCGTACAATACTCCTGCATCTGCTACTACTGCCATTTTCCTCAATCCTCCTTTTTATGAATATCACATTTTCGAATCTATGCCTTCAGGAACTTCCGTACATGTCCGAAGGGGCTATACTCGACTCCACCGCCATGCGCGCTGTAGAACTTGGTGAACATCTCCACATAATGCAACCTCAGGGGGTGCATGAAGGGAGTTAGGATTCCCAGCAGCAGGTTGATGAAGTGCACTAACGTCAGAACGATTACTCCGATGACGATAGCAGCTATACTGAACTCTGCACTATCCGTCGCTCCACCGCTCAGCATGGGCATGACGACGAAGAAGGCCAGTTGGTTGCCAGCATATGCCAAACCTACCGAAGCCAGGCCGATGGCCAAAAGCCTCAGATATGAGACGAGATTGGTCACGTAGAACGGGACGTGAGCCAAACCCATGGGTCCTTCCGGTCCCATGACCATCATCACTATGGAGACAAGAATTACGATGCCGCTCGCGATTACCAGTATCATCTGGCCCATGACCAGGCCCAGCAGGGCCAAGGCGAAGAAGATCTGGAAGAGCATCACTGGAAGCCGCTCAAAATAGGCATGCTTCTTTTCACCGTAGTTCAGCTCCGTCTTGATGCCCAGGATAGAACCCACGCTGCAGTGAATAACGCCAATGAAGATGCTGGTTCCGATCAGCAGCAAAACCGCATTTGTCGCCAGTCTATCCATCGGGAATATGCCCAGGGGCCCTAGTCTTCCCAGAGAGCCGAAGACGCCCTCGCCGAAATACAGTCCTTCTCCTTTCAGCAATTCAATTTGCGCCTCAGGCAACTGTCCCATAATCCGTCCCCACAGCCCAAGCGGGCCGAAGATCTCGCCGAAGAAGAATCCGAATATGATGGCCCAAATGTCAGCTATGATCACGATGTTGATCAGCTGCTTCCAGCCATCTGTTCTGAACTTCCTCTTGAGAAGCAGGACGACCAGGAGCACCATTATGCCATATCCGATGTCTCCCAATATCATTCCGAACATCAAGGGGAAGAACACGAATATGAGCAGAGACGGATCGAATTCCTTGTACTCTGGAATGGCGAATAGCCTTGTGATCAGCTCGTAAGGCTTGACCAGGCCCGGATTGTCGATCTTGGTCGGGACATCTTCGCCGTGCTCTACCAGGTCATCGGACTCTTTGTCATCGAGCACCTGAACGTCGACCTTGCCTCCGGCCGCGCTCTCCAGCTCGCTCTTGAGCCTGCCGGACTGATCGGATGTAACCCATCCGTCGATGACGAATGCGTTGGCAGTCTCAGCAAACCTGAGAGGTGCCTCGGTCTTCTGGGTCTGCACCGATAGGTACTCGTCGGTAGCGAGCATTATGTCTTCATACTGCTTCCTCATGTCGGCCAGCTTCTTCTGGAGGGGCACCTTCTCGCCTTCCAGAGACTTGATGCCGCCTTCAAGGGTCGCAATCGCCGAATCCACGCTGCCCTCCAGCCTGGGAATGGACATCTCTGCAAATCCGTGCTCAGCCAGGACGGAAGATACTTCGCCTGCCTTCTCTACTGGTACAAATACGGCCACAATGGTTGCGTTCTTGGCGCTTCCAGAATAGATCTCGCTAGCGGGAGAAACTTTGGCCACGTCAGCATCCACAGCCGAAGCGGCTGTGCCGACGAAGGTCGCCAGAGAATCATAACCATAGTAAGCTTCTAACGGCAGTGGCAAAACAGCCAAAGGCCTCAGAGAATTTATCTGATCCTGCTTGGACTTGACATCCGCCTCGATCGCAGTAATGCGTTCAAAGGTGGCGGTGACATCTGCACCAACGTTGTTGAGAAGATTGTCCATCTCAGACAGAACCTGGCTCTCAGGGTAGGTCTTCTCCGGAGCCTTGGATTTTATTGCAAGGTGCCTGGAGAAGGACCTGAGCTTTATGAGGTCCTCGGAATATTCCTTGGCTTTGCCAATGGGCTTGCCCATCCCAAATTCAGCCTGGCTGCCATTATAGTTGACAATATGTAACAGGCGCAACTCATGCAGCTTTTCTACGACAGGAGAAATTACGTCCTTTGACCCGGCGACGACCACACGACTCATCTTTACGGGTCTAAGCATGCAACAACCCCATGAACTCCTTCATCAGATATTCGACTGCCTTGTCCAGCTTTGTGCTGGCGCTGCCTCTCAGTGAGCTGACGTTCTTTTCACCGCTCTGGATGATCGATTGCTTCTTGACTTTGACATCGGCCTCCGCCTTGGCAATGCTCTTGTCGTAGTAATCCTGTGCATCAGTTTCGGCGGATTTGACGAGGTTCCCTGCTTCAGTGGTCGCAGCGGCTATCTTCTTCTCCTTTTCCTCCAAGGCTCGCTGGACGGCAGCCTTGGTCTCGGCCTCTGCCGCTTTGATCTTCGATAAGATATCGTCTCTAGCCATCTGATCCCTCTACCTGTTCCCTCTCTACACCTCTTCTGTTTTTCAATCAGCGCTACATCACTTTGGCTCGTGATAAACGCTTCAGATCATCTTCATCTACCAATATAAACTCTTCGGTTTTGTCTTAGGTAAAGCGCCCAATTCGGTCTTTCTTCTCATGATCCCCAGAATTTTAA
>JAPKYD010000046.1 GCA_026394475.1 Methanothrix sp.
CAAGGATCGCAAGAGGCAGGGGATAATTCCCCAGAGCTTTTCCGGATAAAGGTGCATTGAGATATGGTTGGGCAGAAGCCTTAAGTAGAACTGGACACTTTTATACCGCCGTAATCGGACATTTTTATCCCGGCGTTGACAACCCTATGTCTTAGATAAGAGACGACCGCATGACGCCGAAACAATTTTAAAAAAGATTTGATTCTCAGAGAGGGTGATTTATTGGGATTCGTCGATGAATCATCCCAAAATATCAACTCTAACACACAAAGACTTTGGTCATTTATGGAACTCAAGAAGAAAAAGAATACAGCACATCTGAAAGCGAACTCCGTAGGTTGTTTTATGCTGAATGGTATTGATATGATTTCGTTTCCAATTCACACCAAGGCGGAAGATTTTTGTGAATTTTTAACTGAAGTGAGAGGCTGCAACCCAGTAGGTAGAATTTGTCTTGTCCTAGATAATTTCGCAACGCATAAAGCTAAGAAGGTAAGGGAAAAAGCCAAAGACCTGAACATTGAGTTGATTTATCTTCCACCATACTCACCCGACTTAAATCCTATAGAGTACATATGGAAAAGCATAAAGAGAATTATATCTATCTCTGAAATTGAAAACAAGGAGGAACTTATAAAGATCGTTAGAGATGGCTTCTTTAGCTTGACGGCGAGTTTTTCTTTCGCGCGAATGTGGATTCCTAGATTCTTGCATGATAAGTTAAGTTTGTTGTGTTAAGAACTATATATGGTAAGGAATACAAGAGTCGCATTCTTATGGGAGATCTTTAGGTTAGATGATAATAGAAGAGATGAAATCCTAAATATTTTTATTAAAATACTAGAAAATGAATGCAAAAGCCAAGACGGAGAGATTTGCAGATTTATATACAATTCATATCCATCAGAAGTTAAAGAAGAATTATCTAAAAGGTTATTAAAATTAGATGTTAAAAGGGAAATCTTGAGCAAATTTTTCTCATCAACCTAAAAAATGATCGGATTATATCCCCAGCTGCGGTATATGCGCCAGATAGCTCTCTCTCAACTCGTTCTTGTCGATGTGATCATAGATGTCAATGGCCTCTTTTCGCACATCTCCTCTTAATTCTTGGATGAATTCGCGAGGCATGCCAGCTCGCCTCAGATGCGTAGTGAACCAATGCCTGCAACAGTGCGGGCTGAAATGATCTTCCATGCGATCGGAGTTGGGATTGTGCAGTCCTATCTTCTCAGCAGGTTTAGCTACCGCCAGATATACTCCATTCCGGTTCAGGCGGCCTCCGAGGTTGTTTATGAATAGAGCCTTCGATCCCTTTTCCTTACGAGTCTCTCGTGCCATTATCCACCTGTGCAAGATTATGGCCGCTTCATCATCGAAAAATACTGTCCGATTTGTTCTCTTTGGCGTCGGTTTGAGTCTTATGCTCTGGTCTACCCAGTCTATATCATCGACATCCAGGGTTATGAGTTCTTTGCGCCTGATACCGGTCTTCGCTAACAATGTAATGATTGCTTTGTCCCTGACATCCAGAGTTGAATTGATCAGCTTAGTCATTTCATCAACAGAGATAAGTTGCCTCATCTGACCCTCATCATTATCTTTGTACCTGCGGATATATCGTTTTCTAACAGAATAGACTGGATTCTTGTCCACGTATCCCTCAAATTCCAGGAATTCGTAGAACATGGCCATTGAAGTGAACTAATTCCCAACTGTCTTCAGGCCAACCTTTCTTTCTTTCCGAAGGTATTCGAGAAAGCTTCTCAATATATTACGATCAACATTCATCAGGTCGAGGTGGCGCTCTTGGAGGTATCGGCTGTATATCTTTAGTGACGAGATATACCTTCTCATTGATTCCGGCGACATGCCCCGGATCTCGCAATCCTCCCTATATTGCCTTATCAATTCAGCCGAGTTATCGATTGATTCAACAGAGCTGAAGACGGCACTTTCCCGGCTCTCGCTCATCCCACCCACCTCCAACCGCGCTGAGTGGATGTGACTAATCTGTACTTCTCCAAGTCCTCAAGCTGAGCAGATATCGCTTTCACAAGATCAGTATCATTGGGATCTATACCCAATTCTTCCAAGAGCTTATAGCTATCAATCGTGACGCCGCGTTTTAAAATTGTTATTAGCTCTTGGTTATACTTTCTCGCACCCTCGAACTTGTCTTCAACAAACGCTTGATTACGATAACGCTTAAGCTCGTTCTCGTATTTCTCCAAGACTATCTTCTTCTGCTTGAGATCGTTTTTCAGCTCTCTGTTCTCACTTCGGAGTTCGCCCATCTCCTTGACAAGCTTTCCGCGAGGCATGAAATCGGATTCTTCGGCAAGTTTGCTTTCTACGACCTCAATCACGAATTTTGATAGTGGAACTCCTGCCTCCTTAGCTAGGCCATCCCAGCGGGCTTTATCCACAGCAGACGGCAGGTAGAGATACACATAACGGGACTTATCTGGCATTACCATGGGCTCACCTAATTAGAATAATTGCACCCCATGGTATATATGCTTTACTCGTAAATTAGTGCGGGGGACGGGATTCGAACCCGCGAACACCTGCGTGACAGGGCCCTCAACCCTGCGCCTTTGACCTAGCTTGGCAACCCCCGCTCAAAAAGGGTTTGGTCGGCTTCGAGTCTATCTTCAGGACAGCTCTGCCAGCTTTGCGTCCAAGTCCTCTGCCCTTTTCCGGATCTCCAGAGACGCCCTGGCCACCAGCTCCTTGGCGGGCATGGATCCGCCGCTCTCGATGGAGACCACGAAGGAGTCCAGGACCGGCGAGATTTTAATGGCTCTTGCCTCGCATGCCTCAGTGCAGAGCTTGCACAGAGAGCATTCCAGGATATTTGTAGCTTTCGCTCTGCCCTCTTCCAGGACAATCACATCCCTGGGACAGACCTCGATGCACTTTCCACAGCCGTTGCAGGCCGCGCCTATCTCGATGCTGGGAAGGTTCTTGTAGCCGCATAGAGTTCCAGCCTGCCATTTGGAGTGGTCTCTTCCCACGCGCTTGGTGGCAAAGCCCTCTATCACCAGCTTCTCGCCCTCGCCCAAGACAACGATGGGTATCTTGCCGAAGGCCGGCTTCACTCCCGGGTCGGTGAACTGGACATCCTTGGAGTAGACCAGCCCCGGCCCTTCGGCAGAGAGCATGAAATCGACCCGGCAGCCCGGACAGCCCTCGCCTTTGCACTGGCACTCCTCCGGCCGGGAGAACATATCCAGGTCCTCAGCCTGCAGCGGAACCAGCCCCAGGCGCAGAGAGATCTGCTCATCGAAGAGCACCGAGGTATTCTCATAAAGGCTGATATCATCCATGGCCAGAGCCGGCACCTCGCTCATGCAGGCCCGGCGAATGCCGTTGGCAAAGGCGGCAGACACGCCACGAAGGAGGAACCGGATCTGGTCCTCCTGCAGCTCAATCAATTCGAACTTCAAACTCTACACCCTTCGACCCCTCTTTCCGCCGGCAGGCTTGGTGCCGTCGTGGGGTATTGGGGTGGCATCCTCGATCCTGCCTATGCGCAGACCGGCGCGCGCGAGTGCGCGTATCGCGGCCTGAGCGCCCGGTCCGGGAGAACGCTGCTTGTTTCCTCCGGGTGCTCTTACCTTAACATGAACTCCGATGATTCCCTTATCCTTCACAGCCTCAGCGACCTGCATGGCCATCTGCATGGCTGTGTAGGGAGAGCTTTCGTCCCTGGCAGCCTTTACCACCATGCCGCCTGAGATCTTGGCCAAGGTCTCGGCTCCCGTCAGGTCGGTGATGGTAATAAGCGTGTTGTTGAAGGACGAATAGATATGGGCAATGCCCCATTTTCCTTCTGCCATTTATCCTTCCACCCTGAGTGTTCTGGACGCCCTCTCCGGATGGCCTTCCTTGGCCATGGGCGATCCCATGTAATAATCAATGGTCATCTCCTCACCCCGCTTCACCAGATAGCCCGGCACAGTAACCCTGCGCCCGGAGACCTGGATGTGGCCGTGGGCGATGAACTGCCGGGACTGCTTCAGGGAATTAGCCAGCCCCTGGCGGTAGACCTGCGTCTGCAGCCTCCTCTCCAGAACGTCGCTGACCTTCATGGAGAGAATGGCGTCAAGGTCCCCTTCCTCTTTCAGCATTCCCAGCCTCTTTAGACGGTTGAGGATGGCCTCGGCCTTAGGAGGCGCCTCGCCTATGGCAACGGCTGCCAGCAGACTGCGGCTGGCTTGCCTGTATTTCCTGAGCACCGCCTGAGCCTTCCAGAGCTCTCTCTTGTTGCGGAGCCCATAGGCCTTTACGACCTCTACTTCCTGAGCAATGCGCTCCGACTGCCAGGGAGTGCGTGGCCGCTCATACATCTTGCGGCTCTTGCCTGGATATCCCATTCTGACCACCTACTCCTTGGTAGCCGCCGGTGCCGCAACCGGTGCTCCTTCCTTCTTCCTGCTCACGCCAACGATGGCGCCCGTGCGGCCTGTGGATCTGGTCCTCTGGCCTCTCACGCGCAAGCCCCGCTCATGCCTGATGCCCTTGTAGCTCCTCATCTTCTTCATGAGGTCCAGGTCTTCTCGGAGGGTCATGGTAAGGTCCAGGCCCATGACGTGCTTATCCGTGCCGGTTTCAATATCGCCGCGCCGGTTGACCAACCAGGCGGGCAGGATCTTGTTGGCGTCCTCTTCGATGACCTTCTTAAGCTTGTCTATCTCCGCGTCAGGAAGCAAACCCAAAGTAGCATAGGGGTCTACGCCCGCCTTATCGGTAAAGATCCTGGCACACCTGCGGCCCACACCTTTTATGCCCGTGAGGGCCATGTGAACCTGCTTCTTCCCTGCCAGGTCTGTGTTCAGAATACGAACTATATGCCTGAGCTCATCGGCCTCAGCAGCTTTTTTCGGCTTCTCTTCAGCCTTCTTCGCTTTCTCTTTTGCCGTAGTATAGTCCTCCAGAAGTTGGAACCCCTCTGGATCAGCCCCGGGTCAGAGCCCGGCGCCGCCCGCTCACCACATCGTGGGGCGAATAATCCATTGAGCCAAATTGAAGATACGCTACTTATACATAAGACTTATGATGAATTTGATTGATTTCTCTGGCGAGCGGATCTGGATTGCTCGGGCAATTTTCCGGAGGCTCGCCAGCGAGAAGGGGAAATGCAAAAGACCAGTCCTTTGGCATTCGTGTCTCAGATGATTAAATTCTAGGCCTTGCCATCTCTCTTATCCTTCTTGAGTCAAGCTTCAAGTTCGTCCAGAACTGGATTATCCTTGAGGACGCCAAAGTATTCAAACAATCCCCTTCTTGCCGTTGGACCTCGCCTTCATCCAAAAGATATTCTTGCGGGTGGGGCAATCTTCAGGAGCGTCCTTATCCTGATAGGCTACTGGATGCATGATTTTTCACTCCGGCAAGCAATCGCCAGGAAAACTTCTGCAAGCATGAATCTCGTAGACGAAGACGCCTTCTTTTACTCCCGGATCTTCGTCCATTATCGATTTTGCCTCGTCGAAATTTGCATTAAAGATTCCGACACCCGATATATTGCTTCCATCAGAGACCGGACACACAATCGGCAGCAATCCTTCTGCACGGAGAGCGAAGTTCCTTTTCCCGTGCTCCCAAATGATCTTTTCAGCTCCTGCTTTATTTCTATTCGGCCCAGCCTTTAGAATCACGACGCAGTAATTCTTGGTGCGGGAGATCGTTTGCCGCATGAACTCATCGGTAATTTCTGTCATATGAGCAGCACCTCAAGCGAGACGATAATCTAAC
>JAPKYD010000054.1 GCA_026394475.1 Methanothrix sp.
TTCTCTTTTCGAAGTTGCTCAATAGTCCCTACTTCGTCCATATTCCCAATAAGAAAATATCATCATCGTATTATATAATTTTTCTGGTCTATTGGATTTAGGCAAAATTGAACGAACATGCAAGGGACCTAAACACATACAGCTCTCTTATCCAAAGGCGCAATGAGTTCAAAATCATAATAATGTTTATTATTAAATTCTTTATCAAGATTGCTATTGCTGCCACCCAAATCCATTGACCTATTATTGTTTAGACGGATTTCCTCTAACTTTGAAATGAATTTTCCGTCATCTGTTTTCAACCAACCAGAAATACTAATTAATGCTTCTAAATATGGAACTCGAGATAGTCTAATAGCAAAGCGTATAGCCGGAAATAGCGAAAATCCAAATGGCCTATATTCTATTTTTTCTACATTCATAATTTGTTTCCTCCTATATAATTCCAATAGTACGCATAATAGTATTTGTAATCTTTGAACTAAAAGTTTCAAAGGTCACAAGACTCTGATATCCTAATTTCTACCCCATCTTCTCCCTCACCGGCCTCAGTATCTCGATCATGTACTCGGCGCAGGCCTTCTTGAGGTCCATCGGATGCATCGCCCCGCTGACGAAGTCCGCCTCAAGCTTCTCATAATTCTCGTAGTGAACATCCCCACCGAACTTGGCTGGCCGCTTCACCGCCATCCCGGCCTCCACCCTGGGGAAGACGTGGTACTTGCATATCGCCAGAATGGGATTGTTCTCCACCACCTTGGCCGGACAGAAGGCATTCTTGATCTTCTTTTCGATCTCCTCCGCTGGCTCATCCACGGCGATGTTGTTGCCTTTTGAGGACGACATCTTCTCCCCATTCAGGCCGGGGATCAGGGGCGTGTGCATGCACACGGGCGCGCTCAGGCCCAGGCGCGGCAGCTCCTCGCGCGCCAGCATGTGGATCTTGCGCTGGTCTATGCCGCCCACGGCCAGGTCGATATGCAGGTCGGCAATGTCCACCGCCTGCATCAAGGGGTAGATCATCTGCGAGACCATGGGGTTCTCCGCGCTGCGACTGACCTCGTCCATGCTCCGCCTCGCTCGATTTAACGTTGTATTTCGGGCCATCTGCAGGATCTTGAGCATGTACTCCGGCTTGAGCTGATAGTCTGTGCCGTAGACGAACTCCGTCCGTTCCGGGTCCAGGCCCAGGGCCATGAAACAGTCCCGGTTGTAGTCCGCAGTCTTTCGCACCTCCTCCAGAGTGCCCTTCTCGTTGAGGAAGGCGTGCAAGTTCGCCAGCAGGACTACCACGTCAAATCCGGACTTCTGCAGGTCCAGGAGCTTGTTGGCCGTCAGCATGTGCCCCAGGTGGACCTTTCCGCTGGTCTCGTAGCCGACGTAGGCTCTTGGCCGTGGCTTTTCCAGCAAGCCTTTGAGTTCATCCAACGTAACTATCTCTTCCGTGTTCCTGATCACCAGCTCAAGCCTGTCCAAAGGATTGTCACCACCCCTGAAGAGGAATGGGGAGGTATAATGCTTTTGGTTCCGGAATGGCAGGGAAACAATTAATATCCTCGGAGCCGATGAGTGGATATGCATCGGCGTTTATTCAACATGCCGCACCCCGCCCTGAGCCGCGAGAGGAACCTGGTTCTCCTACTGCTGGCTATTCTGGTAGCCCTGGTTCTCTGGAACTCTTTCTGGCTGCTGTGGCGGCTGGCGCTCTTCGCGGTCACGGTTTACGTGATCTACCTCGTCCTGAAGCACTACCTCTGACCCAAAGACCAGATCGCCCTCGCCTCTTTCAGGTCTTGGGGTGTGTTGAGATTAAAGAACGTCAATAGCGCAGGGTCAAGGGGCCGCAGCCACTGCACCGGGATGTGGTGGACGCACAGCTCCTGCAGAGGAACATGAATCCTGCGCTCGCCCTTTTGCAGTGCCCTCTGGCAGGCCAAAAGCATCTTCTCCCGATCATAAACGGAATGAAGCGGCTCCAGAAATCCATTGGGCTGCACAGGCACCGCAGCCTCGTAGCCCTCTCTTGCATTTGCCAGATCAAATAGCCGGTCGATGACCTCCAGATTGAGAAAGGGCAGATCGCATCCAGCGGCAAAAGCCAGGCTGCCCTTCGCGCACCTCATGCCCGCATCCAGTCCCGCCACCGGCCCAAAGCCTGAAACGCTATCCCAGGTGATGATGGCCTCGGAAACCAGCTCTTTCAGGCATCGGGCATGATCCTCGTCTCTCGCTACTATTATCACCTCATCCGTCACCCGCAGCAGCTTCTCCATCGTTTGGCAGAGGAGCGGCCTTCCCTCAAACTCCAGAAGCGACTTCTCCGCTCCCAGGCGCTTGCTGCTGCCCCCGGCCAGGATCACCGCAGACCGCATAGCCTCCAACCGCTCTTCTCGCAGTCCTCTTTCAGCGCGCTCAAAAGGGCCGCCTCAGGATCGAGCTGCATGACATCGCACCTTTGCACCGTGTGCTCCCGGCTCACCGATGCCGTCTTCTCCCCGGCCTTTGCCAGGATGTCTTTGATCAATTGCTCATCCACTCTTCCTTTGGCCCTGCCCACCCCTTCTCCGGCCAGTTTCTGAGTGAATCGGTTTCCTAACACTATGCAGCCTACTTTTCCCCGGCCTGTGATCCTCGCCTCGCCACCGATGATATCCACTATCAGGTGGGCTCCAGGGACCACGTAGATCCGCCGTCTCCGCTCAAAATTAAGAGAGATCTCCCTGACCTCTCCCACCAGCACATCTTCGTTCTTCCAGACCTTCTCTCTTCCGTCTGAAACCTGAAGCGAAGCTCCCAATTCCCTGGCCCTAGCTAAAAGCTCCTGATCGTTCCTGATCCGGCCCGAGTAAAGCTCCTCCTCCAGCTTTGGGCAGCTTCCCAGGAAAGCGATGGACCGCCGGTCGCCTCCCACTACGGCTTCCCGGCTTCCCGCCAGGGCAATGACCAGCGACAGCGTCCCATGCCTCCTTTCCTTTGCATCTTCAAGCGATCTGGCTTTCCGCCGCCTGCACCGTCTGCTCAAGCAGCATGGCCACTGTCAGGGGTCCTACGCCGCCCGGAACCGGCGTTATGGCTGCAGCTATGTCTTTCACGGCATCAAAGTCCACGTCGCCCACGGTCTTATCCCCCACGCGACTGATGCCCACGTCGAAGACGTATGCTCCGGGCCTGACCATCTCCTTCTTGATGAGGGCGGGAACGCCGGCGGCTACCGCTAATATCTCTGCATCGCGGGTATGCTTCGCCAGGTCCTTGGTGAAGACGTGGCAGACCTGCACCGTGGCATTGCGGTTGAGCATCATCGCCGCCAGCGGCTTGCCGACCACATTGCTGTGGCCCACGATCACTGCCTCAGCTCCCTCCAGCCCCTTCCCCAGGCGCTCCAGCGCGTAGATGATGCCCCGCGGGGTGCAGGGCACCAGGCGCTCCGCGCCTAAAAGAAGAGCGCCCATGTTCACCGGATGGAACCCGTCCACGTCCTTCTCCGGGGCGATCGCCATCATGGCTTTCTGGGGACTGAGCCCTTTAGGCAGCGGCAGCTGCATGAGAATGCCGTGAATGTCCGAGCGCAAGTTAAGCTCTCGGATCCTGCCGATGAGCTGCTCACAAGTCGCGTCCTCGGGCAGCATCACGTTCTCCGACCTGATGCCCACGCGGGTGCAGGCCGAATGCTTGAGCCTGATGTACATCTGCGAGGCAGGGTTTGCTCCCACCAGCACCGTGGCCAGGCCGGGCACGATGCCCCGAGCGGCCAGCTTCTCCACTCTGGCCTTGGTCTTTGCCTCCACCTCCGCGGCCAGGGCTTTTCCATCGATCAGCATGTCAGATCAGGATAAAGCGGGAACTGATCGCACAGCTCTTTGGCCTGGACCCGCACGGCTTTCGCAGTCTCTTCATTCTTGATATCGTGGAGCACTGTGGAGATCATGTCCGCAATCTCTACCATCTGCTGCTCTTTCATGCCCCTGGTGGTGACGCAGGGCGTGCCGATGCGAATGCCGCTGGTCACGAAGGGCGTGGCCGGGTCGAAGTGTATCATGTTCTTGTTGAGAGTGATTCCGGCCCTCTCCAGGGTCTCGTCGGCCAGCTTTCCGGTGATGCCCTCCTTGAGCAGCTTGACCATCATGAGGTGGTTGTCCGTGCCGCCCGAGACCAGATCGAATTTGTTCTCCGTCAGCCGCTCCGCCAGGGCGCGGGCGTTCCTGACTATCTGGAACTGGTAGTCCCTGAACTCCGGGGTCATGGCTTCCTTGAAGGCCACGGCTTTGGCGGCTATGGCCTGCATGAAGGGTCCACCCTGGGTGCCTGGGAATACGGACCGGTCTATGGCCTGGGCCAGCTCCTCCTTGCACATGATCACTGCGCCCCTGGGCCCGCGCAGGGTCTTGTGCGTGGTGGTGGTGATGATGTCCGAGTAGGGCACAGGCGAGGGATGAGCGCCCACGGCACAGAGGCCCGCGATGTGGGCGATGTCGGCCATCACCAGGGCTCCCACCTCGTCCGCAATCTCACGGACGACTTTGAAGTCTATGATTCTGGGATAGCTGGAGGCACCCACCACGATAAGCTGGGGCTTGTTCTTTCTGGCTATCTCTGCCATCTCTGCGTAATCCAGCATCTCCTTCTCCCTCGTGACGTTGTAGGGCACAATATTGTACATCCTGCCCGAGAAGTTTACCGGGCTGCCGTGGGAAAGGTGGCCGCCGTGGGCGAGGTTCATGCCCATGATGGTGTCGCCCGGCTTGAGAACGGCGAAGTAGGCAGCCATGTTCGCCTGGGTGCCGCTGTGCGGCTGCACGTTCACGTGCTCTGCACCAAAGAGCTTCTGGCAGCGCTCCCGTGCCAGCTCCTCGGCCACATCCACGAAGGCCGTGCCGCGGTAGTAGCGCTTGCCGGGGTAGCCTTCTGCATATTTGTTGGTCATGACACAGCTCTGGGCCTCCATGACCGCTCTACTTGCATAGTTCTCGGATGCAATCAGAATGATGGTATTTCGCTGCCGCTCCAGCTCGGCGTGAATGGCGGCCGCGATTTCGGGATCTTCAACGCTCAAGGGTCTCAATCAAATCACCGGCATAATCAGCGAGATTGGTGGAGATGTAATGAGGAGGGCAAAATAGATTATGGTGAGACTCTATGGGAAATGGATGCTAAAGCGAGCTAGGACCATCGCCGACTTCCAGTTTGGCCGGGGTGCGGGAGCTATCTTCTTCTCCGATGACACAACCTTCAGCCTCTCCAAAACAGGCAGGCTGAGATACCTCTTCTCCGGAAAGGAGAGAATAGCCACAGTTCGAGCCAGCGACGGCCTGCTCACGCTCAGCATGCTGGGCGCGCGGCGGTTGCACGGCTACTTCCCGCCTCCCCGGCTAAGAGTCATAGCCTCTGACGACGCCGCGCCCTTCGTGACCAAGGGCGGCAATGTCTTCGCCCGCCACGTCCTTGGCGTAGACCCGGAGATCAGGGCGGGTGAAGAGGTGCTGGTCGTGGACTCCAGGGATCGGCTGCTGGCCACGGGCACTGCCGTGCTCGCGCCGGAGGAGATGCTGCAGATCAAGCGCGGGCTGGCGGTGCAGACCAGGAAGGCTGCGGAGCACTAACTTGGGTATGCACTGAGCCGAATCTGTATCATCTATTCCATCTCCCCCTCTTCCACCGGCTCGCGCGGCGCAAGCATAAGCTCGTTGAAGAGCAGGATCTCGATCACCTGGGCCACGTAGCGCCTCTGCTGGTATCTCTGGATATCCTGGTTCATCCTCAGCTCGGCATCGACCTGCACCCTGATCAGGGAAAGCCGCATCTCTCTTTGCTCATCTTCCTTCAGGCAAAGACCGCAGATCTCCTTCAAAAACCAGGGCAGCCTCATGGGATTTCGCAGAGCTCTGGCCAGGAGGAGGATGTGGCCCTTCGGTTCCCCGATCTCGTCTTCTCCCATCAGCAGCCGGAGGTCGTCGGCCGAGAACTTCTCGCCGTTTATGGTTACAGAGTCGTTCAAAGGATCTCACCTTGCATTATCTTCTCGCAGAGCTTGAGGTCCTCGACCACGTTCACATTCACCGCCAGCTCCATCCTCTCCAGGATCAAGTGGTAGTCCTCTTGCTCCCTTTCTATTTCTGCACCATCCAGGACGTTTATGCCCGAGGGAACGATGAGCTGGCCCTGGTAGTTGAAGAGGGAATCTGGCCGACGCCCGAGGAGGCGGTGCAGGCGGAGGGGCGTATGCGTGGAGAGCGCGGGCTCTGGCCTCTCTTCATAGATCTCGATGATCTCATCGATGAGATCCGATGTGATGAGCGGCAGATCGGCCATAATGATCATTATGGGCTTGGTGACTCCTGCCGCCTCTACCGCAATGATCATATCCGCCACAAATCCCCTCCCCGGCGTATCCACCACCTCCAGTCCTTTCTCTTCGGCCCACCTCCTGGTCTTAGGCACGTTCTCCGTGGTAGCCAGGAAGATCCGCTCTATGGAGCTGTCCTGCAGGGCCAAAGTCACGTAGTCGACGAGCGGCCTTCCGAAGAGCGTAACCAGCGGCTTCTCACCCATCCCAAGCCTGCTGCCGCGCCCACCGGCCATCACCAGGGCATCCAGGAAAGAGCACCTCCCAGGATCAGAGCAGCCGCCAGGGCCGCCACCCTGGCCACCTCATTGGTCGCGCCGATGCCGTCGCCCGTGGCACCCCCGAAGTTCCTCTTCGCCACTACAACCATGTAAAGGGCCGCTCCTTGAGAGACTGCCAATACGGCCAGGCCCAGGGGGCCTAGAGCAGCAGCGCAGATGATCGCGGAAATGGCCAGGCCGATGGCGAACTCTCTTGAGGTGGTCTTCTCAATCATGATCTGCCCAAAACCCTTCTGCAAGCCTCGGGAGAAGGCTGCAAAGGCGATCATGGCCTCTTTGGCCGAGACCTCTGCGACCAGCAGGGCCAGGGGCAGAAGCGCTGCGGGAAGGTCGGAGATGATGGCAAAGGTGGCCAGGAGAAGCACAGCTATGAATACCCCACCCCCTGTGCCCAAGGAAACGTCCTTCATGGCTGAAATCTTCTTCTCCAGGGTGCCGTGAGCTATCACCCCATCCCCAAAGTCCGCCAGCCCGTCGATGTGGTTTATGCCGCAGAGCTTGTAGATGGCCACGATTACTATTATGGCCACGAGATTGGAGGGCAGCGCCAGCGTCGCGATATATGCAGCGGCCCCAAGGATCGCCCCCAGCACCAGGCCCACCAGGGGAAATACATAAACATGCCTCATGAGGGCATCAACGCCCTCCATGGAGATGCCTACCGGTATGGTGGAGAGCCAGCCGAATCCCGACTTGAGCGCGAAGAGCAGGTCCCTCAGTCCAACACCGCCCTGGTGTACATATTGGCGGAGACGCCGCCTATAAGGCCTGCTATCACATCGTCCATGAAGGGGCCCAGGCGGGCCAGTATCCCCGGCTTGGCTTTGTCGTAGCGAACATAATCGAACAGGCCCTTGTAGCCGCCCACGTATTTGGCAACGGACAATCCCAGCACCTCATCAGCGATGAGACAGGTCAGGTCGTTCTCGTAATCGGAGGGCTTCAAGTTGGGCAGATTGGCCCTGGCCCCTTCCGACTCCAGCAGGACGCCTGCGTAAATGAGAAGCGCGAGATTGGGATCGGAGAGTGCAAGCGTCATCTCCTTGCGAAACATAGCCTCTGCCTTCTCGCGCGTTTCCACCCCTGGATGGGGGAAAAAGAGCTCCAGTGCGGCAGTAACGATCTCGTCTTCGGTTATTCCCATGCTCTTCAGCACGTTTCTGATGTCTCTATCGGCCATGATATGGCTTGAATAGTCGCGGAGGATAAAAGAATATCTGGATCTCGCGAAGTTATTTAAGGTCCAATGGTCGATATAGATCTGGGGAATTCCATGAAGACCATGGTCAAGATCTTCGTCGATCACGAGCATCTCGTTCGCGTCATCAATACATTGACTGAGCTGGGAATCACAGGCTTTTATCTCGTAGAATATCATGGAATGTCGCCGAAGACCTGGAAGAGTTTCCGCCTGAGCGAGGATCCAGAGATGGCCCTGACGGCGATCAGGAACCAATCAGAGCCGGGAGTGATGGTGAATACCGTGGTGAACTCCGACAAATGCGATCGGCTCATAAAGCAGCTCGAGGAAGCTTTAAAAGGGATAAGGTACACGATCATCGGGCACAAAGTTACATCTATAAAGGTGAAAGGGGACTGAAGTGTTTATGCAAAACCTCAAGGATGACGTGACAGCCGCCCTGGAGAGGATCAGGACCGGCCTGCGTGTGGATGGCGGGGATGTGCAGCTCGTCGATATCGAGGAGGGAATCGTCAAGGTAAAGCTGCAGGGAAGCTGTGCAGGCTGTCCTTTCTCGCAGATGACCTTAAAGAATTTTATCGAGAAGGAGCTCAAAAGGAGCGTGGCGGGCGTAAAGGGCGTGGTATCCGTTTAAAGGACGCTCAAATTTTGATCAAACATGAACTATTGGTATTATTCAGCTCAAATAAATGAGGATTTGATTATGTTTCCAACTAAAAAGGTGCAGAGTCTGGTAGGCAGCAAGGTTCAGGTGGAGATGAAGGGCTCACCGCGCTACGTCCTGGAAGGAGTTCTCAACAGTGTAGACGAGTATCTAAACCTTCACCTTCTGGAGACCGTAGAGCTTATAGGCGGCGAGAGGACCCGTTCTTTGGGTTCTGTTATCCTGCGAGGCAACAACATAATTCTCATAAGTCCTGTTGAGTAAGGGGATCTGGAATGTCTGTCGAGGAGGCGCTGGATTACATAAAGTCGCATCCTGAGGGTGCCCTCCAGAGCAATCTATGGAAGATTCTAAAGATCGATTCTCGCAAATGCTCACGCATTGTGGCCAAACTCCTCAAGGAGAATCTCATCACCCGAGAGGCGGAGTCGATCGACGGCATAAGAACCTACAGGCTATATTATGTCGAGAGCGCGCACGACAGACGTTTTAGTCCCTTACTGGCCGAGGAATTCTTCGAGCCCTGTGCAGGCTGTATCGAAGAATGCACCCCAGAGCATTGTGCCAAGCTCAGCGAGTGGATCTTCTCTATTGTGATGGGCCCGGCGGGCGAGATGGCGATCGAGAAGGTCTACCACCAGGAGAAATACAGCGAGATCTAGATTTAAAAAGGAAAATAAGCAGACGCTAGGATCGGCCTGCGGATCTTTGGTGATTAACCCCGTGGGCTTCAAGTACTTATCTGATCTGCGCCAAATCCCTTCTTCACCAAGATATCCTTTATCCTTTGAATGTGGTTGCCCTGCAGCTCTATCAGGCTATCCTTGACAGTCCCACCGCAGGCCAGCTTGGACTTGAGATGAGTGCACAGCTCCTGCAGATCAATCTCATGGGGGTCGATGCCTTGGATAACTGTCACCTCTTTCCCGTACCTGCGTTTCTGAACTTTCACTGCTATCCTCTGCTGCTCCTTGGCAACCTCCTCGCAGATGCAGAGCTCCTGGGGAAGGCCGCAGACGGTACACATTTGAGAACTCATTTGGTGGCAGTTACCTCCGCAATATACCCTCAATAAAGCTGATTATGCTATTAAAATCTAATGGTAAGCTCTCAAGGCGCAAAACGCCTTGAGCGGCCACGCCTTCTTATCTCGCCTGCCTTTCTCACGACCACATCCACAAGGAAGATAGCCAGGGCCAAAAGGAGCAGGAGGTCCCTTCTGGAGACTCTCTCCTGCACCGTCCTCTGGCTGAGCCGGCCCGCCTCGGCGATCAGGCTCTGCCGGGCCTCATCTTCTGTGAAGACCTTTCCTCCATTGGCCATGATCAGCTTGGTCAGCTCGGGATTGAAGCCGATATCTCTGTACTCCAGGGGGTAGTTGACGGCAACTCCATAGTCACCGATGTAGTAGATACCGGTGCTGTTCGGGATCAGGGTGGCTACATACCTTTTATCGCCCACCTTCTCGACGCTTGTGCCGGGCAGGCTGGGCCGGGCATTGCTATCGATGGTGATCTGCAAAGGCGTCCCCTGCCAGCCATCCTCAGCCTCCACACGACCGTCCTCGGGACGCGGGTCACCCACGGCCCAATTGACCATGGACGAAATCAGCTGCGAGCTTGGAGCCGCATAGAGCGAACCCGCCCAGGCGCTGCCGTCGTCCGAGGTGAACGCTGCCACTCGGCCCAGGCCGTACCTCCATGTCGTCAGAACGGGCTTGCCATCGGCCATGACCACCAGGCGCTGAGCACCAGATCTAGGCGTGACATCGTTAAAACCGGAAATCGTGGCGTTCAGCTCCAGGTCGGCGGTGATATAGTGGTTCTTATTGGCCACAGCTATGGGATATCCTACGAGAGGTTTCTCCTGCGGGGTTTTTTCCCCTGGCGGCATAGAGACCTTGGTGGTCAACGAGGCGGGATAGACAAACGCTGCATACTCCGATCCGGTCAGGCTCGCCAGATCATCAAATCTTCCCATCCTTCCCGGTATTGCCTGCACCTGGATCAGTCGAGTGGTGGTGTTCATCTCCTTCAGCAGGCGGGCCGAATGCTGGAAAACGTCCTCGTAGTTCCAGAGGTTTCCGTCAGAGAGCACTATCAGCTCTCCCTTGCCGCCGCTGGCATTCTGCATATCCCAGGCCAGCTGCAGGCCGTTGTCGAGATAGGTGTCTTCCGTGCCTGTGGGTGCCAGGCTGGCAATCCTCTCCTCCAGTACACTTCTGCTTCTGGAGAGAGGTACGGGATCTTGCACATCGTAGGCCTTGGTGCCGAAGACGACCAGGCCCACCTTGTAGTCCTGGAAGTCGGGGGATTTGAGCAGCTCCATGGCCAGGGCCTTCTCGTAATCCAATAAAGGTGTGCCGTCACTGGTACGGGTGGAGAGCAGGCTGAAGGATATGTCCAGCACGAATACCAGGGTCTTGCCGCCCTCGAAGGTGCTGGGGAAGGATTGCACAGGCAGGACATCCTCCAGAGGGGAGTGGTAGTAGCCGCCAAAGTCAAAGGAATCCTGGCCTCCCACCACTACCAGCCCGCCGCCTTCGCGCACATAATTTTTAAGAACATCCAGACTGGAGCTGTATATCTGGTCGTCGAGGACTACGGCCTTGTAGCTTTGCAGGCTGGCGGGGAGCGCTGAGACCAGAGTCAGCTTGTAGAGGCTCGACAGATCCTTGGCCAGGGGTGAGTCTCTATCGGAGATCAGCAAGACCTCAGGCTTGGGGACGACGTAGATCGCTTTCTGATAGTCGTTGTTCATGGGCTGGATGTCCGAAGCGATCGTCGCTCGCAGGATGTGATTTCCCGTCTCCAGGAAGGCATGAGAGATCTTGATGGAATGGGTTTCGTTAGCCGACACATCGCCGGAATAGATCGGTCTATCGTCCGCAAGGACAGACAACGGTCCCTGGTAGCGGCCCGAGGATCTGACGATCACCGCGAAGGGATAATCTCCTCCCAGGACGGCGGTGTTCGTCCCGGAGATCTCAACGCTGGCGTCCTCTTTGATGGGATTTTGAGAGATGGCGAAGACGGTTGCATTCGAAGCCCTGGCCAGGGCCAGCGCGTCCGGTAGGGCCCGCCCGCTGTTACTGTAGCCGTCCGAGACCAGGACCAGGGTCTCGCTCGGCAGGGAGTACTGGAGGATCTTGTCGCCCAAAGGCGTAGAGTCTCCCGAGAAGGAGCGCACCTGCGCATCTGCAAAAGCGGACACGCGCGCCGCGACATCGGGATCGAAGACCTCCATGGAACCTGTGCTGTCCTCCAGAATGGCGATGCTCGGCTTCTCCGACTGCACGGTGTGTGTCTCCACAAAGTAGGGATTGGCAGCCGCGGCGATGATCAGGCAGAAGACGGCGAGCCTTGTCGCCGCCAGGAGCTTGTTCTTGGCGCGGGTGCGAAGGTAGAGGGCTCCCAGGATCAAGAGCAGGGGGATCGCAAAGAGTAGCTCTGGCCTGGAGAAGTAGAGATCCTGGATCATGTCTCTCGCCTCCAGCGCATGATGGCCAGCTCCAGCAGAATGGCCAGGGCCGCCAGGGCGATGGCCCAGTTGGAGAGGTCATTTTCCACAAGCGTTTCCCGGCTGCCGCCCTGAAACTGGCCCACTGAGATGTCGGAGCTGCGGCTCAAGGATGACTCTCTGGCGTCGTACATGTTTGCCGCCACCGCCTCTCCGCGGAAGCGATAGATTCCCACCTCGTCCAGCAGCAGATTGGCGGTGGTGACCGTGCCGGAGGGGGTCTCGACCGTTACTGTCTCGCCCAGAGGTATGAGCTCTCCCGTTTTGTGGTTGGACGCTTCGATGTCAGGCGCTCCTGTGATCCAGTTGACCATCTGGTACCAGAAGATGGGATACTCCGGCCGCTGGTAGAAGTCCGAGTCCGCTTCCAGGCCGTTGTAGATGACGGTGCCTTTTCCGAGCCTCCAGTAAGTGAGGACAGGAACGCCGTTGGCCTCGACCAGGGTTAGGGAGTTGCGCCGGGGCGTGGCCTCCAGGTAGCTGAAGATGCCGATCTCATCGAAGTGCAGGCCTTCGGAGAAGCCCTGATTGCGCACCCAGAGGCTGCCCGGGCCCTTGGCCTCGCCCGTCACCCGCACGGGCAGGTACTCGGGGCTCTCCTGGTCGGAGGCGATGAAGATCACCTTTCCGCCGCCGTCGATGTAGCGGTTTAGCTTGCCGTCCTGCGAGGCGTTCCTGGCTGCCACCACCAGGTCGAAGCCGCTGTAATCGCCAAAGGTCTCGGTGCGTACATTGGGCAGGGAACGCAAGGCGGACAGAGCGGACCCTGGCTCGCCCAGGTAGAGCACCCTCTTCTCGCCAAGCACAGGCACGTAAACGAAGGCCTGGTTGTCCCAGGAGATGGCGTCCTGAAGGCCCAGTGAGATCTCATTGACTCCCGGGTAGGCGGTGAAGGAGAGGTAGTAGTCCCCATCTTGGGGAATGTCCGCCGTCTGGCCGGAGGATCCGCCCGGGCCGCTTATGGTGACGGGGACGGTTCTGGCAGGACCATAGTTATGCACCAGAACGGTGTGGTTG
Organism: Methanothrix sp.; assembly: GCA_026394475.1. Classification (GTDB taxonomy): domain Archaea; phylum Halobacteriota; class Methanosarcinia; order Methanotrichales; family Methanotrichaceae; genus Methanothrix. The sequence goes on from JAPKYD010000054.1 coordinate 13,026, forward strand.
ACGTATCCTGGGCCAGCCACATTCCAGCCTTCCACCAGGGCGACGTTCTCCCCGCCCAGGCGGGAGTCGGCAAAGACGATGCTCACTTTTCCGTCGGCTTGCAGGAGCTTGCGCGTGGCCTCGGGATCGTCGCCCGTCCAGCTTATGAAATCCGAGGCCACCAGGATATTCCCGCCCTGCGGGCCGAGGAGGTTGCTGGCCAGGATCATGGCGCTGGATAGATCCGCAGAGACGGCTTTTGGCTTCAGCCGGGCAAGGGTGTCTCTGGCTTCGGCATTGCTGCCCTCCTGGAGAGCGGCTATGGGGATATTCTCGGCCAGGACTATGCTGATCTTCTCATAATTGTCCAAGTAAGGATCGATCAGGTCTTTGGCATTGGTGAAGCTGTCTTCCATGCTCGCCGAGGCGTCCAGGACGACCACCAGATGGCTGCTCGCCACGCCCACCTCCGTGGTGTAGGGTCCGGCCGCTGCGACGGAAAGTGAGCAGAGCACCAGAAGCTGGATCCAGAAGAGGGGATCGCTGATGAGGCGGCTGAGCACGGCAGAGCGCTCCGCCTCGCCCTCTCGCAGGAAGATGGTGGAGGAGAATGGGATTTCTTTTGGCCTGGGCCGGATGAGATAAATTATTATCAAGGGAACTATGCTCAAGAGCCCTAGGAGGGCCAGGGGATTTCGGAAGGGCATTCAGGTCCTTTTTTGGATTAAGAACTATGAAAAGGTTTGCGCAGGCAATAAATATAATCGAGGAAAAAGGTTAACCGCATCTTTCCAGATCGAGGTATCAGTTTATGGTCAGCGCCATGGAGATCTACCAGCTACTGCCAAGGGAGGCCTGCAAGGAGTGCGGATATACCTCTTGCATGGCCCTCGCCGTAGCCCTTCTCAACCGGGAGAAAAAGCTTGAAGATTGCCCTTCTCTTCTTAATCCCAAATATCTAGAAAAGTTCAAGAAGCTGAAAGAGCTGCTAGCGCCCCTGGAAAAGGCTTCGGAGACAGGCCTGATTATACATCCCGAGAAGTGCTTTGGCTGCGGCAACTGCGTGGTCGCCTGCCCGGTCAATGTGGCGGCGGAGCCGACAAGATGCGCCGTGGGCCTGGGACCCCAGGGCGACAGGGTGATTCTGGCCGTGGAGGATGGAGTCGTGAAGTGCATGAATATCAAGGAATGTAAACGCTTCGGGCCGAACAGGGTCCTCTGCAACGCCTGCACTGTCACCTGTCCGAGCCAGGCCATAGAGTTCGTGTAGGTGACAAGGGCTGGTGATATTAATGGTAGTATGCACAGGCTGCTCTTTGCTATGCGAGGATATTGAGCTGGTTTTGAAGGATGGAACCATCTCCCAGGCCAAGAACCTCTGCCGCAAAGGACACGCTCATTTCCAGGCGCTCTTCATAGAAAGGACCCGTCCCATGATCGACGGAAGAGAAGTCTCCCTGGATCAGGCCATAAGCAAGGCGGCGGAGATCCTGAAGAGCGCCAAGAGCCCTCTATTCTACGGCTGGTCCAACTCCACCCTGGAGGCCCAGGCCGCTGGCATAGACCTGGCTCGAAGGCTGGGCGCGACCATAGACGACACCTCATCCTTCTGCCAGGGCATTCTGATGGAGCTGGTTCTGACGGGAAAGGTTCCCACCTGCACCCTGGATGATGTCCGGAATTTCGCTGACACCTCCGTCTTCTGGGGCGCGGATCCCTCCAACAGTCATCCCCGGCATCTATCCCGGTTCGCCTACTATCCGCGCGGTGAGAAGAGGCAGAAGAGCTACGAGGAAGAGAGGATCTGCATTGCGGTGGACGTGAGAAAGTCCGCCACGGCTAGGCTATGCAGCAACTACTACTTCCGCGTGCCGCCAGGGCAGGACGCCGAGTTCATAGAATCGATCCTGGCCGTTCTGGACGGCAAGATCCCCAGGTTCGGGGACAAGAAGCGCATGATCGAGCTGGGTACAGTTCTGCGCAAGACCGAATACGGCGTGATCTTTCCGGGGCTGGGAATGGTCTATTCTTTGCAGGAGAAGATGGATCTCCTGGTGAGGCTGGTGGCCAAGCTGAATGAGATCACCACCTTCATGGTGTTACCCATGGTGGATCACTACAACATGCGCGGCTTCAACCAGCTCCTGCTTGATGAGACGGGCTTCATAAATCGCGTCTCCTTCCAGGGCGGCACAACAGTGCACGGCCCGGAGCAGAGCGTGATGGCTGCAGCCAAGAGCTGCGATGCCGCCCTGGTGATAGGCTCAGATCCCTTATCGGCGCTGCCGTTCGGCACGGCCCGCGCCCTGGCGAAAACCTCGCTCATCGCCATCGATCCGCGCCGGTCCTTGACCACGGATGCCGCTAAAGTGGTCATTCCGTCGGCCATGTACGGACTGGAGGCTGGCGGCACCAGCCTGCGCCTGGATGGGGTGAAGATCGAGTTCGAGCCGTTCTTCAAGTCGGAGCTTCTCTCGGATGAGCAGATACTGGCCAAGATAAAGGAGGCGATCTAGAATGGAGGCAGAGGTGACGATCGTGGCCTTCCAGGATATCTTCCAGAACGAGGCCAGGAAGAAAGGAATATACACAGACGAGTACCGTCAGCTCAGCGCCCAGATCATCCTGGACAAGCAGGACATAACCCGGCTGGGGGTGAAGGACGGCCAGAGGATTTCAGTCAAGAACGAGGTGGGTGGCGTGGTTGTGGCTGCCAAGATCTCCGATGACGACCCGCATCCGGGCCTGGCCTTCATGATCAACAGCCCCTGGTTCAACCAGCTGGTCAGGGATGACGTTTGTGATACTAGCATACCAGGCTTCAAGAGGATCGCGGCTCGCGTCTCTCCGTCGGAGGAGAACGTAACCCAGATATCCGAGATCTTGCAGAGGATGCGAGCCTAGGGATAAAACATGAATCTCATCTCCATCTCCGATCTCGGCAAGGAGGACATCATCCGCCTGCTGGACAGTGCCGATGCCTTCCAGGCGCGGCGGGGAGGTCACGGCGAGCCGCTGAAGGGGTTGAGTCTGGCCATGATCTTCGAGAAGCCGTCCACCAGGACGCGGGTCTCGTTAGAGGTAGCCTGCGAGGAGCTGGGCGGCCATGCGCTCTACCTTTCTGCGAGCGAGCTGCAGCTGGGCCGCGGTGAAACTATTGCAGACACGGCCCGCGTGCTGTCACGCTATGTGCACGGCATCACGGCGCGGGTCTACTCACATCACACTGTGATGCAGCTTGCCCAGCACGCGCGCGTGCCCGTGCTGAACGCCCTCTCGGACTGGGAGCACCCGCTGCAGATTCTGGCGGACCTGCAGACCATGCGGCAGCGCTTCGGCCGCCTGGAGGGCCTGCGGGTGGCCTGGATCGGGGACGGCAACAACGTCTGCAACTCCCTCCTCCTGGCCTCGGCCATCCTGGGGATGGCGATCACTGTGGCCTCGCCGCCGGGGTACGTGCCAAAGGATCAGATATTGGAGCAAGCGAATAAACTGTGCGGCCGGCCCAAAGTTGTAATAGAGCCGGCTGACGCTGCAAACGGTGCGGACGTCCTGGCGACAGACACCTGGATCTCCATGGGAGACGAGGGCCAGGAGGCGGAAAGGCTGCGCGTCTTCGGAAAGTACCAGGTGAACGAAGGACTGATGCGCCTGGCGGCCCCAAGGGCCGTGGCCATGCACTGCCTTCCGGCACACAGGGGCCAAGAGATCACGGACGAGGTCATGGACGGGCCGCAGAGCGCGGTCTTCGATGAGGCGGAGAACCGGCTGCACACCAGCAAAGCGGTTATGGCCTGGCTGATGGGACAGAAATGACAAAAGCCTACGTTGCGCCGATCTTTCGACGCCGATCTTGATCTTTAAAGGATTGAGATGAAGACAGATAGGCGACTAGATACAGGGACGATATGAGAGAATCCTCGAATATGGAGAATGCATATTCTTCGTTGTTTCCAAGGCCTCCCACTGTCAACAATAACCTTGGGGCGTGGAGATGGCAGCCGGAATGAGATGCGATCCATGCTTGTGGCAGGCAGAGCCAGGTAGCCTAGGCCTGTGTGTTCTCGCCATCTTCGATTCGGTCTTTCCAGGATCGCAAAGTTCTAGTACAGCCCTCTCCTCTACGGTGGGCTAGCCCGAAAATATGGCGCGGCTTAGAGGGCAAAAAGCGGGGGTTGCCAAGAGGTCAAAGGCACAGGGCTTAGGACCCTGTCACGAAGGTGTTCGCGGGTTCGACTCCCGTCCTCCGCATTTTTAGCTTTCTAGATATCGGTTTTGCTTTAGACTGCCGTTAGTAGTGTTAATGTCGCGATGATATAAAGCTTATCGGGTCTTTTCATATGGGTTAAGTCGCGTGACTTCTTCAGATTCCTTAGCGCGCTCTCAGGTACGCGCACGTCTCGGATGAGGCAAAGCAAGCGAAGTATGAGCAGTACTTGATGCTTTGAGGATATTGCCTATATGGGTCATTCTTGCCATTAATCTAATAATTTCTATTTTTTTAGCTACACATTAAATAGAAGAATAGCCCATATGACCCATATCAGAGCGTTAGCTTGATTTGCCGCCCAAGTATCTGCAATCACCCGAGAAACATTGGCAATACAACGAGGATTTCAATTCCTTCAGGATATTCTCTCTTTCTTGGTCCAATTGCTTCAATTTATCAGCGATTTCGCGAATTCCATCATTGATCTCAGTTGGAGGATTAGTAATGAATGCATTCGCGCGACCCTTATTCTGCATTAAAGTATCCTTTTCTCTTTTGGGTATCCTCAACAATTGATAATGAGGAATCAGTGACTCCAGGTATCCCCATATTATTGAATCTCCGCTTTCAATCAGTGGCGATCCCGCGAAAAAATCAATTGGCGGCGGATAACTCATTTTATTATATATTTCTTGAGCTTCTTCATCAGTTTGAGCCTTTCTCATCTCATATGCATAGATTAAATTTAGTGTGAGGTCCTCTAAAATATGATCGAAAACTAGTTGAGGAATGCTGCATTGGTAATCCTCCTGTAAAGAATCATAATTTTTTACAAATCTAATCGGCAATTTATCGAATATCTGAGATATATTTAATTCCAGCGTATCCAATATACGTTTTTCCAATCTCTCTAAGTCTTTAACTTCGTCTTTATAGTTCTCCCATTCATCAAATACTTCGAAATCACTCGCCGATAGATGATTTCGCAAATCATCAAACAATGAATGTTCTTCACATTTTTTAACTGATGCTGAAAATGCTCGATAAGTATTTTCTTGATAAGTATTTTCTAAATGAGGCGGGTTTGGGAAGTTGCTTATCCAATTCTCTATCGCTGCTTTCAAATCTAAAGTATGAGCTTCACGTTGTTCAAGTGGAATCTCAATAGATGTCGTATCTGAAGGTAACGGCTCACATTCAAATATAAATTCATATTCTGGATTTACAGAATAGACTCCCCATGGATTTGCTGAATAGACTGCCAATTTTTTCCCTTTAATTTCAGTCATCACATTCCTTTTGTGCCGTATTAAATAATTCATTTTCTTTAATTTTAAAATTCTTTTTCCCAAATTTTCTTTGCTTTCATCAGTCAGTTCGTGGGCTTTATCGATAATGTCCTTTCTTCTTAGTGTCTCTGCACCCAAGATGTCGAAGGATTCTATGATAGCCCTTTCAGCAATATCATATATTGTTACCTTTGTACCCATCCATCCTCATCCCACTTATTTTCCCTAATTTTCCCTAATTTTCCGGAATTAAGTGGCTGCAAATATAAAGATAGGTGCTCATAGTATCATGAGACAAAATCTCAGAGAAATGAAGAACGATCGCATTAAGACAGAAGATCGTTTTGTATTGCCTACAAAGAACGATAGCCGAATCCAGACTATTCGAAGAGATGCAGTTCTAGGCATTGAAGAACAGATTGGGGGGTGGTTTAATTGATCTCGACTATGAAACTTGTCGATTTCGCTGCCAAGTCAACACAATGCACAATTTGTAGTAAAGAAGGCCGTCTCATCTTCAATAAGTTTAACCGTGTCTTAGATGAGTCATGGTATTGTCCGGATTGTTCTATGCATTGCGGAGCTTGCTGGGATTTCAATTCCGTTAAAGTCGAAATCGATGTGATACGGACTTCATATTTTGCTAGATCATCGAAGCTTCCCAACGCGATAAGCATCGCACGTGGATATCCTGCTTCCTTCAAAGGCAGGCAGTATCTGAAGCTAGCGCCTTCCAAAGATCTATTGGATGAGTATAAACGAGGCAAGCTTAGCGAAGAAGAATATGCCGTAGTTTTTGGCTGGCAGTTAGACGAACTTGATCCAGTTGAAGTCGTAAAAGAACTAGGGCCAAACCCGATATTGCTTTGCTGGGAGGGACCTAGCAAATTCTGTCATAGGCATTTAGTGGCGGATTGGTTGCTAAAAGCTGGTTTCGCCGTATCGGAGGTGGCTTAAATGGAGTCAGCTTCCGCTACTTCTCAGAGCATACCGTTAAAGGCGACCGAAGTGTCCACGGAAACAGTTGAGGGGGATACATCAGAGAAAGAAGAAATAACCCATGAAGAGCATGAATCTACCGAATTAACTGATGAGGTTGATATCCGTTTTTGGACTCTGCTTGCCACGGATGATGTATTTCCTCAAGAATTTTTCAAAAAGGTAGAGGTCGGTCAATCCAAACAGGAATCCTATCTATGTCGCTATCTCAAAGATCATGGATTCACTGCCGAAGAAATCTATTGCATAATGGAGAAGTATTACAACCAGGGAAAGTGGATCGGGCGAAATAAGAATGTCAGTTATCGATGGCGTCTCATTTATAAAGCTCTGAGGAAAGACGAAATCATAATCAATGTACATGAGATACCTAGATTGAATGAACAAGCTGCCAAGGCATTAGACGCTCTAGAATTATATAACGCTCCTCCGATTATTTTCAAGAGAGGAGGCAGTTTATGTCGGCTTGATGAGATAGCTGATGGAGAATTCGTCATAAATCCCATAAATAAAGGCATGCTTAAAGGGATACTAGCCGAAGCTGCAAGATGGACTAAGTGGGAAGAGCGTAAAACTGACGGCGTAAAATTCCATAAAGATGTGTATCCTCCGGCGCAAGTCGCTGATGTTGTGATCAGCTACGGCGAATGGCCCGTTCCTTGGCTAAATGGGATAACAAATACGCCGATTATTAGACCTGATGGCAGCATATTTGATGAGCGAGGATTTGATGATAAAACGGGATACTACTTCATACCAGACGAAGATTTTGAGCTGCCCGAAATACCAGAGAATCCAACCAAAGAAGATGCTGAAAAGGCTGCTCAGTATCTAGTGACCGAGCTATTCAGCGATTTCCCATTCGTGGATGAAGCATCTAAGGCAAATGGGTTGGCAGCAACTATAACACCCCTCGCCAGAACCATAATACTCGGATGTGTTCCGCTATGCCTTATCAGCAAGCCATCTCCCGGCACAGGTGCATCCCTGCTTGTTATCATCATCTCCTTGGTCGCGAGGGGAAAAGACGCAAATCTCCAGAAAGATCCACGTAGCGAAGAAGAATGGCAAAAGACCTTATTGGCTAGCCTATTAAAGGGGAATCTCATCGTATGCTTTGATAATGTGGATAGCAATCTGAATAGCTCAACCCTTGCAAATGTTTTGACTGCGCCAAATGTGGAAGGGCGAATTTTGGGAAAATCCGAGATGGTAAGCATTCCGAATTCGGCATGCTGGTATGCTACTGGGAATAACCTTGAAGTTGCTGGAGACTTAGGCCGAAGGAGCTATCTTATTCAGATGGATGCCCAAAACGCGCGGCCTTGGGAGCGAGATGCATCCAAGTTTAGGCATCAAGACATAAGGAAATGGATCGAGAACAATCGCGGATCATTAGTTGCGGCAGCTCTCACGATGATTAAAGCCTGGATCATCGCAGGCAAGCCAAAGGCTTCTGCTAAGCCTATGGGCAGTTTTGAAGAATGGGCAGAAACTATTGGTGGAATTCTGCATTATGCAGGAGTAAGAGGATTCAGAGAGAACGATGAAATACTACAGAAAAGGATAGATGTAGGCACAGACAAATGGGAGATGTTCTTGGAAGCATGGTATAGCACGTATGGAGAGGGTGAGACTACTGCCAGGACAATTGCCGAGTGGGTAAGCTCTGGAGATATCGTTGTACCTGATGAAATCGCTGAGTCATTAATCTCCAGAAAAGTCAATGCCATATCTATTAGCAGGAAACTTGAGAAGAAGACAGATAGAATATTCCCAAATGGCTTGGTACTGCGAAGACGGTTTGATAAAACCCAAAGCATGATGCTCTACAAGGCCGAAAAGAATGAATGATCCTCATAAAAGCTAGGCATGCATTTCTACACTTTTAATTTTTCGAAATACTGGGATGCTGGGATGTTACTGGGATTGGAAAATGAATCACAGTAAAATTTTGGCTTTTACCGATGCCGATTCTCGATAAAATACTGAGATACTGGGATATTTTTGACCTTAAGGAAAATATAGAAAAAAACAAAACTATCATACAACATTTTATTATAGGGCTAGGGGGGAATTATCTCAGTATCCCAGTAATTTGAGTAAAAACGCTATCCGAAAACCCAATTAATCTACGGAGATGCTTGGTTGGATCTCAGTTTAATCTCAGTACATCTCAGTACTTTCCTTTTCCATTTCTTCTAGGTCGTGGAAATAAGAGAATATGAGCTGCAAAGATCACGAGCGTATTAGAAACGAGAAGTATTGCAGTTCTATGGCATTATTTTGAAGTCAAACAAAAATGTCATAGAACAAGCCATCAATGCAACCTACCATGATCGAAGGCATTATATCCCCGCAAGCTTTTTCAAATAAACGACAGATTATGTTCTGTCTTGATACTTCATTGATAATAAAACTTGGTCTTGGGCAGGGCACTTTAGACTCTCCGATGCATCGGAAGGTTTTTCGGGTGATACATTGTACTGACTTTCCCGGAGGAAAGGAAGATTGGCTGTTCCAGAGAGGATACTCGAATTGGTGGACAGATTTGAGTCTGATATTGATAAATATAAGTCTTTATCTTATAATGAAGAAGACATTAAAATTGATTTCATAAATCCCCTATTCGAAGCTCTAGGATGGGATGTCGGCAATAAGACCAATAAGCCTCCAGCCTTAAGGGAAGTTAAATTCGAGGACTCTGTAGATGTGCAGGGCCGGGTCAAGAACCCTGATTACAGCTTTAGACTTGACAGGGCACGAAAATTCTTTGTAGAGGCCAAGAAGCCTGCCGTGGACATTGAAGGTGGCATGAATCCTGCTTTCCAGCTCCGGAGTTATGCCTGGTCTGCCAATTTGCCTGTCTCTATTGTAACTGACTTCGAGGAGTTTGCAGTTTATGATTGCCGTAGTCAGCCTTTCAAATTCGATAAACCCACGAATTCAAGATTATTTATAATAAAATATTATGAATTTGAAAAGAGATGGGATGAGATAGCTTCTTTATTTTCCAAGGAGGCTGTGCAAAATGGCTCTCTGGAATCCATCCCAGCCCCGAAAGGGAAGAAGGTAGATGAGGCCCTCCTTGAAGATATTTCAGAATGGCGCGAGGCTTTGGCAGTAAACATTGAGAAGATGAATCCTGATCTTGATCAGAAGAGCCTGAACCATGCTGTGCAGATGACTATAGATAGGATTCTATTTCTCAGGATCTGCGAGGACAGATTCATTGAGGACTATGGCAGGCTAAAGAAACTTATTGATGGCGAGAATGTTTATCGCAGGCTGTTTGAACTCTTCGAAGAGGCTGATAAGAGATACAATTCAGGCCTGTTCCACTTCCATCCCGAGGAGGATAGGGATAACTTTGACACAATTACTCCATCAATAATTATTGAAGACAAAGTTCTAAAGAAAATCATTCAAGGGCTTTATTTTCCAGACAGTCCATATGTATTCTCGGAGATTCCGGCCGAAATTTTGGGCCGCGTCTATGAGCAATTTTTAGG